>VAYJ01000048.1 GCA_005888465.1 Actinomycetota bacterium
CAGATGAGCGTGTAGAGATCGGGGTGGCGGAGCGACCAGGCGGAGGGCCGCGGCAGGTTGCCGGTGTTGCCGAACGCCTGCCGAACCGATTGCGCGACCGACGACACGGGGTTCCAGTCGGCAAAGCTCTTGAGGGGACCGGGCAGCAGATCGCTGCGCACGAACGTGTTCGCGATGAAGGTCAGCGGGAAGATGACCATGAACGACGCGTTGTTCACGACCTCGACCCTGCCCACCTTCAACCCGACGAACGCCATGACCCACGACATCGCGTAGGCGAACAGCAGCAGCAGGAAGTAGCCGCCGATCGCGTGGAGCGGGCCGGTCCGGATGCGCCACCCGACGACGAGCCCGGTGATCGACATCACCGCGATCGACGTCGAGTTGTACGCGATGTCGCTCGCGGTCCTTCCCACCAGGACCGCCGACGGAGCCATCGGCAGTGAGCGGAACCGGTCGACGATCCCCTTGGTCATGTCGTCGGCCATACCGACGCCCGTGAAGGTCGATCCGAAGATCACCGTCTGCACGAAGACGCCGGCGATCAGGTACTCGCGGTACGACACGCCCGGGATCTTGATGGAGCTGCCGAACACGTAGGCGAACAGCACCACGAACATGATGGGGGACATGAGGGTCCAGACGAAGATGTCCGGGACCCGCTTGATCTTGATGAGGTTGCGCTTGGCGACGATCGAGCCGTCAGCCAGGGTGAGAGCGAGCTTGCTCATCGCACGACCTCCTTCTCCTTCGCCTCGTCACGACCCGCGCGCCTCCCGTCCGACTGCGAGGTGGCCTCCTCGGCCGCGTGGCCGGTGAGGGAGAGGAACACGTCGTCGAGGGTCGGGCGCCGCAGGCCCACGTCGTCGACCGCGATGGCTCGGTCCTTCAACGCCTCAAGCACCTCCCGCAGGATGTCCACGCCACGCGTGACGGCGGCCGTCACGGTGCAGGTCTCCTCCTCCACCCGGATCTCTCCGACGGAGAGCTCCGCGAGAACGACCTTCGTCGCCGGGATCTGCGCCGAGTCGGCGAGGACCACCTCCACCCGCTCACCGCCGATCCGGGCCTTGAGCTCGTCCGGATGGCCGTGGGCGATCATCTGCCCTCGGTCGATCACGACGATGTCGTCCGCCAACCGGTCGGCCTCGTCCATGTATTGCGTGGTCAAGAGCGCCGTCGATCCGCCTCGAACGAGCTCCCGGATCGTGTCCCACATCTGTGTACGGCTGCGGGGATCGAGGCCCGTGGTCGGCTCGTCCAGGAACAGGACCTCCGGCTCGGCCACGAGCGCGGCGGCGAGGTCCAGCCGGCGCCGCATCCCTCCCGAGTAGGTCTTCGCGGGGCGGTCCCCGGCGTCGTCGAGCTCGAAGCGCTCGAGCAGCTCACGGGCACGGGCCCGCGACCGGCGAGCTCCCAGGTGATAGAGCCGGCCCACCATCTCGAGGTTCTCGTAGCCGGTCAGGTACTCGTCGACGGCCGCGTTCTGGCCCGACAGCCCGATGCGCTCCCGTACCTTGTCGGGCTGGGCCACGACGTCGATGCCGGCGACGGTGGCCATGCCGCCGTCGGGCTCGAGAAGCGTGGTCAGGATGCGCACCGCCGTCGTCTTGCCGGCCCCGTTCGGCCCCAGCAGACCGAGCACGGTGCCTTGCGGAACGTCCAGGTCGAGGCCGCGCAGCGCCTCGACATTGCCGAACCGCTTCACCAGCCCCGACGTGTGGATCATCTCGGTCACGAGTCGCCCCTCCTTCTCGGGCACCAGCCTACCTATACTTCGCGCGTGAAGACGCTCTACCGGGCGCGGCGCGTCTACACGCTCAGCCACCCGCAAACCGGGGACTGGCTCCTCGTCGACGAACGTCACGTCGAACGCGTCGGCGTGGGCGAGTCGCCGGCCGCCGACCGCCTCGTCGAACTTCCCGGCACCGTCATCCTCCCCGGCTTCATCGATACGCACGTGCATCTCACCGGCACCGGCCTGTCGCGCCTCGGGATCCCCATCGAGCGGGCCCGCTCGGCCGAGGAGCTGCTCGGCCTGGTCGCCGAGGAGCTCACGCACGATCCCGCGAAGGTCCTCGCCCACGGGTTCGACGAGAGCCACTGGGAGCGGCCGGAGCTGCCGTCTGGGCCCGACCTCGACGACCTGGGGGACGTCCCGATCATCCTGGTGCGCGCGGACGGGCACCTCTCGCTCGCGAACGCTCCCGCGCTGAAGGAGTCGGGCGCCATCGAGCTGGAAGGCGTCGAGCGCGACGAGGTCGGGCGCCCGACGGGGGTCGTGCGGCGCGAGGCCAACGAGCGCGTCCAGCGCTGGTTCCACGAAGCGCTCACCGACCACGAGATCCGCGAACTGCAGCTGCAGGCGGCGGCGCTCGCCGCCTCGCGTGGCGTCACGTGCGTGCACGAGATGGCCATCCCCGCGTGGCGGGGCCGGCGCGACGTCGAGGTGCTCATGGAGCACCGCGCGCAGCTCCCGGTCGACGTGGTCCCGTACGTCGCGGACAAGGACATCCCCTACGTCATGGACCTCGGACTGGAGACGATCGGCGGCGACCTCTCCCTGGACGGCTCGATCGGGGCGCGAACGGCGGCGCTCTCGGAGCCCTACCGCGACGACCGCGGGCGGGGGGCGCTCTACGAACGGGAGGACGGCCTGGCGGAGTTCTTCCACAACGCCCACCTCGCGGGGTTCCAGGTCGCGGTGCACGCGATCGGGGACGCGGCGATCGAGCAGGCGGTCGGCGCGTGGGAGCGCGTGTACCGGGCGCTCGACTCAAGGGGGCGACGGCACTTCCGCGCGCGCCGCCACCGGATCGAGCACTTCGAGCTCTGCACCGCGGACCAGGTCGAACGGGCGGCGGCGCTCGGCCTCGCCATCTCGATCCAGCCGGCGTTCGACGCGGCCTGGGGCCATCCCGGCGCGCTGTACGACCGCCGTTTGGGGTCCGAGCGAGCGGCCGCCATGAACCCGTTCGGGGCCCTCCTCGCGCGCGGGCTGCTGTTGGGCGCGGGCTCCGACTCGCCGATCACCGAGCTCGACCCGATGGAGGGCCTGTGGGCGCTCGAGACCCACCACGACCCTAGCCAGCGGATGAACCGCGAGGAGGCCGTTCGCCTGTTCACGGCCGGCAGCGCCGCGCTCGCGCACCTGGAGGACAAGAAGGGCCGGTTGCGCCCGGGGATGCAGGCCGACTTCGCCGCCTACGACGCCGACCCGGTCTCGGCCGACGACCCGCGCGGCATCCGGCCGGTGCTCACGGTCTCGCGCGGGCGAGAGGTCTTCGCGACCTGAGCCCTATGCGACGAACGCCACGCGGCTCCCGCGCGGTGACTTCTCCACCTCGATTCGAGGGAACTGCTCGGCCAGCTCACGGACGTGGGTGATGACCCCCACGAGCCGGCCGTCGCCGCCCAGCTGCTCGATCGCGTCGATCACCGTGCGGAGGGATTCGGGGTCGAGCGTGCCGAATCCCTCGTCCAGGAACAAGCTGTCCAGCCCGGCGCGATCGGTGACGGAGATCGCTCGCACCTGATCGGCCAGAGCAAGCGCCAGAGCGAGCGACGCGAGGAAGGTCTCGCCGCCCGAGAGGGTCCGGACGCTTCGCTCGTCGTCGCCGTTCCACGTGTCCACGACGAAGAACTCGTCCTCCCGGCACGCCAGGCGGTAGCGGCCGTCGGAGAGCGAGGCGAGCCGGCGCGAGCCCTCGGCGGCGAGCGCCTGGAGCGCCTCGGCCTGCAGGTAGGCGATGAGATGGTCGGCGCGAAGCTCCAGGGCGAGCGCGTGGAAGCGGGCGGCGCGCGCCTTCGCCTCGGTCGCGTCGCGTTCGAGTTCGCGCCTGCGTTCGATCCGCCCCGCGAGGTCCTTGGCCCGCTGGCCCGCGGCCGCCGCCTCCGCCGTCGCATCCCGAGCCGCACCGGCGGCGGCCTCGGCCAGCTCCTCGGGCGACGCGTCGTCCGCGAGCCCCTCGGGCAGGAGCCCCCTGGCCTTCGCCACCAGCTCGTCGGCGGCGGACCGGCGCGCGGTCGCCGCATCACCGAGGGCGGCCGCCAGGGCACCGAGGGCGGTGGCCACCTCGTCCGCGTGGACGGCGGCGGCTGCAGGGTCCGCGGAGCGTGCCAGCCGGGGGAGCGTGGGAGCCGCGAAGCTCCCACCCGCCGATGACCGTGCCCGCGACACCATGGGCGCGAGATCGAACTCGACGCGCGTCCTCGCCTGGGCCGTCGCGGCGGCCACGCGATCGCGTTCGTGCTCCGCCCTCGACTGCGCCTGCTCCGCCTCGCGGCAGCGCTCGGCGGCCGACCGCTCCGCCTGCAGGAGCGCCTCCATCCGGTCGGCGCGCGCCGCAAGCTCGCGCCCCGGCTCGAGCGGGAGCGGGTCGCCGAGCGAGCCCTGCAGCTCCGCGACCAGCGCGGCGACGTCGGCGTCACGGGCGCTCACGTCCTCCGTGAGCCGCTGTTCCTCGAAGAGCGACGCCTCCAGCTCGCGAGCCGCGCCCTCGGCTGCCCGTTCCCTGACCACGACCTCCTCGTGGGCCGCCGCCACGGCGGCGCGCGACCTCTCCAGCGCCGCCCGCGAGCGGGCGAGGGCTGCGGTGGCGGCACGGCGAGGAACCCGTGCGAGCCGGGTCCCGCACACGGGACACGGATCGCCGGCGTGGGCACCGGCCAGGAGCGCCGCGACGTGGTCGTCCGTCTGGGCCTGGAGCAGCGCGTGCTCGCGTTCGGCTGCGGCCGCCTCCGCCCCGTCGGCGCTCTCCCGGGCGGTCGCAAGCGCGCTCCGCGCCCTCTCGAGCGCGACTGCTAGACCGGGAGCGGCCGACCGGACACTAGCCAGGCGGTCGCGGGCCGCCTGGGCTGCCCGATGGAGCGCGGCCAGCCCCTCGGCTCTGGTTCGGGCCTGCACGAGCGCAACCAGGGGTCCCCAGGAGGCCTCGGCCTCCTCCCGCGCCTTGAGCGCCTTCGCCTCGAGATCCGCCGCCGCCCTGGCGGCCGCGACCGCCGCGCGAAGCTCCGCCCCGGACGCCTTCGCCCGCTCGCCCAGCCCCGCCAGCTCCCGTGCGGCCTCCTCGACCTCGACGCGGCGGCCCCCGACCTCCTCCAGGAGCGCCGACAGCTCGTCGCCGGCCGCCCGCTCGCGATCCCATCGGGCGGCCAAGGCGCCGAGCTCCTTGGCCGTCTTCGCGAGCGTCCGTTCCGCCGCAGCGGCGCTCTTGGCGGCCCGCTTCGCCTCGGTCAGCGCCTCGGGCGTCGCGTCCGCGAACTCCCGCTCCAGGAGGTCCTGCATCGTCTGGGCCCGGATGCTCGACCCCTTCGCGATCGCGCCGGCGCGTTCGGCCATCCGGCGGAACACGGCGAGCCCGAGCAGCTCGGTGAGGATGTCCCGGCGCTTGCGCGGGTCTCCCACCAGGAACTCCTGGAACCGGCCCTGCGGCAGCAGCACGGACCGGGTGAACCCGTCGTACGACAGGCCGATCCGCTCGAGCATCATCCGCTCGGCGTCCCTCACCCTGTCCGCGCCCTCACCCGCCTGTACCCACGCCCCGTCCGGGTCGGCGCGCTCGAGCAGGATCTTCGTCGCGCCTCTTGACGGCGTGGAGCGGGTCACCCGGTAGCGCTCGCGGCCCACCTCGAACTCGAGCTTGACCGCCATCCTCGGCTGCCCCTGGCTGATCAGCTGGCTCACACGGTCGCCGACGCGCTCGACCCTCCCGTAGAGCGCATACGTCATCGCGTCCAGCAGCGAGGACTTCCCCGACCCGGTCTGGCCGCTGATCGCGAAGACGTCCAGCTCGGAGAAGTCCACGTCGACGGGGTCGCGGAAGGCCGTGAAGCCGCGGAGCTCGAGCCGGAGCGGGCGCACCTACGCGCCCTCCAGCTCGGCGACCTCGTCGAAGGCGTCGAGCACCTCGGCGGGCACCTGGTCGACGCCGTGCTCCGTCCGGTAGAAGGAGATGAACTGGTCCCGGGAGGCGAGCGAGGAGACGGGCGGGCCCGCCGGCTCGGCCTCGACGCGCTCGTAGGAGATTCGCACGTCCACGGCGTTCGGCAGCTCGTCCCGCACCCGGTCGTTCAGGCCCGGCATCGGTCCCTCGGTCAGCACCTCGACCCGCAGGTGGGCGTCGGGAAGCCCACGGCCCTTCGCCAGGACCTCGTCCACCGTCCCCCGGACGTCCACCAGGCGCCGCCCGGCAGAGAGCGCCACCTCGCGCACCTTGGCGGGCACGCCGGGATGCGCCTCGACGATCGCGACCGACTTCGTCTGCTCTCGCTCGCCGAAGTCGAGCTGCAGCAGCGAACCGGCGTAGCGCGTGGGCGAGGGGGCCCCGCGAACGGCCTGCGGGCGGTGCACGTGGCCGAGCGCGACGTAGGAGGCCGTCGCGGGCAGGCGAGACGGCGACACGGCGTATTCGATCCCGATCGTGATCTGGTGCTCCCCGCCGCCCGGGATCGCGCCGTCGGTAAAGAGGTGGCCCAGGAGCACGTTCACGCGGTCGGGGCGGAAGGGCTCGCACATCGCCTCGATGAGCCGGCCCATCCCCTCGGCGTAGCTCTGATACCAGGCCTCGGTCGCGCGGAAGAGCGCGGCGGCGTCGCCGAAACGCCGCTCGGGGACGAACGGCAGGCACGCCACCTGGGCGATCTCCGAGCCGTCGCGGGACGCCACCTCGACGAGCGAGCCGTCGGACGGCGGGACCACCCGGGGGACCACGACGACGCCGATCGGACGAAGGAGCTGCGCGAGCGCGCCGAGGCGGCTCGCGGCATCGTGGTTCCCGGGGATCGCGACGACAGGGATCGACGCCTCGTAGAGGCGCACGAGCGCCTCGAACACGAGCGCGTCGGCCTCCGGGGACGGGGAGCGCTGGTCGTAGACGTCCCCCGCCAGGAGCACGGCGTCCACGGCCTCCTCGCGCGCGATGCCGACGACCTCGCGGAGCGCGTCGGCGAACTCCTCGGCCCGCGAGCGCCCACGGATCGTCCGCCCGACGTGCCAGTCGCCCGTGTGCAGCAGCCTCACGGGGACAGCCTACGCCCGCGAGAGACAGGAATCACATGCGTGTAACTCACGGGGCGACGGGGAGCCGACGCAGGGTCCGGACCGGGGAGAGCAGCGGTGGCAGGAACGCCGCCATCTCGCCGGCGGCCGCGATCCAGAGCGTGGTCCGGAGCCCGAGGTGAGTCCCGAGCACACCCCCGAGGAATGCGCCGATGGGGATGACCCCCCAGGAGATGAAGCGGTGGGTCGCGAACGCGCGACCCAGGATCCGGTCGGGGGTGGCCGCCTGGAGCAAGCTTCGCCCGTTCACGCTGAAGATGACCCCACCGAAGGTCGCCACCAGCCCATAGGCGAGCAGGAGCGCCGTCGCCGAACCGGGCGTCGCGAGCGGCACGAACACGCCGCCGAGCCCCACGATGAACGCGCCGGCGACGATGGTCGGCCCGATGCCGATCCGCGTGCTGATGCGCTCGGCGACGAGGGCACCGAAGAGCATGCCGGCACTCCCCAGGCTGAGCAGCACCCCGATCCGGCCCGGGCTGAGGTGCAGGGCCCGGACCGCGAAGAGGAGCAGGCACACCTGGCCCATCTGCAGGAACAGGTTCCCGATGATGACCCCACCGACCACGGGGCGGATCAGCCGGTTGCGGGCGACGAAGCGAAGGCCCTCCCCGATCTGTCGGCGCATGCGCTCAGGCTCACCGACGGGCCGCACCACCGGGATCTCCCGGGCTCGGATAGCGAGGAGCGAGGCCACCGAGGCCAGGTAGCTCGCCGCGTCGGCAAGGATCGCGCCAGGCGCGGAGAGCCCCTGCACGAGCAGCCCCGCGATCCCGGGGCCGCCGAGCTCGGCGCCCGAGCGGGACATCTCGAGCTTCGCGTTCGCTTCCACGAGGCGATCGCGGGACACGAGCGACGGCACGTAAGGGACGTAGGCGATGTCGAAGAAGACGGTGCCGACCCCCGAGAGGAAGCCAACGACGTAGAGCTGCGCGAGATGCAGGATCCCGAGCGCGTAGGCGAGCGGGACCGATCCCATGACCGCGAACCGGCCGAGGTTCGTCGCGATCAGGATCGGCCGGCGCGGGAGCCGGTCCACCCAGACACCGACGGGGAGCCCGAGCAGCGCGAACGGGAGGAACTCGACGGTCGAGAGGATGCCCACCTGGAAGGCGTTCGCCTTGAACACGAGGATCGCGGTGAGGGGCAGCGCGAGGAGCGTGACCTGCGACCCGAGGAGGCTCACCGTCTGGCCGAACCACAGCCGCATGAAGTCGGGATGCCGCCAGAGGCTTCGCGTCGGCTCGGGCGGCATGGCCGGATTATGACGGCCCGCCGAACGGCGCGATCGGGCTAGGATGCAGAGATGGCGAGCGTGTTCACCGAGGCGGAGATCGCCTACCTGCGCGAGCGCATGCGCGGCACCATCGGCACCGTCGGGCCAGACGGCCAGCCGCACCTCACGCCCACGACGCTGCACTACAACGAGTCCGAGGACGCGATCGACGTGGGCGGCGTCTCGTTCGGTAGCACGAAGAAGTGGCGGGACGTCGGGAAGAACGCGAAGGTGACGCTCCTCATCGAGGACGTCCTGCAGAACCCCCGCCGGGCGCGCGCCATCGAGATCCGAGGCACGGCGGAGCTCCACGAGACGGGCGGGGAGTCCATCAACCCGCGGTTCGCGAACTTCGATGCCCAGTTCGTCCGGGTCCGCCCGACGCGCATCGTGGCCTGGGGCCTGGAGGAGGCGGCCACGACCGCCGGCGAGTTCCGGGTGAACGCGCGAACCGTGGGCTGACGGCGTGGAGGTCGCCCAGCACGTCGCCGAGCTTCGACGCCAGGGCGAGCTACTGGCCCAGGCTGCAGCACGAGCCGGCCTCGACGCATCGATCCCCACGTGCCCCGACTGGCGGATGCGGGACCTGCTGCAACACATGGGTGACGTCCACCGATGGGCCGCGGCCCACATCACGCAGCGCCGGGCGCTCGGCATCAGGGACGTCGCGGGCGTCGCCGGCCCGCTGCCGGACGATCTAGGGCTGCTGGATTGGTACCGCGAGGGCCACGCGGCGCTCGTGCGCACGCTCGAGTCGGCCGCCCCCGACCTCGCGTGCTGGACGTTCCTGCCTGCGCCGTCGCCGCTCGCCTTCTGGGCCAGGCGCCAGGCGCACGAGACGGCCATCCACCGCGCCGACGCCGAGAGCCCGAGCGGCCGGTTCACGCCGTTCGAGCCGGAGTTCGCCGTGGATGGGGTGGACGAGCTCGTCCGGGGCTTCCTCGTGCGGGCCGACGGCGATCCGCTGGGCGAGCCCACCTGGATGCTTCGCGTGCGAGCGACCGATACCGGCCACGAGTGGCTGGCTCGCGTGGGAGATCAGGCGCTCGACGTGCTCGCCGACGAAGGGGAGCCCGCGGAGTGCACCATCGCGGCCAAGGCCTCCGACCTGCACCTCTTCCTCTGGAACCGCCTGCCCGCGGAGCGCATGAACGTCGAGGGCGACGCGTCGCTCCTGGATCGATGGCGGGACCTCGCTCGGATCACCTGGAGCCGGCCCCGGACCCGGTCCTAGTCGGCCTCGAACGGCGCGAACGCGTCCCGCCCGCCAACGTCGCCCGCCTCCTCGGCCCTGGTCGCCCAGCTGGGGAACGGGAACCGCACCTGGAGCGGGATCGGGATGTGCGGCTGCTGCAGGATCATCGAGCCCGGCTTCAGGATCGAGGCGCGAGCCCGCGTGATGGCGGGCAGGAAGCCGTACTCGCTCCGGGCCGCCTCGGCGGTGTCCAGCCGCCCGACCACTCGAAACGCGGAGTTGGCGATGATCCTTCGCTCCACCTCAGAGGCGGTCTGCTCGGCCCCGATCAGGATCATCCCGAGGGAACGCCCGCGCTCGGCCACGTCAAGGAGCACCTCCTTGATGGGGCTCCAGCCCTCGCGGGGGGCGTAGCGGTTCAGCTCGTCCAGGACCACGAAGTGCAGCGGCTCCCGCCGGCCCATCCGCTCCTTGTGCTCGAACAACCGCTTGAGCACGACGCCGGTCACGAAGCGCTTCGCGCGATCGTGCAGGCCGTGGATGTCCACGACCGTGACCTGGGCACCCTCCCAGTCGATCCGGTGGTGGGACGCGTCCTCGGCGTCGCGGCCCCAGATCAGGTGGCCCATGCGGAAACGGCCCGCGTCGAGCCGGCGGATGAAGGCCGCCACCGTCCCGTCGGACAGGCGCCCCCGCCAGGGCGAGTGCTCGTCCTCGACGTTCGCCTTGATGAGCTCGCACAGGGAGTCGAAGTCCCGGACGGGCACGCCGTCCAGCAGCACCGTCGCGTCGTGCTCGGGGTCGTCCTCGGCGTCGCGGTCGAGGTACGTCTCGACCCGCGCGACGAGGTCGCCGATCTGGGAGCGCTCGTCGTCGGCCTCGGCGAAGAGGAATCGGAGGTACTTCTCGCGCACGAACTCCCGAACGGTCCAGTAGTAGGCCGACACGCCTTCGGCCCGCGATTCCACCTGGGGCAGGGCGGTGCCGCCCGTGCCGGGGCGCGCGGGAGCCCACAGGGCCACGGACTCGAAGGCCCCGGCGGGCAGGCCAAGCCGCTCGTAGTCGGCCCGATCGGCCTGGGACAGGCGCCGGTTCCCCCGGTCGAGCCACATAAGGTCCTCGCCCTTCACGTTGAACACGATCGCCTTGGTGTTGGGGGCGGCACCCCCCAGGCCGGGGGAGTGGAAGAGCGCATAGAGGAGGAAGAGCGCGTAGGTCGTCTTCGTCGCGACCCCCGAGACGCCCGAGACGTTCACGTGCGCGCCTCGGGAGCCGTCCAGGAAGTCGAGGTCCAGGAACACGGGCTCGCCGTCCCGGGACAGGCCGGCCGGGATGCGCCGTTGCATCTGATCGAAGTACAGCGCCTCGTCCCGGTCCTTGCCGCGGGCGCGGTAGGCGACGAGGCCGGGGAGCGGCGGGACGAAGATCTCCGGTTCGAAGCGGGTGACCACGACCTGCGCCGCCACGGCGGTCTCCACCGGAAGGATGCCCCGGTCAATGAGGAAGACGTCGGTGTCGAAGGACGCCCCTTCGTGCCGGGCCCGGGCGTCCTGCACGATCCCCGACAGATAGGCGTCGGGTGCGACGCCGACCCAGAACGTCAAGGGCGTCGCGTCCTCGGTCCCGAGCACCATCCCGACGGGTTCGCTCACCTCGTCCATGTCGTCATCCTTCCTGTCCGGCGAGCTCGGCCACGAGCGCCCGCCGCACGATCGCATGATTGCCCATCCGGTGGCGGAGCCAGCCCTCGAGGGCGGCCACCGGGATCAGGTTCTGCGGGGTCCGCGCGTCGGTCCCGCGCCCGGCGAAGAAGGGGAGGAGCGCCGACACGCGGTCCGCGAGGGTGACGGCGGCGTCACGGCCCACGCCCACGCGCACCTCGCAGCGGACGATCCCCGCGCGATCGTGCCAGGGGCCGGGCAGGACCGCAACGCGCGCGTACCAGGCGTAGCGACGGACCGGCTCCTCGGGGTCGCCGATCCCGAAGAGCGGGGTTCGCTCGCCCGGCCGGAGGCGCCCCACCAGGGCGTCCTGCTCGGGCTCCAGGTACTGCTGCGAGGACCGTTTGATGACGCCAACGACCGGCGCGAGCGTCGGGTCGCGGAACGTGAGGGGTCCGTCGACGAGCACGAGCGACCCGGGCTCGGCCGCGGCGCCGGCCGCGAGCCCCGCCTCCGCAGCCCGCATCTGCTGCTGGAGGCGCCAGAGCGGCCGGTCGGGCTCCGTCCCCGGGTCGGTGGCCGGCTCGAACGACAAGCGGCTCGGCCCCACGCGCACCTCGACTGCCGGCGGCATGACCCCGCCGGCGAGGATGACCGAGCGGAACACCCGGTGCTCGCCGAACGAGGCTCGCCCGTCGGCGCGCACCGAGCCGACGGCGTACGCGCCGAAGAGCCCGGGCACGCGGCGTCCGTCGTCGGAGCCCAGGACGCGAAGCTCGACCCGCCGGACGCCGTCGACGAACCACACGGGACATGGCGACGCGACCGCCGGAGCGAGGGCCGCCGACCACTCGTTCGTCTCGACGAAGGCATCGACGCGCGCCGCCGGCTCCTCGTCGCTCGCGACGTCGAATCCCATGCCGTACTCGGGCGTCCAGGGGTCGGCCCGGAGGGAAACCATCGGCGCACAGCATACGGTCAGCCACGACACGACCCGGCATCGTCCCCTCAATCCGCAGTTGAGGGTTGGCGCCGCGAAGCCTCGAGTGGGGGAGCGTGGACCCTGAAGCCCGGATTGACAGTCGTGCTCGCTCGGCCTAGACTCAGCCCGCTCGTGGCCCTCGGGCTGCGGGCCTCGGACCCAAGAGGCCGAGTAGAGAACGCAACCGCCCCGGCGGATGCGGCCCCAAAGGTCTCTTGGGTCCGTTTCCTTTTCCGGATCCGCCCACCCCTGGAACAAAGCCGGGACGTGGCTGGTTTCCTCACTCACCGTGGGGTATGGTCCCACCCCGATCGGGGCACGAACCAGCACGTTCGGGGGCCAGCGACCGAACCTGTGAGGCAGCAACGTGGAAGATGAAGAGGACGACGTCATACCCGTTCCTGGGGACGAGGAAGAAGAGGAAGCCGAGGGCGGCGAGGTCGCGCTCGAGGAGCCGGAGCCCGACGAGGCGAGCCTCGAGGATATCCTGACCAAGAAGCCCGAGGAGCGACCGGCCCCAGAGGAAGACGACGACGAGGACTCGGTCCTGTCGCTCGGGCGCGACGAGCGCCTCGAGACGCTCTCCGTCAAGGTGATCCCGCAGCAGCCGACCGAGTTCAAGTGCCGCAAGTGCTACCTGGTCAAGCACCGGAGCCAGCTGGCGGACAAGAAGCGGATGTACTGCCGAGACTGCGCGTGAGACCCGGGCAGCGGCCGCTGCCCGTCGCGCTCGGCGCGGCGGCAGCGGCCGGGGCGCTCGCATCGTTGGCCAGTCCACCCGCGGATCTCGGTCCGCTCGCGCTCGTCGCTCTCGTCCCACTCCTGTGGTCCATGGGCGGAACCCGCCCCGCGCGGGGAGCGCTGCTCGGGTTCACCTTCGCGGTGGTGTATGACGCCATCCTCCTGTCGTGGCTGCTCGCCTTCGGCCCGATCGCGTGGCTCCCGCTCGTCGTCGTCGAAGCCGGCTTCGTCGCCCTGTTCGGGGTTCTGTTGCCCTTCGTGGTTCGGAGCGGGCGGCCGATCCGGACCGCGCTCGCGACCGCCGCGCTCTGGACGGCGATCGACGCGATCCGCGGGTCCTGGCCGCTCGGCGGGTTCACATGGGGCGGTCTCGGCTACACGCAGCACGGGAACCGCCTGCTGCTCCCGCTCGCCTCGGTGACGGGGGTCTGGGGCGTCACGTTCGTCGTGGTGCTGGTGAACGCCCTGGTCCTGGCGGCGCTGGGGTCCGTTCGTGCGAGGCCACGGCAGGCGGTGCTCGCCGCCGGCCTGGGCCTGGCGGCCGTCCTACTCCCCACGCTGGTGCCGCTCCCGGCCGCCGCAGGGCCGCGCCTGCGCATCGCGGTGGTCCAGGGGAACGTCCCACGGTCGCTCGCCTCCGACCGGTTTTTGCAAAGCGGGGTGGTCGCCGAGAACCACATCCGGCTGCACGCGCAGCTCGCGACGGACCCGCCCGACCTTGCCGTCTGGCCGGAGAACGCGCTCGCCGTGGACCCGTCGGTTGACCCGGCCGTCGGGGCGCCGGTGGCAGGGTCGATCCGCGCCGTCGGTGCCCCGACGCTCGTGGGCGCCATCGGCCAGTCGCCCGCGGGACGGTTCAGCAACCAGGTCCTCCTCTATTCGGGTGCGGGCGAGATCGAGGCGCGCTACACGAAGCTCCACCTCGTCCCCTTCGGTGAACACATCCCGTACCCTTCGCTGTTCGGATGGACGCAACGCTTCCGGGATGACCTCGTGGATCTGCAGCCGGGCACGACGCTCAGACTCTTCCGCGTGGACGGCGTCGCGGTCGGCACCCCCATCTGCTTCGAGAACACGTTCCCCGGCCTGGTGCGCCGGTTCGTCGCCGACGGAGCCGGCATCATCGTCGTGAGCACGAACGACTCCACGTGGCCGCAGTCCTCGGCGACGCGCCAGCACGTGATCATGAGCGAGCTGCGCGCGGTCGAGACCGGACGGTGGGTCGTGCAGGCGGCCATCTCGGGCGAGAGCGCGGTCATCGATCCCCGCGGCCGCATCGTCCAGCGGACCGGCCTGTTCGTCCCCGCGATCCTGCGCGCGAGCGTTCCCTCGTCCTCGGCGCGAACAATCTACGTCCGGCTCGGCGACTGGTTCCCCATCGCGACGGTCGTCGTGGTCCTCGCCATGCTGCTCGAGCCGCGTCGGCGGGGGAGCGGAGCGCCTCCCCCGGCGGGGGAGCGGCAGCAGATCGCCGACGGCGCCGGGGTTGCGCCGGAGCGAACGCTCGTGGTCCTGCCCACGTACAACGAACGCGCGACCATCCGCGAGGTCGTGACGCGAGTCCTCGCCACGGTGCCCGAAGCCGACGTGCTGGTGATCGACGACGGCTCGCCGGACGGCACCGGCGACCTGGCGGCGGCGATCGCCGCCGACGAACCGCGCTGCCGGCTCCTGCGGCGACCTCGCAAGTCGGGCCTGGCGAGCGCCTACCTCACCGGGTTCCGCCGGGCGCTCAACGAGGGCTACGACCGCATGGTCGAGATGGACGCGGACCTCTCCCACCGCCCCGAGGATCTCCCGGGGCTCCTGGAGGGCTCGCGGTCATTCGACCTGACGATCGGGAGCCGCTACGTCCCCGGCGGCGCGGTCACGAACTGGAGCCGCTCACGGGTCGCGCTCTCCCGGGCCGGGAACCGCTACGCCCGCGTGCTTCTCGGCTTCCCGCTCACCGACGCCACGAGCGGCTTCCGGGTCTTCCGCCGCCCGCTCCTCGAGGTCCTCCTTCAAGACGGCATCCGAAGCGACGGTTACGCCTTCCAGATCGAGCTCGCGTACCGTTCCTGGCGCGCGGGCTATCGGGTCGGGGAGGTTCCGATCACGTTCAGCGAGCGAGAGCACGGTCGCTCGAAGCTCTCGCGCGCGATTGTGGTCGAGGCGCTCTTCAAGGTCGCGCAGTGGGCGGCCCGCGACCGGCTCCTCAGGCGCATCACGCCCGATCGCCCATAATCGACATTATGGAAAGTTGCTCGGATCTTCGTTGACCCGATCACCGGGCCAGCCCGTACCGTTCGGCTCCCGCCTTGTTGTATCGCCATGGGGAGTGCGTCAGGCCGGGCGGGGAGCGCAGCGGCCTGGCCGACGGCTTTTCCGGGTCGTCGCGGGGGTTCGGCTCGGGGGATCGAGGGAGCTGCTGGGGGTAGCCTCGCGCTCCCCCACCGGCGTGTGGGCGGTCGGCGACTACGTGACCGAGGGTCGTTGACCGCTTAGAAGAGGTCGCTTCCCGAGGGAAGGTAGCGGCGCGTGTCGGCGAACTCGTCGCCCATGAACAGCTCGACGTAGGTGATCCGGCAGCCGGCGTCCAGGAGGGGCCGGAGCGCCGGGTGCATCGCGGGGAGGTCGATCGCGACGGACGGCGCTCGCTCGAGAGCCCAGCGGACCGCCGCCGTCGCGCAGGCGGGCCCGTCGGCACCATCGAACACGGCGAGCGGACCGACGTGAGCCTCGTCCCCCGCCGCCGCCATCCAGGGCCGCACGAGCGTGACCATCCCGTAGCCCGCGCGGCGGCCGGCGCGCTCGAACCACAGCGCTGTTCCCGAGAGCCGGTCAGCGAAATAGCGGAGGTCCTGCGGCCGGGGGCGCCCACCGATCTCTGCGTCGATGTCCTCGATCGCCTCCACGTCACCGGCCTCGACGATCGCCACCCCGCCTGCCGGCGCGTCGCCGCGCAGGTGGTCACGCTCCAGGCTGAGCGCGAAGTGGGGCCATCGCGGCGTCATGCCGGCGCGGGCGTAGAGCGCCTGTGCGCGGGGATCCTTCGACGAGAGCGTCGCGTGCAGCCGCCCGTCAGCGGGCATCGCCTGCTCGAGGAGCGCCCGTCCCACGCCGGCGTGCTGGGCGTCGGACCGTACGAAGAGATCCGACAGGTACCGGACCTGCCCACGCACGTCGCTGCACGCGAACCCCACGATGCGATCGGCGTTCTGCGCTACCCACAGCTCGCCGTGGTCGAGGTGATGACGGTAGGTGTCGGGGCTGGGCGGCCCGGCGGAGGGCATGAACCCTTCCTCGATCTCATGGCGAAACCAGATGTCGGCGAGCTCGGGCAGGTCGCCTTCCCGCGCGCGCCGGAGCGCTACCAGCGGAGCTTCAGCTCGCGGGCCGCGCGAACCTCGTCTAGGCGCCGGACCGGGGTGGTCACAGGCGCCTCGTGCAGGAGCTCGGGGCTCGCTTCTGCCTCGCGCGCCACCTGGAGCATGGCGTCGGCGAACGCGTCGAGCGTCTCCTGCGACTCGGTCTCGGTCGG
>VAYJ01000225.1 GCA_005888465.1 Actinomycetota bacterium
ATCAGCGCGACGGCCAACATCAATCCCGGCCCCATCGCCAGGCTCTTCGCCACCTGGAAAGAGGCGGATGCCGATCAGCAGCAGGCCAAGCTCGACCAGATCCGCGGCATCGTCTCGCGCTATCCGATGATCCCGGCCCTCAAGGCCACCATTGCGCACCATGGCGGCGATGCATCATGGGCAACGGTGCGACCGCCCCTGGTCGCCCTCACGCCCGAGCAAAGGGCGTCGCTGGTCAAGGAGCTGGACGGGGCCGGCTTCACCATGCCCGGCCTCAAGGACTCGGGAGTCAAGAACTAGGGGGACCCATGATCACGCTCACCGTGAACGGGAAGAGACGGCAGGTCGACGCCCGGCCCGACATGCCCCTGCTCTGGGTCATCCGAGAAAAGCTCAATCTCACGGGTACGAAGTTCGGCTGCGGCGTCGCCGTCTGCGGCGCCTGCACCGTGCTCGTGGATGGCTCGCCCGTGCGCTCCTGCGTCACCACGGCCGGTGCGGTCGCGAGCAAGAAGATCACCACCATCGAAGGTTTGTCCGCCAAGAACGACCATCCCGTCCAGAAAGCGTGGATCGAGCTCGACGTGCCTCAGTGCGGCTACTGTCAGTCGGGGCAGATCCTCTCGGCCGCCGCGCTGCTTGCCCAGAAGGCCACGCCGACGGACACGGATATCGACAACGCCATGGCGGGTAACATCTGCCGTTGCGGGACGTACCAGCGGATCCGCGCGGGCATTCACCGCGCCGCCCAGATCAAGAAGGGAGGCGCATGATGGCCACCCTGCAGACGACCCAGGCTAGGATCAGCCGACGCGCCCTCATCAAGGGCGGCCTCGCGGTGGGAACGGGTCTCGTGGTGGGCTTCCGTCTGCCTGTGACGGGGCGGGGCACGGCGCTGGCGCAAGCGACCGGTGTCTTTGCGCCCAACCAGTGGATCAAGATCGATCGCGACGGCCTCGTCACCATCGTCAATTCCGTCGTCGAGATGGGTCAGGGATCGCTGACGACCATGCCGGCCATCGTGGCCGACGAGCTCGATACGGATCTGGGTAAGGTCCGCGTCGACCAGGCCCCCGCCAATCCCAAGCTCTACGCGAATCCGATAACGAACAGCCAGTCCTATGGCGGCAGCCGCGGCGTGCGCGATCACATCACCATGCTGCGCAAGGCGGGAGCGGCGGCGCGCGAGATGCTGATGCAGGCGGGCGCCAACGAGTGGGGCGTGCCGCTGGACGACGTGACCACGGAGCCGGACGCGGTCGTTCACAAGTCGACGGGGCGACGGCTGCCCTATAGCGCGCTGGTCGACAAGGCGGCCAAGCTGCCCGTGCCGCAGAACCCCAAGCTCAAGACGCCAGATCAGTTCCGCTACATCGGCAAGGCCATGCCCCGTCGCGACACGCCACTCAAGATCAACGGTGCGGCCATCTACGGCATGGACGTCCAGGTGCCGGGCATGCTCATCGCCTCGATCGAGCGCTGCCCCGTCTTCGGCGGCAAGGTCAAGAGCTTCGACGCCACCGCGGCCAAGCGCATCCGGGGCGTCAAGCACGTGGTCCAGGTCTCGAACGGCGTCGCGGTGGTGGGCGATTCGTTCTGGACGGTGACGCGTGGGCGCAAGGCGCTCAAGGTCGAATGGGACGAGGGTCCGGTGGCCGCCGTGAGCAGCGCGAGCATCAGCCAGGGGTATGAGGCCGCGTCGGGCCAGACGGGACAGGTCGCGCGCAACGACGGCGATGCCGACAAGAGCCTCGCCGCGGGCGGCAAGACGGTGGAGGCGATCTACCAGGTGCCCTTCCTCGAGCACGCGTGCATGGAGCCGATGAACGCCACGGCCCTCGTGAAGCCCGATTCCTGCGAGATCTGGGCGCCCACGCAGAATCCGGGAGGCACACAGATGACGGGGGCGCGCATCTCGGGCGTGCCCGTGGAGAAGGTCGTCGTCAACACCACCTTCCTCGGCGGCGGCTTTGGACGGCGGGGCGAGCAGGACTTCATCGTGGACGCCCTGGAGACGTCCAAGGCTGTCGGCGCGCCCGTCAAAGTGATCTGGACGCGCGAAGACGATCTCCAGCACAGCTTCTACCGTCCCGCGACCTACAACATCTTCAAGGCCGCCCTCGACGACAAGGGCCAGCCCGTGGCGTGGTGGAATCGCGTGGTCGGCCCCGGCATCCTCATCCAGAAGGGCCGCGCGCAGGCGGGGACCATCGACGCCTCCGCGATGGAAGGCGCCCGCAACATGCCCTACGACATTCCCAACGTGCGGGTGGAGTGGGTAGAGAAGGACTACGGCATTCCCCTCGGCTTCTGGCGCTCCGTCGGCCCCTCGCAGAACGCGTTCATCGTCGAGACCTTCGTGGACGAGATGGCGCACGCCGCGGGCAAGGATCCCTTCGAGTTCCGGCGCAGCCTGCTCGGCAAGGCCCCGCGCCACAAGGCCGTGCTCGAGCTGGCTGCGAGCAAGGCCAACTGGGGCTCCCCCCTTCCCGCGGGCCGCGCGCGGGGCATCGCCGTCTGCTTCTCCTATGCGAGCTACGCGGCGCACGTGGCGGAGGTGTCCGTGGCGCCCGACGGCAAGGTGCGCGTGCACAAGCTGGTGGGCGTCATCGACCCGGGCCTGGCCGTCAACCCCGACCAGGTCAAGGCCCAGATGGAGGGCGGCGCCATCTACGCGCTCACCGCCGTGTACTACGGCCAGATCACCATCGATCGCGGGCGGGTGAAGCAGACCAACTTCACCGACTATCCCATGCTGCGAATTGACGAAGCGCCCGTCATGGATGTGCATATACTGAACTCCGGGGAGGCGGCGGGCGGACTCGGCCTGCCGGGCGTGCCCACGGTCGCCCCGGCGGTGTGCAACGCGATCTTCGCGGCAACGGGCAAGCGCATCAGGCAGCTTCCGATCCAGACCGACGCACTGAAGCGAGCCTAGCGCGAAGGAGAAGCGGCCATGAAAAAGGCCCTGGCGATTCTGGGATTGCTGGCAATTCTGACGGCCCTTGTCCCGATGGCCGCGGAGGCGGGCGGCCGGCACCACGGCTTCCA
>VAYJ01000226.1 GCA_005888465.1 Actinomycetota bacterium
TCTCGGTGCGCGACGGTCCGAACGTCCGGCAGGCCTACGACGCCGCGTGGCTGGACTGGGAGCAGCGCGAGTGGCGCGTCATCGGGTTCTGGAGCATGCCGGTTCAATATCGCCACGAGCACTTCTTCGACGACTTCTCCAGCGAGCATTTCCAGTACGGGGGCGTGAGGGCCGAGCGTAAGAACGTCGGCCCCGGTGACCTGTCGGCGTACTACTCGCGCTTCATTCTCGACAAGACCCGCTTTCTCGACGCGCGCGGCGACGAGCGCCGCGACAACTTCGATATCCACTACGCCGGCGTGCGCCGCGGCCTCGACTGGGACATCGAGGCGATGGCCCAGTTCGGAGACATCGGCGGCAAGGAGATCCGCGCCTGGGCGGTCGGCAGTCGCAGCGGGTACACCATCACCAACCTCGACTGGGCGCCGCGTCTGGGACTCCAGATCGATGCAGCGTCGGGCGATCACAAGGCCGGAGACAACACGCTCGGCACGTTCAATCCGCTGTTTCCGAACGGCTACTACTTCACCCTGGCGGGCTACACGGGGTACGTGAATCTGATTCATCTGAAGCCCTCAGTTACCGTCAAGCCGATCGCCAACCTGGCGCTGATGGTAGCCGCAGGCCTGCAATGGCGTGAAACGACGGCGGACGCCGTCTACGTCCAGCCGAACATGCCCGTCCCGGGCACGGCCGGGAAGGCGGGGCGGTGGTCCGGGGTGTACTGGCAGCTCCGAGCCGACTGGGCGATCACGCCGAACCTCGCGGCCGCCGTCGAAGCCGTCCGCTTCCAGATCGGTGATGTGATCCGCCGCGCTGGAGGCCATGACTCCACGTATTTCAATGTCGAGTTGAAATATGGGTTCTGATGGGCGCACCGCCGAGTCGGCCTGGACTCCGCTGTCGCATCCGGTATTCCGCGCGCTGTGGATCGCTTCGCTCGTCTCCAACATCGGGACGTGGATGCAGAACGTCAGCGCGGCATGGGCCATGACGTCGCTCTCGCCATCTCCGTTGATGGTCGCCCTCGTGCAGAGCGCGACGAGCCTTCCGGTCTTTGTCGTCGGGCTCCCGGCGGGCGCGGTCGCCGATATCGTGGACCGGCGACGACTGCTGCTCGTCACACAGAGCTGGATGCTCGTGGCGGCCGGACTGCTCGCTGTGCTGGCGTTCCTGGGCCTGGTGACGGCAACCACCCCCCTGCCATTGACATTCGCCCTCGGGGTCGGCGTGGCGATGAACGCGCCGACCTGGCAGGCAATAACGTCAGAGCTCGTGCCTGCGTCCGAGCTCACCCGCGCGGTGACGCTCAACGCGTTGCCCGTGAACATCGGCCGTGCAATCGGGCCCGCCCTTGGCGGTGTTCTGGTCGCGGCGGCCGGGCCGGCTCTGGTGTTCGCGCTCAACGCTGTGTCATTCGTCGCCGTGCTCGTCGTCGTGTATCGCTGGCGCCGCGGGGCGCCGCGGGCCCTGCTTCCCGCGGAGCGAGTGATCGGCGCGACGCGAGCCGGCATCCGCTACGCGCGTCACGCTCCGCCGCTCGTCGCCGTGCTCGTTCGGCTGGGACTGTTCATCGTCTGTGCTAGCGCGTTCTGGGCTTTGTTGCCCGTCGTGGCGCATCGAGACCTGGGCCTCGGTGCCTTGGGCTACGGTCTTCTCCTCGGTTGCCTCGGTGTCGGCGCCATCGCCGGCGCCGCGCTCTTACCGCGCGTGAAGCGCCGGCTGCCGCTCGACGTGGTCATCGGCCTCGCGACTGTCATTTTCGCGGTCATGAGCGCGCTGACCGCCTTCTGGCGATTCATTCCAGGACTCGGCATCGCGATGATCCTCGGCGGCGTCGCGTGGATCGCGATGATGGCCGGTCTCAATGGGTCCGCTCAGACCGCTGTCCCCGCGTGGGTGCGGGCTCGCGCGCTCGCTATCTACCTCTTGGTGTTCCAGGGTGGCCTTGGCCTCGGAAGCGCATGGTGGGGTTTCGTCGCCGAGCATGTAGGCGCGTCGATTGCCCTCGCGTCGTCCGCTGGTGGTGCGCTCCTGGGGCTTGCCGCCATCCGGCGATGGCCGTTGCGGGCGGTGACCACGCTCGATCTCACGCCGTCGGCGCACTGGCCCGAGCCTCACCTCGATCTCGTCCCGGCTCCGGACGAAGGCCCGGTCCGTGTCGAGGTCGAATACCGTATAGACCCTTCGCAAGCAGACGCATTTACGCAGGCCATCCGCGACCTCGAGCCTATTCGCCGCCGCGACGGCGCCGTCAACTGGGCCGTCTACCAGGATCCAGGACACAAGGGGCGTTACGTCGAAAGCTTCGTCGTCGAGTCCTGGGTGGAGCATCTACGGCAGCATGAGCGCGTCACCCTGAGGGATCGCGCCGTCCAGGAGCGCATTCGACGGTTTCACGTCGGCGGGACGCCCCCCGTCGTCACTCATCTAATTGCCGCACATTAAGGAGACCAATAGAACCAATGCGTTGCGTCTGACCAACCGTTTGCTCTCTCGAGAACGTCATGGGAGAACGGTTGACGTTTCGAGTCTATCGATCATCCACGCCGGACGCGATCGTGTTCGAGCCTGCGCATCAGCGTCTTCGTGAAGTGGGTGTGGACGTACGTAACCTGTCAGCGGGCGCACCATCAATGATCTTTCGCGAGCCGTCGTGAGACATTTGCGAACGCGCGCCCGGCCTTCAATAGAACCAATGGTTTGCATTTGGCCGGCAATTTGCTCTCTCGAGAACGCCAGGGAGAAACGCGGGTGACCTTTCGAATCTATCGCTCATCGACGCCGGACGCGATCGTCTTCGCGCTGAGTGGAGACATCGATCGCGAGCACGCCGCCCGGCTGCAGAAATTCCTCACGAGCGATACGGACCGTCGCGTCACCCTCGATCTCCAGAACGTCACACGGGTCGACCGAGCGGCGGTCCAGTTTCTGGCGGGCGTGGAGGCCACCGGGAGCCGAATCGTCAACTGCCCGAGGTACGTGCGCACCTGGATCGCCGCA
>VAYJ01000227.1 GCA_005888465.1 Actinomycetota bacterium
CGGTCCAGCGCCCGAGAGACGACGGCGCGCGTGGCCGTGGCCGGGGTGGCCAAGCGGCTCCTCTCGGAGTTCGGCATCACCATCCTGAGCCACGTGACGGAGATCGGCGGGGTGCGCATCGGGGCCCCGGAAGTCCCGTGGGAAGAGCTACGGCGCCGCGCCGAGGCCTCCGAAGTCCGCTGCGCGGACCCCGAAGCGGAACGGCGCATGATCGAGGCGATCGACCAGGCCAAGGCTGCCGGCGATACCCTGGGCGGGGTCTTCGAGGTGGTCGCCCTCGGCTGCCCCGTGGGCCTGGGCTCGTATGTCCAGTGGGACCGCAAGCTCGACGGCCGCCTGGCCCGCGCCTTCTGCTCCATCCACGCCATCAAGGGCGCCGAGATCGGCCTCGGCTTCGAGGCGGCGCGCCGTCCCGGCTCGCAAGTCCACCACGAGATCCTCTTCGACGGCGACAGCGGCTTTCACCGCGAGTCGAACAGCGCGGGCGGTCTCGAGGGCGGCGTCACCAACGGTACCGTGTCGACCACGGTGCGCAAGGTGCCGCTCCTCGGCGACATCCCGATCTTCGGCTGGCTCTTCAAGCAGAAGGAGAACAACGAGACCGGGCGAGAGCTCGTCGTGTTCGTCACGCCGTCGATCCTGCAGGGGCAGGGCGGGGCCGGCCTGGCCCTGACGCCGATCGCTCCGCGGTAGCGAGGGCTCTTGGGCGGGGAGTTCCGCTTCCTCACGGCCGGCGAGTCCCACGGGGAAGCGCTCACCGCCGTCATCGACGGCGTCCCCGCCGGACTTCAGCTGTCCGAGGCCGACCTGAACGCGGATCTCGCGCGTCGCCAGCGCGGCTACGGGCGCGGCGGTCGGATGAAGATCGAGCAGGACCAGGCCCACATCTCCTCCGGAGTCCGCGGGGGCCGCACCCTCGGCAGTCCCATCACGCTGACCGTCCAGAACCGCGACTGGGAGAACTGGAAGCAGACCATGGCCGTGGGCGAGCCACCCGCAGGCGCCGCCGCCAAGGCCGTGACCCGACCGCGCCCCGGGCACGCCGACCTCGCGGGCGCCATGAAGTACGGCCACCACGACATCCGCAACGTGCTCGAGCGGTCCAGCGCCCGAGAGACGACGGCGCGCGTGGCCGTGGCCGGGGTGGCCAAGCGGCTCCTCTCGGAGTTCGGCATCACCATCCTGAGCCACGTGACGGAGATCGGCGGGGTGCGCATCGGGGCCCCGGAAGTCCCGTGGGAAGAGCTACGGCGCCGCGCCGAGGCCTCCGAAGTCCGCTGCGCGGACCCCGAAGCGGAACGGCGCATGATCGAGGCGATCGACCAGGCCAAGGCTGCCGGCGATACCCTGGGCGGGGTCTTCGAGGTGGTCGCCCTCGGCTGCCCCGTGGGCCTGGGCTCGTATGTCCAGTGGGACCGCAAGCTCGACGGCCGCCTGGCCCGCGCCTTCTGCTCCATCCACGCCATCAAGGGCGCCGAGATCGGCCTCGGCTTCGAGGCGGCGCGCCGTCCCGGCTCGCAAGTCCACGACGAGATCCTCTTCGACGGCGCCAGCGGCTTTCACCGCGAGTCGAACAGCGCGGGCGGTCTCGAGGGCGGCGTCACCAACGGTCAGCCCGTGATCGTGCGTGCCGCCATGAAGCCCATCTCGACCCTCCGCAAGCCGCTCCGCTCCGTGGACACGGCGACCAAGGAGGCGGTGGAGGCGGTGGTGGAGCGCAGCGATGTCTGCGCGGTGCCCGCGGCCGGCGTGGTCGGCGAGGCCATGATGGCCCTCGTGCTCGCCGAGGCCTTCCTCGAGAAGTTCGCGGGGGATGGCATCGACGAGGTCCGCCGCAACTACCAGGGCTATCTCGACTACCTCAAGACCTGGTAGCCTGGACGTCCGATGATCGACGTCCCCGTCAAGCTCGGCGCCCGCTCGTACCGCATCCTCGTGGGCGCTGGTCTGCTCTCGCAGGCCGGTCCGGAGATCTCCCGGCTCGGCGTGGGACGCAGGCTCGCCCTCCTCACCGATCCCGCCATCCAGTCCCTCTACGGCGAGATCGTCGCGCAGAGCCTGGCCGGGGCCGGCTTCGACGTGACCACGGTGCTCCTGCCCGAGGGCGAGCGCGCCAAGACGCTCGAGGTCGCCGCCAGCACTTGGGATCGGCTGCTCGAGGCAGGGCTCGACCGGGGCTCGGCCGTGATTGCCCTCGGGGGCGGCGCGGTGGGCGATCTCGCGGGCTTCGTGGCCGCCACCTACATGCGCGGCATGCACTTCGTCCAGCTTCCCACCACCCTCCTCGCCCAGGTGGATGCTTCCATCGGCGGCAAGACGGCCATCGACCATCCGCGCGCCAAGAACCTGATCGGCGCGTTTCACCAGCCGCGCCTCGTGCTCGCCGATACGGGCGCGCTCCAGAGCCTGCCCGAGCGCGAGTATCGCTCGGGGCTGGCCGAGGTCATCAAGCACGGCATCGTGCTCGATGCCGGGTACTTCGACGAGGTCGAGCGGAACGCGGCCGCTCTCGCCAAGCGCGAGCCCGAGATCCTCGAGCGGATCGTGGCCGGCTCGTGCCGCCTCAAGGCCTCCGTGATCGAGCGCGACGAGCAAGAGGCGGAGCTACGTCACGTGCTCAACTATGGGCACACCATCGGACACGCCATCGAGTCGGTCACCGGCTATGCGCGCTTCGCCCACGGCGAGGCGGTGTCGCTCGGGATGGCGGCGGAAGCGGGCGTGGCGGAGCGCCTGGGGCTGGCCGCCGCCGGGACGCGCGCCCGCCAGGTGCGCCTACTCGAGACGATGGGCCTGCCCGTGCGCGAGGTGGGAGAGGCGCCCGCGCGGGTGGTCGAGGCCATGGCGCGCGACAAGAAAGCCAAGGAGGGGCGCGTGCCCTTCGTGCTCGCGCCGGAGATCGGCCGCTTCCGCATCGTCTTCGACGTGCCCACGCCCGTGATCCTGGAGGCTCTCGCCGAGCTCGGTTGAGTGGTGCCCCTGGCTGAGCTAGACTAGCGGCGGCGAGTCGCAGAACGGCCGCAAGGGGGACGCAGCTATGGCAAGGCTTCTTTCTGGTGTTCTGGCCGCGGTCCTCGTGTTCTGGTCGTACTCCGTAGTGTGCGCTCAGCTCGGCCAGCCTCCCATCAATTCGCCGTCGCCTCCGGGAGCGACTCCGTCGCCCAACCCTTACCCGAGTTACGGCACGCCGATCACGCCTCCCTCGAATACGCTGCGGACGCCGTCAAACAATCCGTATCCGGTGCTGCCGTGGGGAGACGGGCAAATCGGAGCTTCGACGGCCTACGGTTCACCAGTTCGGACCTGGGAAGTTCCCGAGCGCAGCTACGTACTCGACATGATGGTGCCGCAGCCTGGCAGCCTTCCGGCGACGTGGGAGTCTGTGCCGGTAACCGTACCTGGATATGTTGTCGTCGAGACTACGAGAGGGTACGGCTATCCAGGGCGATGGACGGTGGTGCAGGTTGCCGTCGGCGGCTATCAGTGGCAGTGGGTCCCCCCAGCCTTCTACCCGAAGTAACGCGGATCGGAGACTCCGTCCTCGATCACTCGTTGTAGCAACGTACCTTTTTGGTCCGTTCTCGCCTCCATGGACCGGTGTCACAATTCTCTCCGAGGGGCTTCGAGGAGCGTGTTAGAAGTAGATCATTACCCTGCCACCCGCCGTCCACGATAGTTCCGTCGAACAGCCGCGCATGACGACACGGCTCGGCTACCACCCTGCGCTCGACGGCATCCGCGCCATCTCCATCCTCGCCGTCATGCTCTACCACTCGGGGCTGATCCACGGCGGCTTCCTCGGTGTGGACGTCTTCTTCACCCTGAGCGGCTTCCTCATCACCACGCTCCTGCTCGAGGAGCGCGCGAATATAGGAAGCATCTCCCTGCGTGACTTCTACTTCCGCCGGGCCCTTCGGCTTCTCCCCGCCCTCGTGCCCGTGGTGATCGTCTCCGGCGTGGCCATGATCGCCACCGCGGGCCCCGCCCGCGTCGGCGGCATGTCGCTCTTCGTCCTCGCCGTGATTTTCTACGTGGCGAACTGGGCGGCCATCGCGGGGCTTCCCCAGGGCATGCTCGGGCACGCCTGGTCGCTGTCGATCGAGGAGCAGTTCTATCTCGTGTGGCCACCCGTCCTCGCGCTGCTCCTCCGCCGCGTGCGCGCGCGATGGCTGCTCGTGGCCGGTCTCCTCCTCGCCGCCCTGGGATCGATCCTCCTCCGTTATCACCTGGCGGTGAGCGGAGCGACGGGCCGGCGCTTCTACCTCGGCACGGACGCGCACGCAGATCCCATCCTCATCGGGTGCGCCACGGCCTGCCTCGTGTCGTGGGGGTACATCCGCGGCGGGAGCAACCCGTCGGCCTCGACGAGGTGGCGATGGCAGGCCGCCGTGCTGGCCGCTGCCGCCGTGCTGGTGGCAGTTCTCGTGATGGCGCGCCTGCCCGACGACTATGCGCGGCGGGGGGCGAGCACCATCGTGGCGGTGGCCGCGGGTATCCTCATCGTGGACGTGCTGCGGCCCGGATCGCGCTTGGCTCCCCTTCTCGCCTGGTCACCGCTCGTGTGGATCGGGAAGCGCTCCTACGCCCTCTACCTGTGGCACCTTCCCGTGTTCTTCCTCGCGGGAGCCCTGTGGGCCTCAGGTATCCTCGAATACCTCCCGTCGCGAATCGTGCCGGCGTGGGTGATCACGTTTGCCATGGCCGCGGCCTCCTACCGCTGGATCGAGGCGCCGGCCCTTCGCCTGAAATCGCGATTCGCGGCGCGGCCCGCCGATCGCACGCCCGTCGCGCCCTCCGCGGCCGTCGCGCCCGCCCTCTAGCGGCCCGTCCAAGCAATTCCCGTCTCCTCGCGAGCAAGACTGTTCCGCTTCGCTATCTAGCGACCCAGCAGCCGCTGCGCCTGCTCCAGGTTTCTCCGCGCGTCGATCCATTCGGGATTCAGCGCGACCGCGCGCGCGAACTGCTCGGCCGCCTCCCGCAGCTTGCCGTCCTGGGCCAGGGCAAGACCGAGATTGTTCCGCGCCTCCGCGTAATCAGGGTTCAGGCGGAGCGCCTCCCGGAAGTGCGAGAGCGCCTCGTCCCGCCGCCCCTGCACGGCCAGGGCCGCCCCGAGATTGTTGTGCGCTTCGGCGAAGCGCGGCCACAGCCTGAGCGCTTCGCTGAAGTGCGGCACCGCCCCCGCGGGATCGCCCCCCTGCGCCAGCATGAGGCCGAGGCTCAGATGGGCATCTGGATAGCCAGACCGGAGACGGATGGCCTCTCGCAATTCCGCCATCGCCTCCTCGGTCCGGCCGTGGGCGCTGAGGGCCGCGCCGAGGTTCGCGCGCGCGATCCCTGAGCGCGGATCGACGTCGACGGCGCGCCGCCACACCGTCTCGTTGTCGTGCCAGATTTTCGCCTGCGTCCAGG
>VAYJ01000230.1 GCA_005888465.1 Actinomycetota bacterium
CCCGCCACCTTGTAGCCAACCTCCTCCCAGAAGAGGTTGAAGCCGTCGGTCATGTCCTTGCCCGTCTGGGAGAAGTTGCCCGTGAGGGGTCCGAAGAATCCGATGCGGATGGGCCCGCTGGCCGCGCGGGCGAGCAGGGGCCGGCCGGCCAGCCCCGCTCCGACCGCACCCAGCCCGGCGAGGAACGTGCGCCTTTGCATTGGTTCTCCTCCTCGTTCCGCCATCAGCGCGGAAGCTATGGACTCGTGGCGCGGTACTGCGGCGGGCGTCGCGCCTTCGTCACCTGCTCGAACGCGTAGGCGAGCTTGATGAGGGTGGGCTCGCTCCACGCGCGACCCATGAACGTGATTCCCACGGGAAGACCCGCCGGGGCGCTCGCGGGAACGCTGACGAGCGGATAGCCGGCGAGCGCCGCGCTCTTCGCGCTGCCGCCGCGGATCGCGTCGCCGTTGACCAGGTCGATAGTCCAGGCCGGCGTGGTGGTGGGAGCCACGAGCGCGTCGAGCCGGTTCTGGTCCATGGCCGCGTCGAGCCCCTCGCGGCCCCCGAGGCGGCGGCACTTCTCGAGCGCCTCCACGTATTCCGTCTCGGTCAGCGCGCCCTTGGCCTGCGAGCGCTCGAGCCACTCCTGGCCGAAGTAGGGCAGGTTCTCCGCGGCATTCCGCTTGTTGAAGTCGATGATCTCCTCGAGCGTTCGCACGCGCGCCCCCGGGGCGAGGTCGGCCAGATAGGCATTCACCCCCACCTTGAACTCGTACATGAAGACGATGAGCTCGGAGGCGGTGAGGGCGGCGCGATCGAAGTTGGGAATCTTGACGGGGTCGAGGATGACGGCGCCCTGCTCGCGCATGGCCGCGATGGCCTGGTTGGCGACGGCGTCGGCCTTGGGGCTGTAGCCGAAGTAGCCGTCGCGGGGCACGCCGATCCGCGCCCCGCGCAGCCCGCCGGGATCGAGGAATCGCGTGTACTCGACCTGCGCCTTGCCCGCGCCGGCTCGCGTGGCCGCATCGCGCGGGTCCGCGCCCGTGAGCGCGCCGAGGACGGTGGCGGCATCGGCCACCGTCCGTCCGAATGGCCCCACCGTGTCCTGGGTCGCGGAGATGGGGATGACGCCGGCGCGGCTGGTGAGCCCCACCGTCGGCTTGAGTCCGACTACGCCGTTGACGCCGGAGGGACAGATGATGGAGCCGTCCGTCTCGGTGCCGATGGCGACGACGACGAGGTTCGCCGCCACCGCGATGGCCGAGCCGGAGCTGGAGCCGCACGGCGACCGGTCCAGCGCGTAGGGATTGCGGGACTGGCCGTGACGTGCGCTCCAGCCACTCGAGCCGGGCGCCGACTTGAAGTACGCCCATTCGCTCATGGAGGCCTTGCCGAGGATGACCGCGCCCGCCTCGCGCAGCCGTCGCGCAGTGGTCGAGTCCTCGCGGGGACGCGCGCCGACGAGGGCCAGCGCTCCCGCCGTCGTCTCCATCTTGTCGGCGGTGGCAATGTTGTCCTTGAGGAGGACGGGAATGCCGTGGAGGGGACCCCGCACGCGCCGGCCGCGCCGCTCCTCGTCGAGCGCGCGGGCGATGGCGAGGGCGTCGGGATTGATCTCCTGCACAGCCTTCAGGGCGGGGCCGGCGCGATCGATGGCCTGGATGCGCGCGATGTAGATCTCCGTGAGCGATTCGGCGCTGAGGCGCCCCGCCTGCATGGCGGTCTGGAGCTCCGCGATGGTGGCTTCTTCGACGGCGGGATCCGAGCGGGCGGCTCCGGTGGTGGCGCACGCGCCGAGCAGCGGCATCGCGCTCATCCCGGCCAGCACCATGCCGCCCGTCCGCACGAACTCTCTGCGCGTCGATCGAGCGCCGGCGGAACCCGCCCGGGTGGCCATGGCGGCGCCCACGATAGCACAAACGTTCCCCGCGCGAATCGTCACGCGCTTGCCGACCGCGGAAAAGGGCGGCATAGTCTGCGCAGGAGGGCGCGCCCCATGAGCGATGACACGACGGCCGGCACGAAGAGGATCTCTGTCGAGAGCGCGGAGGCCGTGCTCGGGCTCCACTGGTTCGTCGCTCAAGACGAAGGGCTCTTTGCCGAGGAAGGTCTGGACGTGCAGATCCTGCGGCCCCAGGCGCCGCCGCCGCTTCGCGGGGACGACCCGCGGGTCACGGATCCAAAGCTGCTCGACGCCTTCAACTATCAGAAGCTCTTCGAGGAGAAGAAGTGCGACGTCTACCGGGCCTGCGAGTGGGGCCAGATCCGTCGCACCTACGAGAGCAAGCGTGGTGGACCCATCGCGGGCAAGCGGCCGACCGTGGTGTGCCAGGGCATCTACGTGCGCCCGGATTCTCCGGTGAACGCGCCCATCCAGATGGCGAACACCCCCGTGGGCGTGCAGTTCCACCAGGGCTCACACTACGCGACCCTCGCCATGCTGGAAGGGTTCGTGCCCCGGCCCGAGATCAAGGTCGTCCAGGCGGGCCAGGTCGGGCAGCGCTACGAGCTGCTCGCCCGGGGCGAGATCGATGCGGCCACTCTGATGGAGCCCTGGATCACCCTGGCGGAGAAGAATGGCTTCAAGAAGATCATCGAGACGCACTACCTCGGCGTGGAGAACATCTCGTTCGATCTGGAGCCGGAGACCTTTCAGGCCCTCATGCGCGCCGTGCGAAAGGCCGTCAAGCACATCAACGACGACAAGAAGCGCTATCTACACTTCCTGATCGACGAGATGCCTGCGAAGTACGCCGCGCAGATCACGCCCGACGACTTCTATCTCCCCCGGCTCCGCTACGTCGATCCCGCGCCCTACACGCGCGAGGAGTTCGAGCGGGCGCATCGCTGGATGCTGACCTGGGACCTCGCGGCCCCGGACGCCTCCTACGAGAAGCTGGTCTCCAACTCCATCTCGTAAGGCGTCACTTCGCCAGCCA
>VAYJ01000224.1 GCA_005888465.1 Actinomycetota bacterium
CCGTGGATGAAGCGCTCGACGGTCGAGGCGGGCGCGCCCGCCTGCGCGAGCACGCGGCGCACGGCGACGGCCACGCCCTCGAGGAGATCCTTGGGCGTGGTGGGGACCTTGGTCAGGACGAGGCGGCCCTGCCCGTCGAGGGCCACGATGTCGGTGAAGGTGCCGCCGATGTCGACGCCGATCTGCACGTGTGCGGTCCTCAGGTCCGCGTGGCGATTTTAGCGCGGCCGGAAACGCCCTGCCGGAAAGCTGCCAAGCTCGACGCGAGAGCGGCTGAAGGGGGATGTCAGTATTCCTGTCAACGCCCGCTGGACAGGCTCGGCCTGCCTGTCGCATCGACTCGGGAACATTTCGATGTCCGCCGGTGGCACACTTGATGCGTGCCCGCGTCGTGAAGGACCCTGGGTCGAGCGTGTGTAAAGGCGATTGACATCGCGGCCCTTTCCCGGAACTGCGACGCTTCGCGGGGGGGTGCGCCATGAAATCATTTGTGCTCGCCGGTCTCGGACTTGCGCTCAGCTTTTCCAATGCTTTCGCCACGGCAATCGTGCCGCCGCCCGTCGTCCCGCCGAGCGGAGCCGGCCCGGGCACCGTGCACATCGACGCCTTCAACAACGCCACCCAGGCGACGGTCACCTTCAATGACGGCGCCGGGCACAGCGGCTCCGTCAATGCGTTCCTCACGCAGTTCGTCGTCTCGTATCAGAACAGCAACGGCACGCCCGTCACGTTCGATACCTTCTGCGTCGACCTCTTCCACACGGTGAGCCTCGGCCAGACCTACGCGGTCATTCTGCGCAACTCTCTCGATCCGTCCTTTGCCAACGGCGACCGGATGCGCTTCGTCCTTGACCACTTTGGAACGCTGGACCTGACGAGCAATCCCGATCAGGCTGCCGCGGTGCAGATCGCCCTCTGGGATCTTTCGCTCAACAATCACAACCCGACCTCCTTCGGGCCGGACAGCGGCAGCACCTACAGCAGCGGTGATCCCGGCGTTTTCAGCGTGAATATGGGTGCGAATCCAGACGCAACCAGCATCGCCTCCCTCGTCAATCAGTATCTGGTCGCCTCTGAAGGCGCCACGACATCCGGCGGGTGGCTGGATGCGTCGGGGGCCGGCGAGAACCCGAACCGCGGTCAGAGTCTTCTCCTTCCGAGCACGCTTCGCATCCTGCCCAACGGAACCGATCTCGGCGTCGTGCCGGGGCCACCTTCGTGGGCGCTGATGGTCACCGGCTTCGTTGGGCTCTACGGTTTGCATGGAGCGCTGCGCGGCCGGCGGAGGACTGAAAGCCCGGCCGCTCACGAAAGCTAGCCGAGCTGCGCTAGAGGTTCGGGGAACAGATCTCGCGACTGCGAGACCTGGACCACGCCGCGCCGGCCGTCTAGCGAACCTGCCCGTACTGGAGGGCCGGGAGCATCTCGAGCCGGGCCGCCTCCCAGGCCTTCACCCCGCCACGGTACCAGTGCACGTTCGTGTACCCCAGGTCGCGCGCCCGCAAGGCGGCGTTGAAGGAGAGCCAGCACCACGAGTCGAGGCAGAAGAAGACGATGGGGCGAGACTTGTCGCCGCGGGTCACCCCGGCGAGGAGGTAGCCCAGGCGATCGCGAATCTCTGCGTTGCCCTCGTCGCTCTCCGCGTAGATGCCCGCGCCACGAACCCAGTAGGCGCCGGGAAGCGTGTTGTGTCCCTCGCCCTCGAGCGCGTCGATCAGCCCGGGGGGACTGGACGACGTCATCATCCTGACGAGATCGACCGTCATGGTGCTGCGCACGCCCTTCAACGACAGCGGCGTGCCCGCATGGTAATTGTCCTTGCGAAAGTTCTCAGGCGAAACGACGCCGAAATCCTTGAACTCCTCGGCATACTCCGCGTACGTCACCGGCTCGCGCGCCAGGCGCGCCAGCGCCTCCAGTGATTGCCGCTCGAATGCCGCA
>VAYJ01000231.1 GCA_005888465.1 Actinomycetota bacterium
TTGACCGGATCTGTCGAGCGCAGGTGCTCGCGGCTGGGCTCCGCGACACGTATGACAACTTCACCGGCTACACGCTGGGGTACTATGGCGGCGCCTACTGGGTTCCGCGGACGAGCGACTTCACGCGCGCCTTCCTCCCGACCGCCGAGTGGGTGCTCGAGCCGGGCATGTGCTTTCACATGTACACGGGCGCCCGCGGCATGGCGTTCAGTGAAAGCGTCCTCGTGACGGAACGAGGCGCGCAGCGCCTCACACAGTTAGACCGCACTCTCTTCGTTCGGTAGCGGCGACCTACTTCGGCGGGTGGGGTTCCTTCGCCACGGGCGTCCCGCAGCGGGGGCAGTGGCTCCAACCGGCCTCGAGCGAGCCCTTGCAGTAGGCGCACGCGAGGACGGTTTGGGGATCCGCCGTGGCGGCGGGTTGCGGTTTCGGCGCGGGCTCCTCCTCCGATTCCGCTCCGATCCCCTTCTTGAACTCCTTCATGGATCTCCCGAGCGATTTCGCAAGGTCCGGGAGCTTGCTTCCTCCAAACAGCACGAGGACGATCAGCAGGATGACGAGAAGCTCCTGGGCCCCCAGACCAAACATGCTCAGTCTCGACTTCCGCCCTGGAAGCGCAGCAGGATCAGGAAGAGGTTGATGAAGTTGAGATAGAGCGACAGGGCGCCTACCACCGCATACGAGCCGCCCTGGCCCGCGGGGATCGTCAGCGCCATCTGCTTCAGGCGCTGGGCGTCCCACGCCGTGAGACCAGTGAAGACAATCACCCCGACGATCGAGATCAGAAACTGCAGGGCCTCGCTGTGCCAGAAGATGCCGACGACCGACGCGAGCACCAGCCCGATCAGGCCCATGAAGAAGAAGTGCCCGGCCCCGGCCAAGCTTCGCGTCGTGGTCGAGCCGAAGAGGGCGAGTGCGCCAAACATCCCCGCCGTGACCACGAACGTCGTCGCGATCGAGGCGCCCGTGTACATGAGCAACACGAGCGACAGCGTCACCCCGTTCAGCGCGGCGTAGAGCACGAAGAGTCCCATGGCCGTGCTCGGCGCGAGCCGGGAGACGCGAGCGGAGAGATAGAAGACCAGCCCCAGCTCGGCAAGGATGAGCCCGAAGAACAGCAGCTGGTTCGACGCGATCGCCCGGACCACCGTGGGCGATCCAGCTACCGTGAAGGCGACGAAGGCGGTCACCCCCAGGCCAGCGCACATCCACCCGTAGACACTTCGAAGGAAAGCGCTGACGCGCTCGGCGTCGGCTCCTGCCGTCAACGAGGTCGAGGCAGGCACCGGATTGAAGTCGGCCATCGTGCTACCTCCTTGGAGGCTCTGGTGACACAGCCGTCAACGCATAGCGTACTCCGAGTCGGAGCGTTTTGCCTCGAGTCGCGCCTCACGAAGACTGGCTCTCGAGACTCCCCAGCCGTGCTGACTCCAGCCAGAGGCGCCTGGCTGCAGCGTCGTCCTGGGCTTCCTTCGAGGGCGTGGCGGGGTGGCACTTGTAGAAGTAGGCGCCGCTGACATGCGCCACCTCGGGTGAAGAGGCGAGGTACACGATCGTATCCGCCCCTTTCTCTTGCGAGATGGCGAACAGCTTTGCCACGCGGACGACGTAGGAGAACAGGCCGCCGCTCTGATCCGCGAAGCGAGTGGCGACAAATCCTGGATGGAGACTGTTGGCGGTGACGCCAGTGCCGGCCCAGCGACGCGCGAGCTCACGCGTGTACAGGATGTTGCAGAGCTTGGAGCGTCCATAGACCTTGAATCCGCGATAGCCGTGAGTCGATTGCAGGTCGTCGAAGTCGAGCCGGGCGCGCTCGTGGGCGGCCGAGGCCGTGTTGACCACCCGCGCGGGCGCCGAGGCGAGCAGGCGCTCGCGCAGGCCGTGCGTCAGCACAACATAGGCCATGTGATTGGTGGCAAAGGTGAGCTCCAGGCCGTCCTCGGTCACCTGACGGGAGCCGAACAAGGCCCCCGCATTGTTGATGAGGACGTCGATGCGCGTCTCTGCCGCGGCGATCTCGGCCGCCACCCGCTTCATCTCGACGAGCCGAGAGAGATCGGCATAGTGAATGCTGTGCGAGATGCCGGGAGCGTGCTCGCGCAGGCGCGCCAGCATCGCCTGCCCGCGGACCTTGTCGCGGGCCACCAGCACCAGGCGCGCGCCCATGCCGGCCAGCCGCTCCGCCGCGACCTGCCCGATCCCCGAGGTCGCCCCGGTGATGACGATGACTTTCCCTTGCATGGCGCCACCTTCCGTCATCAGATGCACATGGCGGCCCTCACAGGCCCAGATAGGCGCGACGGACGTGCTCGTTGCCGAGCAGCTCCTCGCCGCTGCCGACGAGCGCCACGCGGCCGTTCTCCAGCACGTACCCGCGGCGTGAGAGGGCCAGCGCCTGGCGCGTGTTCTGCTCGACCAGCAGCACGGTCGTCCCGGCGCGATTGATCTCGCCGATGATGTGGAAGATCTCCTTGACGATCAGGGGGGCCAGACCGAGCGAGGGCTCGTCCAGCATCAAG
>VAYJ01000049.1 GCA_005888465.1 Actinomycetota bacterium
CGTTCCGTCGATCATGGTCCACTCGATGGACGGGCGCCGCCCAGTGCGCTCGCGCCACTCCGCCACGGCGGCCTCGAGCTCCAAGAGCGGCCACCAGCGGTTCGGCGGCACCAGGCTGGTCCGGAGCTCGTCGTCGGCCGCGTGCAGGCTGATCGCGAGCCCGACCTGCGGGTGGTCCATCCCCAGCCGTCGGATGCCGGGCACGAGCCCGACGGTCGAGACCGTGACGTGACGGGCTCCGAGCCCGATCCCCGCCGGATCCTGCAGGCGAACGATCGCCATCGCGGTCGCCCGGTAGTTCGCAAGCGGTTCGCCCATGCCCATGAAGACCACGTTCGTGACGCGGCGCGGCATCCACTCAGGGAGCGACCGTGCGGCGCGGTTCGCCCACACCACCTGCGCGGCGATCTCGCCCGCGGTCAGGTTGCCCTCCAGGCCCATCTGCCCGGTCGCGCAGAACACACACCCCATGGCGCAACCGACCTGCGTCGACACGCACACCGTCACGCGGTCGCGATACCCCATGAGGACGGACTCGATCACGTGGCGACCGCCCACTCGAAGGAGCGCCTTGCGCGTCGCCCGGCGATCCGCCGAACGTTCCGTGAGCACCTCGAGCTGCGCGGGCAGCTCGGCGTCGAGACGTCGCCGAAGCGCACCCGGCAGGTCGGTCATCTCCTCGTAGGTGTCTTCGCGGGCCCACAGGCCGGCGAAGACCTGCTGCGCGCGATACGCCGGGAGCGACCACTCGTCGAACAGCCGGCGCATGCCCTCCAGGTCCAAGTCGTACGCGTTCACGGTCCAGGAAGGGTACGCCTCTGGCGGCACGGCCGGCCCGGTACGAAGGCCGCGTTCAACCGAATTGGGGACTGGCGCGGCAGCCGGGACCTTCGCTAACATCAGCGCCCTTCCCCACCGGTCTGGGAGCCGGGTCGTTCTGACCTCGCCCTCGACCTGTTCGACGTTGCGGTCGTCGCCGGCCGGCGGGGACGGCAGTTGGAGCAGGCTCGAGACGAGGAGGACGGCGAAGGGTGCTGTTCCCGACCATCGACTTCGCGATCTTCTTCGTCGTGGTCTTCCTCGGCCACTGGCTGTTGAACCCACACCCACGCCCGTGGAAGGTCTTCATGATCGTCGCCAGCTACGTCTTCTACGGCTGGTGGGACTGGCGCTTCGTGTTCCTGCTGGCCGCCGCGACGGTGATCGCGCAGGTGGGCGCCCGCGCGGTCGAGCGCGCGCCGGATCCCAGGCGACGGCGCCCTCTCCTCGCCGCCACGGTGACCGGCCTTCTGGGCCTCCTCGTCTGGTTCAAGTACTACGGGTTTCTCAGCCTCAACTTCGACAACGCGCTGCACGGGATCGGGCTGGGACCGCCGCTTCCGCTCATGCAGGTCGCGCTCCCGATCGGCATCTCCTTCTTCACGTTCATGGCGATCAGCTACGTCGTGGACGTGTCACGAGGCGAGCTGCGGACGGCCTCGTGGCTGGACGTCGCCGTCTATCTCTCGTTCTTCCCGCATCTCGTGGCGGGGCCCGTCGTGCGCGGGCGCGAGCTGCTCCCCCAGGTCCGCAAGCGCCGCGACCCGCGCCGGATCGACTACGCGCGCGCGGGGTACCTGATCTTCGGCGGCCTGTTCAAGAAGGTGGTCATCTCGAGCTTCCTCGCCTCGGCGATCGTGGATCCGGTCTTCGGGACGCCTGGGCAGCACGCCTCGCTCGAGATTCTCGTCGCGATCTACGCGTACGCGGTGCAGATCTACGCCGACTTCAGCGGCTACACCGACATCGCCATCGGGGTCGCCTTGCTGCTGGGCTTCCGCTTCCCCGAGAACTTCAACGCGCCCTACGCGGCCCGCTCGATGCAGGACTTCTGGCGACGCTGGCACATGTCGCTCTCCCGCTGGCTGCGCGACTACCTGTACGTGCCGCTCGGCGGGTCCCGCGGCCGCAAATGGAAGACGTACCGCAACCTCATGATCACGATGGTGCTGGGAGGCCTCTGGCACGGAGCCTCCTGGACGTTCGTCCTCTGGGGCGCGTATCACGGCGCATGCGTGGCCGTGGGTCGCCTGCGTCGGCAGCATCGCGCGGCGCGAGGGCTCCCCGAGCTCGACGACCGCCCCGGTTCCGCCTTCGTCCAGCGCGTGGTCACGTTCCACCTCGTCTGCCTCGGCTGGGTGTTCTTCCGCGCGGACTCGGTCTCGACGGCTCTCGCGCTCCTCGGGCGGCTCGTCTCTTCCCTGGGGCCAGCGCCGGCAGTCACGCCGCTCGTCCTCGCCGTCATCGCCGGGGCGATTGCGGCGCAGTACCTCTCCCGGGACCTGTCGGCCTCGCTTCAAGACCGCTTCTCTCGCCTCGGACCGACGGTGCAGGGTGCGGCGCTCGCGGCCGGGCTGTACATCATCACCACGCTCGGGCCGCAAGGCGTGGCCCCCTTCATCTATTTCCGGTTCTAGGCGATGGCCATCGCCTTCGAACGAACCCGTCGCGCGCCACCCAGGAGGCTCACGTCCGCAGCGACCAAGACCGCCCGGCCGTCCCTTCGCGGGACACGCGACCCGCGCCGATCCACTCGACGCGTCGGCTCGGCCGGCCGCGTGCTGGTGCTCGCGATCACCTGCCTCATGGGTTGGGGACTGCTCTCCGCGCCGGACCTGCTCCGTAGCGCTCAGGCCTCGCCGATCGGAGCGCGGCGAACGGTGGCGATCGCGGTCCTGCAACCGTTCGCGCGGCTCTCCGACATGCTGGGCCTGGACCGGCTCACCGTCGGCACCGATCGCGTGCTCGGGCACGATCAGCCGGCAGCCGTGGGGCCTCCGGTCGTCCATGTGCCGTTTCCCACGGCAGCCTCGTCGAGCGATCAGGAGACGCCGACCTCCGCGCCCAGCGCCGTGCCGGACCCCGGAGGACTCGCGGGGTATCCCTACGTGCCGTTGCTGACCCCGCCGACCTCGCTGCACCCGCTCTCGGTGCTGATCGTCGGGGACTCCATCGGCATCGACATGGGTGAGGGCCTCTCCCGACTGCTCGACGCGAGGGGTCCCTTCCGGCCTCGCCTGGACGGACACGAGTCCACCGGCCTTGCGCGTCCGGACTTCTTCAACTGGCCGAACCAGCTCGCCCGCGACCTCCGGCAAGACCACCCCGGCTTGGTCGTCGCCATGATGGGGGCGAACGACGCACAGAACTTCCTGATCGGCGGGCGGCTCGTCTCCTTCGGCTCGGCGGCGTGGGCGGGCATCTACCGGCAACGCGTATCGGGGCTCATGGCGGAGGTCACCGAGAGCGGGCACCCGATGATCTGGGTGGGGATGCCGGTCATGGGCTCGGGGAGCCTGTCGGCGGCCGTCAAGCTCATCAACTCCATCGCGCTCTCCGAGGCGGTGCTGCATCCGGGCGTGGCCTACGTCGACACGTGGAGCCTGTTCGTCGATGGGAAGGGCCACTACGCCGCCTACCTCCCCGACGCGTCGGGGCGTAAGGAGCTCGTGCGAACTCCGGACGGCATCCACCTCACGCCCGCCGGCGGCGATCGGCTCGCGCTCGCGGTCTGGCAGTCGCTCCGAACGCTCTGGTCGTAGCCGGTACGCTGTTCGGATGTCGACCTCCTTCCAGGTCACATTCGACTCCGCCGACCCCGATCGCCTGGCCAGGTTCTGGGCGGTGGTGCTCGGCTACCGCCTGCCCGACCCCCCCGACGGGTTCGCCACGTGGGAGGACCTCCTTCGAGAGCGCGGCGTCCCCGAGGATCAGTGGAACGCTGCAAGCGCCTTGGAGGACCCGGCCGGAGTCGGGCCGCGCATCTACTTCCAGCGGGTGCCCGAGGGCAAGGTGGTGAAGAACCGCGTGCACCTCGACGTGAACGTGGGCGGAGGGCGACGGACGCCGCTCGAGGAGCGCCGGGTGCGCGTCGACGCCGAAGTGACCCGGCTGATCGAAGCCGGTGCGACGAAGCTCGGCCCCATGAGCCGGAACGACGAGTACTGGGTGGTCATGCAGGACCCCGAGGGGAACGAGTTCTGCCTTCAGTAGCCGGGCTCGCCGTCAGATCCCGGTCGCGTCCAGCTCCGCCTTCAGTCTCCCGACGTCGAGCTGCTCCTTGCGCGTGCGCAGGTCGAGGTAGACGAGCACCAGGACGCTCGTCGTGAACGGTAGCGTCACGATCGAGCCGATCATGGCGCCGATGCTCCGCAGGAACCAGTTTCTGCCGAAGGGAAGGGCGAGCACTGCGCTCACGATCCCGCTGAGCAGGACGGCGACGAAGAATACGGCGAAGACCTGCCACCAGAAGCCCCGCACGAGGTTCCACGATCTCGCGAGCGCCTTGGTGCCCTGCTGGTTCTCGATGATGAGCGACGGGCCGGTGACCGAGAGCCGAACCGCGATCCAGATCCCCGGGATGACGAAGAGGATGAACCCCGCGGCGACGGCGAGGCCGGCGAGGATCGAGACGATCAGGATCGGGCCGAGCTTCGACAGAGCGAATCGGTAGTTGTCCTCGAGCGAGAACGACGTCCCGACGAAATCCCCGGCGATGGCCCTGGTGAGCGCGCCGGTGAGGACCTGATACAGCAGGGCGCTCAGCAGCGCGACCACCGCCGTGAACGCCAGGCGCCGGAAGAACCCGTTGGAGACCTGGAGGGTGAGCTGGCCGTTCCTGTTCACGATCTCGGCTTTGGCCGCGAGCTGGTGCATGAGGAAGTACTGGACGAGCGTAACCGGAACGACCACGCCGGCCGCGATCGTCATCAGCTCTTGCCAGTGCCGCCGGTAGAGCTCGAAGCCGGCCTGGAGGATCTCGCCGACCCCGCGGGGCTGAATCCCCGGCTGGTCCGGTCGCCCTGGGACGTTGTCCATGTTCCCTCCTGCCTATTCATTTTCGTTGGGAAGCCGCTCGCTATTGTTCCCGCTCAGCCAGGCGCAGTGTGGGAGGCTCCGCTCAGCCGGGCCCGACCATGCGCTCCGGTCGGACCCATTCGTCGTACTGCTCGGCGCTCACGTACCCGAGCGCGAGCGCGGCCTCGCGGAGCGTCGTTCCCTCGTGTTGCGCCTTCTTCGCGATCTCGGCGGCCTTGTCGTAGCCCACGTGAGGGCTGAGCGCCGTCACGAGCATCAGTGAGCGGTCGACCAGCTCGGCGATGCGCTCGCGGTTGGGCTGGATGCCCTCGACGCAGAACTCGCGGAACGTGCGGCAGGCGTCGGAGAGGATCCGCACCGAATGCAGGAAGTTGCGGATGAGGACCGGCTTGAACACGTTCAGCTCGAAGTTCCCCTGGCTCCCCGCGACCGCGATCGCGACGTCGTTGCCGAGGACCTGACAGCAGACCATGGTCATCGCCTCGGACTGCGTGGGGTTGACCTTCCCCGGCATGATCGAGGACCCCGGCTCGTTTTCCGGCAGGGCGAGCTCACCGAGCCCGGAGCGCGGACCGCTCCCGAGCCAGCGGATGTCGTTCGCGATCTTCATGAGCGAGTCGGCGAGCGTGCGTATCGCGCCGTGCGCGAACACCAGGTCGTCGTGCGCAGCGAGCGCGGCGAACTTGTTGCGCGCGCTCGTGAAGCGGTGGCCGGTGAGCTGCGCGATCTTCGCTGCGACCAGCTCGCCGAACCCTGCGGGGGCGTTCAGCCCGGTCCCGACGGCCGTCCCGCCGATCGCGAGCTGTGCGATCCCCGGGAGCGTGGCCTCGATGCGCGCGATGTCGTCCTCGAGCTGCGCGGCGTAGCCGCCGAACTCCTGTCCGAGCGTGAGCGGCACGGCGTCCTGCAGGTGCGTGCGCCCGATCTTCACGATCCGGTCGAACTCCTTCGCCTTGCCGTGGAGGGCCTTGGCGAGGTCGCGAACCGCGGGGAGGAGACGCTCCCAGACCGCGGTGGCGGCCGCGACGTACATCGCGGTGGGGAACGTGTCGTTCGATGACTGGCTCATGTTCACGTCGTCGTTGGGATGGATCGGCTTCTTCGTGCCGAGCTCGCCGCCGGCGAGCTCGATCGCGCGGTTCGCGATCACTTCGTTCGCGTTCATGTTCGACTGGGTCCCCGACCCCGTCTGCCAGACGAAGAGGGGGAAGTGCCCGGCGAGCGTCCCGTTCGCGACCTCGTCCGCGGCGGCGACGATGAGGTCCGCCTTCTCGGGAGGAAGCAAGCCCAGCTCGCGGTTCACCAGCGCGCAGGCCTTCTTCAGGATCCCGAACGCGTGGACGACCTCGACCGGCATGAGCTCGGTCGGGCCCCCGATCGAGAAGTGGTGGAGCGAGCGCTGCGTCTGCGCGCCCCAGTAGCGGTCCGCGGGGACCTCGATCGGCCCCACGCTGTCCGTTCCGATGCGCGTCTCCCCCGTGCCCATCGACCCCCTCACTCTCTCACCTGATCGCCTGCGCAAACGCGAAGACCCCGGCCGGATCGTACGCCGCCGTGACCTGGCGGAGCCGGGCGAGGTTCGAGCCGTAATAGGCATCTTCCCAGCCGGCGAGCGCCGGATCGATGTAGTTCTGGTAAGCGAACCCGCTCGCGGCCGGCCGAAGCGCCGCGTAGAGGTCGTTCAGCCAAGCGGTGTTCGCGGCGACGGTCACGGCCGACGCGGCTTGCGGCCAGGTGGCGTTGTACTGACCCAGGAACAGGGCGTCGCGGTGGACGAAGGCGGTCGCGTCGGGCGCCACGCGGTTGATCGCCCCGCCGAACGCGTCGAGCGCGACGCCCGCGACCATCTTCATCCGAGCGTCGGCTTGCCGGCGCTCGACAGCGGCGGTGATCGCGTCGATCGAGCCGGACGTGAGCGGCTTGGTGTAGAAATCCGAACGCGCGACCGACGCCTCGCGGGCTAGCGTGCCCTGCGGCGTCTGGTCGGGGAGATGGCACGCCGCGACGCTTAGGCCCGAGCAGCCGGCCTCGACGAGCATCGCGTCCAGGTAGTCGTGGGCGGTGACGACGCGGCTCGTGGGAGGCGAACCCACGCTCGACTGCAACGTGTCGAGGAGGCCGGAGAGTGCCGTCGCCGTCCCGACGTAGGCGCCGCCGACCGACACCGTCGGCTGGGAGCCGCTCGATCGATCGGCGTTCGAGAGCAGGTGGCAGTTCGACCAGAGCGCGTTGGGCGCGTGCGGCGCCCAGTCCTGCCAGGCCAGGACCACATCGCGGGCGGCGGGCCACGCCCAGTGCAGGAAGAAGAGCGTGAGCGTCGTGAGCGGGTGCGTGGCGAACGTGAACGAGGTCGCGATCCCGAAGTTCCCGCCGCCTCCGCCGCGACACGCCCAGAAGAGGTCCGCGTGTTCGTTCGCATCGCACGTGAGCAGGTCGCCCGCGGCGGTCACCACCTGGAGTGACGTGAGGACGTCGCAGGTGAGCCCGAAGCGGCGTCCCACCACGCCCTGCCCACCGCCGAGAGTGAGCCCTGCGATCCCGACCGTGGGGCAGGACCCGCCTGGCACGCAGACGCCGTGCGGCGCGAGGGCGGCGTAGAGATCGATCAGGCGCGCGCCCGCTCCAACCGTCGCGGTGCCCGCCGCGCCGTTCACCGTCACGCGATGCATCGCCGTCACGTCGCACACCAGGCCGGTACCGGTCGAGTACCCGGCGTAGCTGTGGCCCCCACTTCGCGCGGCGATCGGAAGGTCATGCGCGCGAACGAACGCGATCGAGCGCTGCACGTCGGCGGCGGAGCGGCAGTTCGCGATGCCCGCCGGGAGTACGCCGTCGAACCTCGGGTTGAAGAGGCGGCGCGCCGATGCATACCCGGCGTCGCCGGGCCGCACCAGCGTGCCATCCAGGCTCGAACCGAATGCGGCCCAGTCCGCGTCGGTCGGTGGCCCGGCGACGGTCGCGCTGGGCGACGGCGACCCCATCGGTGAACCGGTGGGCGGCGCCGTGGTGGACCCGGCGTGGCACCCCGGGATGGCTCCCAGGGCGGCAGCGCCCCCGGTGACCGCAAGTGCCCGTAGGAAGTCGCGCCGGTCCATCGCCTCGAAGGATAGGAGCGGGCGGCGGCGCTCTTGGGAGAATGCCGCGCATGGAGGCGTCGCCCGTTCGCACCGCGCTCGTCACCGGAGGCAACCGGGGGATCGGGTTCGAGGCCTGCCGGGAACTCGCCGAAGCGGGCCTGGGCGTCGTCCTCACGGCGCGCGATCCGGAGCGCGGCGCCAGAGCGACGGAGCGGCTCCAATCCGACGGCCTGGACGTCCGATTCGAGAGGCTGGATGTCACGTCCGACGACAGCGTCATGGCGTGTGCCGAACGACTCGCCGCCGACGGCGTCGCCATCGACGTGCTCGTCAACAACGCCGCCATCTACCCCACCGACCGGTTCCTCGCGACCAGCGAGGAGACGATGCGCGAGACGGTCGAGACGAACCTCCTCGGGCCGTTCCGAACGTGCCGCGCGTTCGTCCCCGGCATGGTCGCGCGCGGCTACGGGCGCGTGGTCAACGTCTCCTCGGACATCGGCTCGATCAACGCGGGGATCCCCGGCCCGGCCGCCTATGGGATCACCAAGGCCGCCCTGCACGCGCTCACCCGGCGCCTCGCCCGCGAGGTCAGGGGCGACGTGAAGGTGAACGCGATGAGCCCGGGGTGGGTGCGAACCGACATGGGCGGCCCGGGCGCGCCGCGGTCGGTGGAACAGGCATGCGACACGCTCGTCTGGCTGGCCACGCTCCCCGCCGACGGCCCGACCGACGGCCTCTTCCGGGATCGCCGCCCGATCCCCTGGTGACGGGCCGGCGACGTTTGCGGCCACACCTGCGAGCATGTCCCCAGATATCGCTCGCCGAACGGGAGGACTCATGACGAACGAGACCGCCATCTTCGCCGCCGGATGCTTCTGGGGCGTCGAGTACGTGTTTCGCCGCGTCCCCGGGGTACAGGACGTCGAGGTGGGCTACACCGGCGGGATCAGCCCGAACCCGACCTATCAGGAGGTCTGCTCCCACACCACCGGCCACGCGGAGGCGGTGAGATTGACGTTCGATCCCAGTCGCGTCAGCTTCGACCAGCTCCTCGACGTGTTCTGGGCGATGCACGACGCGACCCAGGTGAACCGGCAGGGCCCCGATGTCGGCGACCAGTACCGAAGTGCTGTCTTCACGCTCTCGGCCGAGCAGCGGGCCCAGGCCGAGGCGTCGAAGGACCGCGCGCAGGCGCGGTCCTCGCGGCCGATCGCGACCGAGATCGTCGCGGCCGGGACCTTCTACCCGGCCGAGGATTACCACCAGGCCTACTACGAGAAGAACGGGCACGAGCCCTACTGCCACGTCGTGCCGGTTCGAACCCTCGAGGAGCTCGGCCTGATCCCGGCGAAAGCCTAGGGGCGCGCCGATCGTCCGCGGGGTCGCCATTGCCGCGGCCGTCACGCCGCTCCGCGCGGGCGGCGCGGCGCTCGACGAGGAGGCGTTCGGGCCGCTCATCACCTGGCTCGCGAAGGCCGGGCTGGACGGGATCCTCGCGATGGGCACCACCGGCGAGGGCGTGCTGCTCTCGGTCGAGGAGCGCGAGCGCGTCACCTCGCTCTTCGTGGGAGCGCGGCCCGCGGCGTTCCGCGTCATCGTCCACGCGGGCGCGCAGACCACGTCGGAGACGGTTCGGCTCTCGGCGTGCGCGGCGGCCGCGGGGGCCGACGGCGTCGCGGTGATCGGGCCGCCGTACTTCCCGCTCGACGAGGCCTCCATGCTCGAGCACTTCGTCGCGGCGGCCCGGGCGTGCGACCCGACGCCGTTCTACGTCTACGAGTTCGCGGCGCGAAGCGGCTACGCGGTGCCGATCACCGTGCTCGAACGGCTCCGCGAGGCGGCGCCGAACCTCCATGGGCTCAAGGTGTCCGACACGCCCTTCGATGCCGTGCGGCCCTACCTGCTGGACGGGCTCGAGGTGCTGGTCGGGTCGGAGCCACTCGCCCTCCAAGCGATGGAGCTGGGCGCGGCCGGCACGGTCTCGGGCCTCGCGACCGCGTTCCCCGAGCTGATCGCGTCGCTCGTTCGCGACCGCACGGCCACCGTCCAGGAACGGGTCGAAGGGCTCCGGCGCGAGCTTCGCGACGTCCCATTCCACGCCGCGATGAAGGCGATCCTTCGAGCCCGGGGGTTGTCGCTCAACGAGGACGTGCGCGCGCCGCTCCGAGGCCTCACCGATGCCGAGCGTGCGCGGGTGCTGGCGCTCGTCCCCTAGGCGTAGTCCTCTCGGCGAACGAGCCCGCGCACCGATTCGCCTCGGAGGAACGCAGCCACGTTCTCGGCCGCCATGCCCGCGGCGTGCTCGATGATCCCCGGCACGATCGCAGAGTTGTGCGGCGAGCCGAGTACGTTGGGAAGCTCCAGGAACGGGAAGTCGGTTCGGAACTCTTCTCCGGAGAAGGGCTCCACCCACCAGGCGTCGATGCCCACCGTGAACTCCGGGTTCGCGACGAGGTGATCGTAGAGCGCGCGCTCCTGCACGATCGCCGCGCGCGCCACGTTGATCAGGATCGCGTCGGGCTTCATGAGCGCCAGCTCTCGGGCGCCGATGAGCCCGTCGGTCGCCCTCGTGAGCGGCAGCGCAACCACGACGAAGTCGGACGCGGCGAGCACTGCGTCGAGATCGGCGAGCGTCCCCGCGAACTGGACCTCCTCGTCGGTGGCACCGGTCGTGTTGGCCTTGCCGATCGCTCCGAAGCCCAGGATGCCGCAGACGAGCCCCTCGACCCGCCGCGTCGGCGGGCGCTGATGGAATCCCCCCGCCGCGAGCTCCGCGTGCTTCTGCGGCAGTCGCTTTACAAGAGCGAGCGCCATGGCGAGCACGTGCTCGGCCATGGGCTCGGCGAAAGCGCCAACGTTGCTCGTAATCGTGACCGTGTCGGGGATCTCGCCGAAGGGAAGATGATTCGCTCCCGCCGACATGAGCTGCAGGAGGCGGACGTCCCTGAGCGCCGCCAACCCGTCGGAGCCTAGCTCGCGCTGGGGGTTCCACGCGAGCACCGCAACGGCGGAGCGGATCTCGGCGGCGCGGTCCGGCACGGCCACGTCGCTGAGATACCGGGCGGTCGCGGTCGGCCCCAATCCTGCTTCGATCGAGGCGCGCAGATCCGCCTCCCCTTCGAACGTGACCACCACCAACAGGCCGCCTCGACCACTCATCACGTGCGTCCATTCTGCCCCGGGGGCTCCTCGGCGGCGCCTGCCAGAATCGTTCCGTGGCGGACCCCCCGACCTACGGACAAGGCGAACCCCGCCTGCCTCGGGCGACACGGCTCGGGATCCTGGCGCTCGTGGGTCCCCTCACGGCATTCTCGCTCATGAACCTGATCGTCAAGGTCACGCACCTTCCGCCGCTGGCGTTCGCCTTCTATCGCCTCTGGTTGGGCGTGCTCGTCATGTTCGCCGCCCTGAAGGTGACCGGGCGGCGGTTGTCCTGGGCCGACCTTCGCCGATCGGCGCCGAGCGGTCACCGCGCTGAGGCTCACGAACATCGCCGACGTCCTCATCGTCGCCGCGCTGCAACCCACGCTCACGTTAATCGTTGCAGGCCGGCTGTTCGGCGAGCGCGTCGAGACACGAGACTGGGCGCTCACATCCGTCTCGCTCGTCGGCGTGGTCCTGGTGATCTTGGGATCGAGTGGTTCCCCGGAGTGGTCCCTCCGCGGGGATCTCTTCGCGGTCGGCGCGCTGTTCGCCTGGACGACCTACTGGCTGCTGTCCAAACGCGTCCGCGTTGACCTCCCGGCCTTCGAGTACATGGCCTCGGTGACGCTGGTCGCTGCGGTGGTGATCTCGCCCCTCGCGCTGCTCTCGGGCCAGTCCCTGCACCTTCGGCCGCACGACGCCCTGTGGTTGGTGGTCTTCGTCGCCGGCGCGCAGGGTGGCCACACGCTCCTGGCCTGGTCCCACGCGCAGGTGGACGTGTCGGTGTCCTCACTCCTCATCCTGATCGAGCCCGTGGTGTCGCCGGTGGCGGCCCTCATCTTTCTGGGCGAGCCCCTCCCGGCGCTTTCGATCGCCGGAGGGCTCGTGACCGTCGCGGCGGTCGGCGCGGTGATCCGCCGGGCGACTCGGCTGGCTCAGCCCGATTCGATCCCGCCGGAGATCGCTCCTGCGTAGGGACTGCCGCCCCCTACACTTGAGCGTCGGACGCTCAACTTTGGCCTGAACGGGGAATAGCGGAGACGACGGTCCCGTTCACCCTGTCGAACGCCCTTTCGATCGGAGGCTCGACGTGCCAGAGAAGCTCGACTTCAAGATCCTTCCGCTCCTTCCCCTCACGACCGGCGTCGTGCTCCCGGGCATGGTGGTGACCGTCACCCTGGAGTCCCCCGAAGCACGCGCTGCCGTCGAGGCCGCGCGCACGGCCGACGACTCGCTGCTGCTCGTGCCCCGGCAGGGCGGGCGCTACGCCCGGGTCGGGACCGTCGCGAAGATCGAGGAGGTCGGGCGCACGCCTTCGGGCGCGGAGGCCCTGGTCATCCGCGGGCTGCACCGGGCGACCATCGGCTCCGGCATCGCCGGCACAGGCGACGCCACCTGGGTCCAGGTCGAGCCACAGCCCGATCTCGAGGGCGAGCCGGTCTCCGAGCGCGTTCGCGAGCTCGCCCGCGAGTACCGCGCCACCGTCGAGAACATCCTCGACGCCCGGGGCGTTTCGCAGATCGCGGAGTTCCTCCGCGGCATCGACGAGCCCGGCGCGCTCGCCGACACCGCCGGGTACTCCCCGGACATCACGTTCGAGCAGAAGATCGAGATCCTCGAGACGCTCGACGTCGAGCGCCGCCTCGAGAAGGTCGTTCGCTGGGCAAAGGACACGCTCGCCGAGGTCTCCCTCAAGGACAAGATCCGCGAGGAGGTCGCCGAGGGTATGCAGAAGAACCAGCGCGAGTACATCCTGCGCCAGCAGCTCGAGGCCATCCGCAAGGAGTTGGGGGAGAGCGACGAGGCGACCAACATCGTCGAGGAGTACCGCAAGAAGATCGCCGAGGCGAACATGCCGGAGGGCGCGAAGGCGGAGGCGGAGCGCGAGCTCGGCCGTCTGGAGCGGATGTCGGAGCAGTCCCCCGAGTACGGGTGGATCCGGACGTTCCTCGACTGGATGGTGGAGATCCCGTGGGATGTGCGCACCGAGGACACGTTCGACCTCGAGGCCGCGAGGGCCATTCTCGATGAGGACCACACGGGCCTCGACGACGTGAAGGACCGCATCATCGAATACCTCGCCGTGCGCAAGCTGCGCCAGGAGCGCGGCCTCGCCGAGGCGAACACGGGGCGGGGCTCGGGCGCGATCCTCACACTGGTCGGGCCTCCGGGCGTCGGCAAGACCTCGCTCGGGGAGAGCGTGGCTCGCGCGCTCGGTCGGAAGTTCGTCCGGGTGTCGCTGGGCGGCATCCACGACGAGGCGGAGATTCGCGGCCACCGGCGCACCTATGTCGGGGCGCTCCCCGGTCGGATCGTGCGCGGCCTGAAGGAGGCCGGCACCAAGAACCCCGTCTTCATGCTGGACGAGATCGACAAGGTCGGCGCGGACTGGCGTGGGGATCCTTCCTCTGCCCTCCTCGAGGTCCTCGACCCGGCCCAGAACCATACGTTCCGCGACCACTACCTCGAGGTCGACCTGGATCTCTCCGAGGTCCTGTTCATCGCGACCGGCAACGTCGCGGAAACGATCCCCGGACCGCTCCTCGACCGCATGGAGGTCATCCGGTTGGATGGCTACACGGAGGACGAGAAGGTCGCGATTGCCCGCGATCACCTGATGCGCCGCCAGCTCGAGCGCAACGGGCTCCAGCCGGAGGAGGCAACGGTCACCGAGGAGGCGCTTCGCGCGATCGTCGGCGACTACACCCGCGAGGCCGGCGTGCGAAACCTCGAGCGGGAGCTTGGCAAGGTCCTGCGCAAGGTGGCGACGAAGATCGCGACCACGTCCAAGGACGGCTCGCCGGAACCGGTCACGGTCGGCGTGACCGACATCCGTGAGTACCTCGGCCGCCCGAAGTTCTTCTTCGAGGCCGCCGATCGGACCGCCGTCCCGGGCGTGGCGACGGGACTCGCCGTCACGGGAACAGGTGGCGACGTGCTGTTCATCGAAGCCACGCGGATCGAATCGGACGATGTGGGCGGCAACGGTCTGACCCTGACGGGTCAGCTGGGCGACGTGATGAAGGAGTCCGCGCAGATCGCCCTCTCCTACGTGCGCTCCCACGCCGACGAGCTGGGCATCCCCGCCGAGCGGCTGGGCGGTCGCTTCCACGTCCACGTGCCGGCGGGCGCCGTCCCCAAGGACGGCCCCTCAGCAGGCGTGACCATGACGACCGCGCTCGCTTCGCTGCTCACGGGCCGCACCGTCCGCCCGACCGTCGGGATGACCGGCGAGGTCACGCTCCAGGGCCGGGTGCTCCCGATCGGCGGGGTGAAGCAGAAGGTCCTCGCCGCGCATCGAGCCGGCTTGCAGGAGGTCATCCTGCCGCGACGCAACGAGGGAGACCTGGATGACGTGCCGGAGCAGGTGCGAACCGAGATCACGTTCCATCCGGTGGACACGATCGATGAGGTGCTCGCGATCGCCCTCGAGCCGGTCGAGGCTCCGGTGCAGAACGTAGCCTAGCGCCAGCCCCAATCGGTCGGCAGGGTGCTCCGCAGCAGGAAGTGCTGCCCGAGCCAGAGCCAGACGATGAGGACGACGAACCAGGCGAACGGCCCCCGCGCCTCGAACGTCCACACGACGTGGGAGAGCGAAGGCCACGGGTTGCGCTCGCCGAGGCTGTGTCGCCACACGGCGACGGCCTGGAGGCCGAGCACCAGCGTCAGGATCAGCCACCAGACCCTCATTGGTCGCTCCTCACCCTCCCACACCGCCGCTCGCTAGCGAAGCGTACCCCGCGAACTTCGGGTTCGCTACCGTCCCAACAGCTCCTGCGCGGCTTCGGCGAACACGCGCGTGTGCCTGTCCACATCGTCGGCGGTGGTGGCCGGTGACATGAGCGCCATGTTGTGGAACGGGGTGAGAAGGATGCCGCGGTTCAGGGCGAACAGGTGCATGAAGGCGTCCAGCTCCGGATCCGATCGAGCCGCCGCCTGCGCGCCGTTCCGGGGACGATCCGGTTGGAACAGGTATTCGGCTCGGCACCCGAGCCGCGTGACGTGCCACGGCAGATCCAGCTCGGCGATCACGCCCTCCACCCCCACCGTGAAGCGAACCCCAAGCGTGATCATCTGCTCGAAGGCTTGGTCGGTGAGCACGTGCTGCAGCGTGGCACGCATCGCGGTGAGCGAGAGCGCATTGGCCGCGAGCGTCCCGCCGATCCCGCCGGTGTCGGCCTCCCGCTCGCTCGTGATCGGCTCAAGCATGGCGGCCACGTCGGCCGTGAAGCCGTAGGCCGCGGCGGGCACGCCGCTCGCGATGGGCTTGCCGATCGTGAGGAGGTCGGGCCGTAATCCGAAGGCGCGCGTGTACCCTCCGGGACCGGCGCAGATCGTATGCGTTTCGTCGATCACGAGCATGGTGCCCGTTCGCCGCGTGGCCTCCCGGAGTGCATCGTGGAACCCGGGCTCCGGTAGGACGATCCCGATGTTCGTGAGCGCTGGCTCGGCGAGGACGCACGCAACGTCCCCGGGCGCGAGCGCGCGCTCGAGGCCCTCGACGTCGTTGAATTCCACGACCTTCGTGGTCACGGCCGGATCCACGGGTGGCCCCAGATTGCCCTCGCGGGGACGCATCGAGCCGTCGCGCTCGAGCGTGATGAACGTCTCGTCGACCGAGCCGTGGTAGCACCAGTTGAAGACGAGGATCTTGGGCCGCCCGGTCAGTCGCCGCGCCAGGCGGATCGCGAAGCGGTTCGCGTCGGTCGCGGTGAGCGCGAACTGCCACACGGGGAGCCCGAACCGCCGCGCGAGCTCCTCTCCGACCCAGATCGCGTCCTCGGTCGGGAGCATCAGCGTGATGCCGCGCGCAGCCTGTTCGGCGATCGCGCGCGCCGCGGCCGTCGGCGAGTGCCCGGTCATCGCGCCGGTATCGCCCAGGCAAAGGTCGACGTACCCATGCCCATCGACGTCGAGGAACCGCGCGCCGCTCGCCTCCGCGACGAAGACAGGGAACCCTCCCGCCCATTTCGTCATCCAGTTCATCGGGACGCCGGACAGAAGCGACGCCTTGGCGCGCTCCCAGAGCGCCAGGGACTTCGGATGCTCGGCCGTGAAGCGCGCGCGTTCGCGAGCCATGAGGGAGCCGAGCCTGGACCGGTCGATCGTCCGCATCCCCTCCCCCTGCTATCGCGAGTGGGCATGCTACCCAGCGTCGCCGCGGGCGTACACTCGCCTGGTGCTGACCGAGGGCATCCCGGCGCCGGACTTCACGTTGCCGGACCAGCACGGCAACCCCGTCTCGCTCTCAGACCTCCGCGGCTCATGGGTCGTCTTCTGGTGGTATCCGAAGGCCTTCACGTCGGGTTGAACGGCCGAGGGCAAGGGGTTCCGTGATCGAGCCCCCGAGTTCGAAGCCGAAGGAGCCCGCATCATCGGCGTGTCCTTCGATCCGCCGGAGCAGAACCTCGGGTTCGCTCAGAAGTACGGGTTCCCGTTCCCCCTGCTCTCGGACGTCGATCGTTCCGTGGGCGCCCGCTACGAGACCGTCCGGGCACCCGACGAGGCGAACCCAGACAACGCCAAGCGACGCACCTACCTGATCGACCCGGAGGGGAGGATCGCGAGGGCCTATCGCGTGACCGACATCCCGGCGCACCCACCTCACGTGCTGGAGGACCTCAGGGCCCTGCGGATCGTGTAATCTTAATTACACACCGCGGGGAGGAGGTCCTGAGATGGGGTCGTCGAACGAGGAAACGATCAAAGGTTGGTTCGCCGGGAGGGTTCCCGAGGCGTGGTTCACGGGCCCGCCCGACGTGAGCGCCGATCGTGACGAGGTGCTGGTCGTCGGCACGCTGGCCGACGTCGAGCTCGGAGCGGAGGCCTCCGCCGAAAGCCTCACGGCAGCCCGTTCGGGCAGGATCCGTCAGCATCGCGAGGACACGCGAGGATCGCGGATCCGGATCGCCGAGGAGGCCGAGCGTCGCTTCGCCCGGAAGGTCTCGTGGGGCGCGAGCTGCGGGGACGTGACCGAGCTCTTCACCACGCTCAGCCTTCCCATGATGACCCGCCTTCGGATGCACGAGCGCCAAGTGCTGGACACGCTGGTCGACGCAGGTGTGGCCCGCAGCCGCAGCCACGCGCTCGCGTGGTGCGTGAAGCTCGTAGCGGGCAAGCAGGCCGAATGGATCGGCGAGCTTCGAGAGGCGCTGTCGCACGTGGAGAAGGCAAGGGGTTCCGGCCCGACGGCCAGCTAAGGGGCGCCGAGCAGCCGCCTGGGGCCCCCGGCCGGGGGTCCACAAGTCTAGGGGAAGGGATTCTCCGGTCGGAAACCGGGGCCCCAGGCAGTTCGGCTGCTCGGGTCTTCGTCCCCTGGACGGCCTACGTGCCGCCCCAGGGGAAGCTGGCGATTCCGGCGACGGCCAATGCCACGAGCGACACGACCGCGATGAAGGTGAACGCCCAGCGCTTCACGGTTCCACCTCCCTCGAAGAGCGTTGGAGTCGCATAGTACGGATCGACTTAACTGACAGTCAAGCTTAGCTGTTAAGGGCCCCCGGCCAGGGTAGACTGGTGGCCCGATGGAGCTCGCGAGGCGCTTCGAGGACCTCCGGGTCCGTGCCGGGCTGACGAAGACGGCCCTAGCCAAGCCCCGGTACACGGTCAGCTATGTGAGCCAGATCGAGTCCGGCAGGCGGACGCCCTCTTCCGAGGCGATGCGGTTCTTCGCCGGACGCCTGGGCGTGAGCTCCGACTTCCTGTCCACCGGCGTGCCGGAGGACCTTGACGCCCGGCTGCACTACCAGCTGGAGACCTGCCGGCGCGAGCTTCGCTCGGGGATGGCGAGCGAGGCCGAGGCCAGGAGTCGAGCGGTGCTCGCCGATGCCGAGCTCCACGGCCGGGATCGGCTGGGCGCCCTGGCACAGATCGAGCTCGCGAGGGCCCTGTCCGCTCGCGGGGCGATGCACGAGTGCGTCGACGCCTACGAGGCGGCCATAGAGGGCCCGCTCAGCGAGCGCGAGCAGGGCCGGGCCGTTTCGGGCATCGGCACCGCCTACCGAGCGGTCGGCGACCTCACGTACGCCGCCGAGTACATCGAGTCCTACCTCGGGACCCGCAAGGGCGAGCCGCTCGACCCCCAGGTGGCGGCCGAGCTCCAGTCGATCCTCGTGTCGATCTACTTCGAACGGGGTGACGTGTTCCGCTCGGAGCGTGCGGCGCGGCGGGCGCTCGCCGCCGCGGAATCCGACTCCTCCCCTGATTCCCGCGCACTTGCGCTTTGGAATGCGAGCCGCGTCCTCGCCGAGTCACGGCAGTGGGACGAAGCGCTCGAGTTCGCCACGCGGGCCCGCATCCTCATGGAAGAGGCGGACGACCGCCGGCGCGTGGCGCAGCTCCACAACGCCTACGCGTTCATCTGTCTCGAAGCCGATCCGCCGCACGTCGAGGAGGCGCGCCATCATCTGGACCGAGCCGAGACCCTACTCGCCGAGCTGTCCTCGCCCACCGACCTCGCCTACGTGCGGACGGAGCGGAGCCGCCTCGCGCTGTTGGAAGGCAATCCCGAGATCGCTCTCGCGAACGCCGAGCAGGCCCTCCTGGAGGTCGGCGGCGACGAGCTCGAGACCGCACGATGCCTGTTCCTCAAGGGGCGCGCGCTGGGCGAGCTGGGCAGGGGCGACGAGGCGCGAGGGGTCCTCGTCGAGGCCGCGGCCCTCTTCGGGGCGAAGGGCGCCCGGCAGCAGGAAGCGTCGTGCTGGCGGGAGCTGGGAGAGCTGCATCTCTCGGCGGGAGACACCGCAGCGGCGGTGGACGCGCTTCGCCAGGGTCTGGAGGCCCTCGATCCCAAGCGCTCTCGGGCCTGAGTCGCCCGCCTCGGCTCATCCTCGGAGTCGAAGACCCCTCGTGGATGGGCGGAACCCCGCTTGCGCCAGGGCGTTCGCGAGCGGCGTTTCGAACACGTCCTCGCCGTCTGCTCGCTCGACGGTGACCCTCCCGAGCAGCCCGTCTCGCACCGCGAGGGCGAGCGCGTCGATGGCGGGCTGCAGCGTGGCCGGGTCGTCGGAATAGGTCAGCATCGTCCGCCCGCCGCGCTCGACGTAGACGACAAGGGACCCATCGACGAGCACCACCACGGCGCCCGCCTTCCGCCCGGGACGGTGGCCCGCCCGTTCGGCGTCTCGCTCGGGCCAGGCAACCGCCGCGCCGAAGGGATTCGCGGGATCCGCCGCCGCGAGCACGGTGGTCTCCCGTTCGCGCGACGGCGCGTGCATCGCCCTCAGCCGCTCGACCGCCCCCGGGAGCGCGAACTGGGCGCCACCGAGCCCCTCGACGAAGTACCCACGGCGGCATCGGCCCGACTCCTCCATCGCCTTCAGCACGGGGTACGCGGCCGCGAAACCGCCCGGGATCCGCTCCCCGACGACCGCGCCCCGAGTGAGGACACCGTGGCGGGCGAGCAGTTGGCTGGCGACGGCGTGCGCCCGGCGGGTTGAGTCGGGCTCGCGGGGAAGCAGCAGCCCCCAGCGACCGGCGGCCACCGCGGGGGGAGCCGCGCGGATACGGGGAGGCGAACCACCGCGCCGGGTCGATCCGCCGCGCCGTCTTCCCGACCCCTCCACGAGCGCGCGCAGCGGCGCGAGCGAGTCGTTCGTCGCCACCCCGGCCCAGACCAGCTCCCAGAGCGCGGGGAGCAGTTCCGCGTCCGTCCGCGGCCGAAGCGCGTCCGCGAGCTGGCGGAAGAACATGGCCCCCCGTTCGCCGAGGGCTTCGCGGACCGCGAGGGCGGCGTCGGACAACTCGCCCGATCCAACCGTCCTCGCTCCCGATCGCCCCCACGCCGCCCCAGACCACCTCGCCGGCGGCGGTGAGCTGGTCGAGCAGGTGCGGAGCGTATCCCGCGAGCCTCGAGGGCAGGACCAGCCGCTCCAAGACCGAGGCCGGGATCGCAGCGCCCTGGAGCTGCTCGATCGCGCGGTAGAGCGCGTCAACGTCTGCCCGGGCGGGTCCGGCCTGGCCCACGCCCTGCCACGCCCCGAGGAACCGGCCGAGGACGTTCGTCGGGACGGGTTCGACCTCGCGACGGAGCGCCGCGAGCGAGCGCCCGCGCAGCCGCCGGAGCACCTCCGCGTCGACCCACTCCCTCCCGGTTGCGCCCGGGCGAAACTCGCCCTCCAGCACGCGGCCCTGACCCGCGAGCCGTCTGAGCGCCCCCTCGGCCACCGCCACGCCGATGCCGAGCCTCTCCGCGACCTCCGCCGGGACGAAGGGGCCGTGGGTCCGGGCGAACCGCGACACGAGGTCGGCCAGCGGGTCGGCGACGGGTTCGAGGAACGCAACCGGCACGCCGACGGGCAGGGCGGCGCCGAGCGCATCGCGGAACCGCGCCGCATCCTCGATCGCCACCCAGCGTTCCTCCGCTGCGATCCGCAGCCGAATCGCCCGGTGAGCCGACTCGAGGGCCGCCATCCACGCGACGACCGAGGCCGGTTCGGACGATCGGGCCTTCGTCTCGTCCTCGGTCAGGTCACCGAGGTCACGAAGGGCGTCGTGCAGCGAATCGACGCTGCCGATCCGTCGGGCTCCCGCGAGCCGCTGGAGCTCGAGCTCGAGGTCCGCCAAGCCCTCGGGATCGATCAGCTCGCGGAGCTCCTCCCGCCCGAGCAATTCGGCCAGGAGCGAGCGATCGAGCGTCAGCGCCTGCGCCCGCCGCTCGGCCAAGGGTGCGTCGCCCTCGTACATGAACGCCGCGATGTAGCCGAATTGCAGCGAGCTCGCGAAGGGCGAGGGCATGGGGGTGTCGACCTCGACGATCCGAACCTCCCGGCGCGCCACCGCCGACATGAGCTCGACGAGGCCGGGCACGTCGAACACCTCCTGCAGGCATTCGCGGTAGGTCT
>VAYJ01000234.1 GCA_005888465.1 Actinomycetota bacterium
ACATCCCGCTCCGGAACAGCATCACCTCACTAGGCATCGTGCTCGACAAGGAGGACTTCCAGAAGTCGGGGATGAGCCATGAGGACTTCTTCTACTCGATGGTCGCACGCAACCGGACGTTCAAGCACGCGATGCAGGACGCTGAACGGATTCGCCCCTGGTGGGTCGAGGGCGACTACTCGTACAAGATCGACAAGTTCGCCGGCCCGGGCTGGCTGCTGATCGGTGACGCGCTGCGCTTCGTCGATCCCATCTTCTCCTCCGGGGTGGACGTGGCGCTGTTCTCCTCGAAGTACGCGTTCGAGACCATCAAGAAGTCGTGGGAGACCGGCCAGGAGGAACAGGCCTTCTCCGAATACCAGCAGCGCGTCGAGTCCGGGGTGGACACCTGGTACGACCTCATCTCCACGTTCTACCGGCTCCAGAACCTGCTCACGATGTACGCGACGCGACCGCGGTGGCGGGAGCAGATCGTGCGAACGCTCCAGGGGAATCCGTACCTCCCAGAGACTCAGGAGCGGGCCCGGAAGCTGCTCGCTGCCATGAACGAGTCGTACGACCTCATCTTGCAGAATCCTGGGAGCCTCCTTCGTCCGTGGATGATGGATCCGCTCATGAACCGGTCGCTCACGTGTCCCACCTGCCTGGGGATCGCGGACTACGTGGACGCGGAAGGGGCGTACGTCTGCCGCAAGTGCGGATCGAAGGCGGTCGCTCCGGCGCCGATGTCCCTCGCCGCCGGCGCCTAGCCGGGGGGAAGTCGGCGCAAGGTCGCCTCGGTTCCGTGTGCGCTGGGGAACACGGCGGGCGTTGGCCGCCGAACGCCCGATCTGTCGCATGGAGTCGAGCCCAGTGTGTGGTGGGGCATACGGCGCGACGTGGGGCCGCATCGACAATCGGGTCGGAGATGCAGGGGGGATGTTGTGGTGGCCGGCGCGCGGGAGCGAGTGAATGACGGATCATCAGCTGCTGCTGTTCCTTGCGGAGGTCCTCGTCCTGGTCGTGGGGGCTCGGCTGGGCGGGGAGATCGCCATCCGCGTGGGGATCGCGCAGGTGGTGGGGGAGCTCGCGGTCGGCATCTGCCTGGGCCCGTCCCTCTTCGGGAAGCTCTGGCCCGGAGGGTTCGCGGCGCTGTTCCCCACCGATCCCGTGCAACGGGGCGGCCTGGAGATCATGAGCTGGCTTGGCGTGATGCTGCTCGTGCTGCTCTCGGGGTTCGAGACACGGTTGGGCATCCTCCGGCACGTGGGCAAGGTCGTGGTGATCGGGTGGATCGGCGGCTTCTTCCTTCCGTTCGCGATGGGGTTCGGACTCGGTTGGCTCGTGCCGGAGAACCTGATCGGGCGCAGCGTCGATCGGCCTGTGTTCGCGTTGTTCATCGCCACAGCCATGTCGATCTCTGCGATCCCGGTCATCGCCCGCATCCTGCTGGACCTGGATCTGTTCAAGACTCGGATCGGGATGATCATCATCTCGACGGCGGTGGCGGACGACACGGTCGGGTGGATCGTTCTTGCGGTGGTCTCCAGTCTCGCCCTCAGCCATCACGTCAACGCTGGGGAGATCGCCTTGACCTTGGTCGAGACCGCCACCTTCTTGGTGCTCGCGTTCACCGTCGGGCAGTGGCTGGTCCGAAAGGCATTGCGGTCGAGCGAGCTCCTGAAGGTCCCCTACGCGCAAACCACGGTCATCCTGGTCATCGTGCTCTTGGGCGGAGCCATCACCCAAGCGATCCATGTTCACCTCGTCTTGGGCTGCTTCGTCGCGGGGATCCTTATTCACAGGAGCCCGGGCAGGAACAGCAATCGGGACAGTCTGAGCGCGATCTGGCGGGTGGGGATGGCCTTCTTCATCCCATTTTTCTTCGGGTACACCGGGATCAAGGTGGACCTCTCTACCTTGCGTGGCGCGGCTCTGCCGGTCGCGCTCGCCGCGATCGCAGTCGCGTGCGTGGGGAAGCTACTGGGAGCCGGCCTGGGGGCCCGTTTGGGGGGCCTGTCGACGTGGGAGGCGATCGCCGTCGGAGTGGGCCGAAACGTTCGCGGGGCCATGGAGCTCGTGATCGCGGCGATCGGCCTGTCGATCGGCGTCCTGACCGTTCCGATGTACACGATCATCGTCTTGATCGCCGTTGTCACAACTCTGATGGCCGCCCCGCTCCTGCGCTATTGCATGGTCAAGCGATCGGCGGAGCCCGCACCAAGTCCACCGACGAGTAGGGAGGTAGTCGCACGATGATCGCTTCGTTCTTCCATCCGGCCGTGCACACCAACGTGAAGGGCACGCTGCAGATCGAGTACGTGCTGCTCGACATCTTCCTGATTGTGGCGCTAGCCCGGATCCTGGGAACCATCTGCACGAAGATCGGTCAGCCCCGAGTCGTCGGGGAGATCCTGGCGGGCATCGTCCTCGGGCCAACCCTGATCGGCAAGGATCTGTCGTTCTTCATCGCGCCGGCCGAGGCCCGTCCGGTCATCGCCACGTTCGCTCAGGTTGCCTTGATCATGTTCATGTTCCTCGCCGGCAACGAGTTCGATTTCGACGTTGTGAAGGGCAGGGCCTCGCAGGCGGGGATTCTGGCCGTGCTAGCGGTGGGGATCCCGGCGCTCCTGGGGTTCCCGGTCGCCGCGCTCATGCACAACGCAACCTACGCAGGGCCGAAGGGCGGCGACTTCCTGCCCTTCGCGCTCTTCATCGGCGCGTGCTTGTCGGTCACGGCCTTCCCGGTCATGGCCCACATCCTCATGGAGCGCGGCCAGTACACGTCCAAGATGGGCGGGCTGGGCGTGGCCTCCACAGCCATCATGTCGGTCCTCATGTTCGTCTACATTGGGATCGCGGGCACCGTCGCGGCCTCGTCGGGCGCCGGCCAACTCCTCTTCACGCTTCTGTTGGCGGCGATCCTCGTCGCCGGATCGCTGATCGTCGTGCGACCATTCATGGCGAGGGTCATGCGCCGGGGGATGAGCCCCGATGGGTCCATTTCCGGCAATGCCATGGCGTACGTGTTCGCCGGGATGATCCTCGGGACCTGAAGATCCGGTTCGCCGTGTCCTCGCGTGTTAAGGACATCGCGATGATCCTGTTCCTCCCGATCTTCTTCGCCACGGCCGGGTTCTCCGTCGACCTCAAGCTGATCTCCGCCAAGGTCGTGCCGATCACGATCCTGTTCCTCGCGGCTGCGATCGGGGGTAAGTTCCTGGCTGCCGCCCCGGCGAGGGGCTTCGGGATGAGCTGGAGGGAGACGGGCATCCTGGCGGCCCTGTTCAACACCCGGGGGTTGCTGGTCCTAGTGGCCGGTCTGATCGGCCTGCAGCTCGGGATCATCAATACGCTCACCATGACGATCATCGCGGTGGTGGCGCTCGTGACGAACCTCATGACGTTGCCGCTCCTGAACGCCTTCGGGATGCCCTCCGGGCCTCCCGCAGTCGCCCCTGCCCCGGCCGCAGCCGCGCCCGCCAGCGCGAACTGAGCACCGAACCATCGGACGAGCGCCCGGGCCCCCCGACGGGGCCGGGCCCCGTCCGTGCGAGAATGGTCCGACGACCGGAAGGAGAACCCGTTGGAACAGGTCCATCCCGGACACGACCTCCCGGCACGTCGCCGGGACGACGAGGGCGACTTCCACGACCTCATGCCGAGCACCTGCCCCGACTGCGGCTGCACGTTCTACCAGGCCAAGGACGACCCGAGCATCATCTGGGAACCGGGCACGGCCTGGGAAGAGACGTGCCGAGACCGCGAGTGCCACTGCCACAACGACCCGGTGATCGGCGCCCGGCGATCCTGAGGCGTACGGCCGTTTGCCCAGGTCGGCGCGTTGACACCTCGCTCGCTCGATCTGTAGGATTCCTCGTTGCGGCTGAGCCAGCCGCAACGGTGAAGGACGCCTCTTGTGGGACCTCAAGGGAGCGCGATCCCCGATCGCTTCCTGGGCCAGACCAGCCGGTCGGGCCTTCGTCTTCATTGAAGAGGACAGACACGAGCTTGCAGACGACGAGAGAGCTATGCCGACCGTACAACAGCTGGTCAGGAGTGGGCGGGTACGCCCGCGGACGAAGACGAAGAGCCCAGCGCTCAAGGGCTCTCCGCAACGCCGCGGCGTCTGCACGCGCGTCTACACGACCACTCCGAAGAAGCCCAACTCGGCGCTCCGGAAGGTCGCGCGCGTCCGACTGACCTCGGGCGTCGAGGTCACCGCATATATCCCCGGCATCGGCCACAACCTGCAGGAGCACTCGATCGTGCTCGTGCGAGGCGGCCGCGTGAAGGACCTCCCGGGCGTTCGGTACAAGATCGTCCGCGGCACCCTGGACACCTCCGGCGTTCGCGACCGCAAGAAGGCCCGCTCGCGGTACGGCGCCAAAGCCGCGCAGTAGGAGGCTGGAGAGATGCCACGCAAGGGAGCCGCGTCCAGGCGCGAGATCGATCCGGACCCGATCTACCAGAACCAGCTCGTCACGCAGCTCATCAACAAGGTGCTGCTCTCGGGCAAGCGCGGTCTCTCGGAGCGCATCGTGTACAAGGCGCTCGAGGACATCAGCGAGAAGACCGCGAACGACCCGACGATCACGCTGAAGCGGGCGGTGGAGAACGCGCGGCCGCTGCTCGAGGTCCGCTCGCGCAGGGTCGGCGGTGCGACGTAC
>VAYJ01000232.1:0-278 GCA_005888465.1 Actinomycetota bacterium
TGCAGTACGACGTGGTCACGCACATCTCGGTGAGCGATCTCCAACCCGGCGACCTGCTCTTCTTCTACACGCCGATCTCGCACGTGGGCATGTACGTCGCGCCGGGGCTGATGATCGACGCGCAGCACACGGGCACGGTCGTGTCCGAGCACGGGATCTGGTGGCAGTACTTCGTCGGCGCCGGCCGACCCGGTTAGCCCTGCACGCTTCGGATCGCGTCCAGCAGCATCGCATGCGTCTGCGGCGACCCCGCGACGACGTCCCCCTTCAGGTAGTCG
>VAYJ01000232.1:344-3186 GCA_005888465.1 Actinomycetota bacterium
CGTCCCAGACGCCGGCCGCGACCCATGCCAGGTCGAGCGACGCCGACCCGACACGCCGGATGTCCTCGGTCCGTTCGAAGATGGCATCGAACGCCGGGCGATACCTCGGCATCAGGTGTCGGGCACGGAACGGGAATGCCGTTGCGACGATCGCCTGTTCGGGCGGGCGCTCGCTGACATGGAGCTTCCGATAGCCCTGCTGAGCGCCGAAGCCGCGCGCGCCCGTGAAGGCCAGCTGCAGGTGAGGCACATGGATCGCGCCCGCGACCGGCCCGCCATCGGCAACGAGCGCAACCGAGACCGACCACGCGGGGAAGCCGATCGTGAAGTTCGTCGTCCCGTCCAGGGGGTCGACCGCCCAGTACGGGTCACCACGGGTTCCCCCCGCTTCTTCAGAGACGACCGGGATATCGGGCGTCTCACGGTTGAGGAGCTCTTTGATGAGGAACTCGCTGAGCTCGTCGCTCGTGGTGACGTAGTCACCGGCGCCCTTCACGCGCCGCACCTCTGGGTTGGGGATCGCGGCGGCGGCCGCCCCCGCGCCTTCCTGGGCCGCACGGTCAGCGATCTTTCGGTACGCGATCAGATCCATCTCAGGGAACCTCCGGTCCCGACAGCCCCGTCGAACGGTTTGGTCCCTATCCTTGGAGGGAGGCCATCATGCGTGCTCGCAGTCTGCTGCCCGTCGTCGCCATCGCGCTCCTCGCGTCCGCGTGCGCGAGCAAGGCGACGCTCTCCTCATCGAGTCCCACACCCGCGATCGTGCACGTCGGCTTCGACCAGCGGAACACCACCGTCGATCTGCACGTGGGCGACCTACTCGTCGTCGAGCTGCCCGGGCCCTCGCCAACGCCGGTCTCGGGCCCGCCGTTCATTTGGCGCCTCACGCACTACCCGCCGGCGCTTCGTCTTCGCCCGAGCGACGCAAAGGCCGGCCGGTTCGAGTTCGTCGCGCAGTCGACCGGTACCGGCACGCTCACGGCGGTGAGCGGCTGCAGCCCCGGCCCCGCCATGAACGACATGGCCGCGTGCCCGCTCGTCGCGGGCGTCGCGCCGAACCTCGAGGTGCTGTTCTCGATCACGGTCGTCGTCACGTGATCGGCTGAAGGATGTCGGTCCGCCAGATCGAGCTGTCCGAGGTCTGCGCCGGGCCCGTCTCGTAGACCTCCCACGGCGGTCCGGCCGACGCCACCTTGTGCTCGGCCATCCATGCCTCGACAGCCCGGTACGCGCCCCCAAGCTGCGTGTACGGCCCCACATGGGTCACGACGGCGACCCGACCACCGGGAAGCTCGCCCGCCACCACGCGACCGTCGCCATCGACCGACCCGGCGACGGGGAAGCCCACAGCCATGTCGACGTGGTCCTTCGAGTAGTCGAAGTAACGCCCGAACGACGGCCCTGCCGTCGGGATGCTTCGCTTCGCGAGTGACGAGGAGACCTCCGCGATCAGTTCGCCGTACGTGGCGCCGATCTTGTCCGGCGTGGTCTCGGCTCGCACGATGGCAACGTGCTGCGCCGCGATGTCTTTGACCTCGACCTCGTACGCCACCCTGCAAGCGTATGTGAGATTCGTCACTTACGGCCACGACCGGCGGTGCTACGTCGGGGCATGCAAGCGGCGACGTGGACGGCCATAGGGATTCTCGCCGCGGCGATGCTGGGCACGCTTGTCTACCTCGGCGGCCGCATCGACGCACTCGCGGCCCGCATCGACGCTCGCTTCAATGCGTTGGAGAACGGGCTCGGAGGTCGCATCGATGCGGTCGGTCCTTGGATCGACGCATTGGGTGCCCGCGTAGACGCGCTGAGCGGGCGGATCGATACCCACATCGACCGGCACGCAGCCGGCTGACCTGATTCCAGCAACACGAGAGCCCTCCCGAAGGAGGGCTCTCGGTCGTTCGGGGGAAGCTCGGGACTAGAAGTCCATGTCCCCGCCCATGCCACCACCGGGCATCGCGGGCATCTTCTCCTTCTCCGGCTTCTCGGCCACGATCGCCTCGGTCGTGAGGAAGAGCGCCGCGATCGACGCCGCGTTCTGCAGCGCCGAGCGGGTCACCTTCGCCGCGTCCAGGATCCCGGCCTTGAACATGTCCACGTACTCGCCGTTGGAGGCGTCGAGCCCCCACCCGACATCCAGGCCGCGGACCTTCTCGATCACCACGCCGCCCTCAAGGCCGGCGTTGCGGGCGATCTGCTTGAGCGGCTCCTCGAGCGCCTTGCGCACGATGTTCGCGCCCGTCGCCTGGTCGCCGTCCAGGTCCAGCTTCTCCAGGCCCGGCTGCGCGTTCAGCAGTGCGACTCCGCCGCCGGCGACGATGCCCTCCTCGACCGAAGCCCTCGCGGTCTGGACCGCGTCCTCGATGCGGTGCTTCTTCTCCTTGAGCTCGACCTCGGTGGCCGCCCCGACCTTGATGACCGCCACGCCGCCGGCCAGCTTCGCCAGCCGCTCCTGCAGCTTCTCGCGGTCGTAGTCGGAGTCGGTCTTCTCGATCTCGGCCTTGATCTGGTTGATCCGGCCCTTGATCTCCTCCTCCTTACCGCCGCCCTCCACGATCGTTGTGTCGTCCTTCGTCACCACGATCTTCCGCGCGGTGCCGAGCAGGTCCAGGCGCGTGTTCTCGAGCTTCAGGCCGACCTCCTCGGAGATGACCTGCCCGCCCGCGAGGATCGCCATGTCCTGCAGCATCGCCTTGCGGCGGTCGCCGAACCCGGGGGCCTTGACCGCGACGGACTTGAACGTGCCGCGGATCTTGTTGACGACGAGCGTGGACAGGGCCTCGCCCTCCACGTCCTCGGAGATGACGACGAGCGGCTTCCCCGACTGCATGACCTTCTC
>VAYJ01000235.1 GCA_005888465.1 Actinomycetota bacterium
ACGCCCTCGACCGAGGGAGAGGCGCCGTTCCACGAGCGCCGGCGGAGGTGGTTCGCGCGCGGGACCCGCGAGTACCCGATCTGGGTGGGCGTCGGGCTCCTCGTGCTGGGCGCGGTGCTGCTCGCGAACCAGATCGGCGTGTGGCGGCCGGCGGTCGTCTGGGGCGTCGCCCTGATCGCGGTTGGGATCCTGCTCTTCCGACAGGGTCGCTCGCCCGAGCGCGCCCCCGCGGTGCCGGCCCCGCCACCGACGCGGAGCCTGCAGTCGGAAGAGCCCGAGGCGGCCCCCTCCCCGTCGCCTCGCGTGCGCGAGCGCGCGACGCTGGGATGGGTGACCCTGGGGGTCGCGATCATCGCGGTCGGCGTGGTCGCCATGTTCCAGGCGACCGGTGCGTGGCACCTCACGGCCGATCAGATCGTCGCCCTTCCGCTCGTCGTGTTGGGGCTGGGCCTGGTGATCGGCGCGTTGTGGGGGCGGGCACGCGGCCTGATCGTGCTCGGCATCCTGATCGTCCCGGTACTGTTCGCGGCGAGCCTGGTGCGGGTGCCGTTCACCGGCGGGTTCGTCGACAGGTTCGTGCAGCCGCAGACGGTAGAGGACGTGCTGCCCGCGTACCATCTGGTGACCGGACAGCTGACGCTCGATCTCCGCGGCCTGACGTTCGACTCGGGCCCGGTCTCGATCATCGCGACCGCGGTCGCGGGGCGGGTCCTGGTGCTCCTTCCCCCCGACGTGTCGGTTCAGATCCACGCGAAGTCGGGCGCGGGTGAGGTCTCGCTCTTCGGGACGACCTACGACGGCCTGAAGGTGGATGTGCTCCGCACGTTCGAGCCGGCCTCGGGCTCGGTCACTGCCTTGCCGGCGCTCGTGCTCGACCTCGAGACGTCCTTCGGACAGGTGGAGGTGGATGGATGAAGCGCCATCGGCTGGACCCGTTCTCGCTCGTGTTCGGCATCTCCTTCGCGGCCCTCGGGCTGGGCACGATGATCGGCCACTGGGACGTGACGAACTGGAAGCTCCCATGGATCTGGCCGCTCCCGATCATCGCGATCGGCCTGCTGATCGTGGTGATGGCGGCCCGGTCCGAGCGGCGAGATCCGCCTACGCCGCCGGGATCTTCTTCGATGGATCCAGGAACGGAAGCGTGACGACCCGTGCGGTAGTCGAACCCTGTGGCGAGTCGACCGTGAGCTCCGTGCCCGGCGCCCCGAGCTCGATGGGCACCCACGCGTAGCCGATGTTCTTCTGCAGGCGCGGCGACCAGATCGCGTCGGTGACGCGCCCGATCGGCCCGTCGCTCCCGCGGACCGGCCACGCCTCGGCCAGCTCGTAGGAGAGCTGGTCGTTCCCGAGCTCGACGCCGACCAGCTTGCGCCGAACGCCCTCCTTGGCGATCCGAAGGAGCGCGTCCTTGCCGACGTAGTCGGCCTGCTTGTCCAGGTCGACCAGACGCTCGAGCCCCGTGACCTCGAAGGGGTTGTTCTCGAGCGTCATGTCAGACCGGTAGTTGAAGATGCCCGCCTCGATGCGGCGTGCCTCACACGGGGCGATCGGCCGGATGTCGTAGGCGCGGCCCGCCTCCATCACGCGCTCCCACAGCTCGTCGCCGCGGCTCGAGTCGCGCAGGTAGATCTCGAAGCCGACCTCGCCGGTCCACCCGGTTCGGCTGATCACGACGGGGATCCCGTCCAGCTCGGCCTCCGCGCACCAGTAGTAGCGGAGGTTGACCACGTCCTCGCCGAAGAGCGATCCGATGACCTCCTTCGAACGAGGCCCCTGGACCTGCATGGGCCAGACGTCGGGTTCGCGGATCTGCACGTCCATGCCCGAGTGCACGGCCACGCCCTTCGCCCAGAGCAGGACGTCGCTGTCGGCCAGGGACAGCCAGAAATGGTCCTCCGCCAGGCGAAGGAGCACGGGGTCGTTGATGATGCCGCCCGACTCGTCGGTGATGAGCACGTACTTGCACTGTCCGACCGCGCAAGTGGAGAGGTCGCGCGGGGTGAGCATGTCCGTGAACCGGAAAGCGTCGGGGCCGGTGATCTCCACCTGGCGCTCGACCCCGACGTCCCAGACCGTCACCTTCTTGAGCAGATGCCAGTACTCGACGATCGGGTCGTCGTAGTACCCGGGGAGGTACGTGTGGTTGTAGATGTCGTATGCGGTGCAGCCGTAGCGCCGTGTCGCCTCGAAGAAGGGCGACTTCCGATACCAGGGGCCGAAGAACAAGGTGCTCGAACCGCTCTCCAGGACATGCATAGGGCCCCTCCCTTTCGGTTCCGAACGGAAACTGAACGGTCGTTCAAATGGATTCTCGCCCATCGCCGTTCCGGTGGGCAAGCGGAGGTGGAGGCTCGCGTCAGGGGCAGTTGGCCTGGGCTGAGCCGGCATCGACCATGCAGGCCGACTCGTCGACCGCCTCGAACGCGGATGCAGGGACAGCCTTCAGCTGGTCCAAGACCTGGTTCGTCCAACGGCTGTCCTCGGTTCCCTGGAAGAACCAGTTCGAGCCGTTGTCCGCGAGGATCAGGCCGTATCGCTTCATCGCGGTGAGCACGATCCTGGCCGCACGCCCGAACCCTCGCAGGCTGAAGCTCGCCTTGAGGCGGAACCGGGCTCCCATGGGAGGGTACAGGGGGTTGCACGTACCAGCGTCGTGGCGCGCCGGCCACAGGTGCGAGCAATCCGTGAGGGCGGCCGTGAAGCGGATGGCGTGTCGGATCGCCCCGGCCTGGATCTCGTCGACGCGCACCAGACCCGGCAGAATGGGGAGCCCGGCGGCGTCGGCCGAGGTCCACGTGTCCGGCCGGAGCGCATCGGAACCGAGCGAGAAGATAGCGCCGCTTCCGGCGGTCGGATTGCCGTCGTTCCACGACGCGCCGAAGAGCTCGTACAGCGTGCACGTGTCCTTGTTGACCATCAGAGCATGAGCGTCGGAGCCCTGCTCGAGCGGGATGTCGGCGCCGAACGGATAGGGCCCCGGGTCACTCTCGTCGGAGTAGACGAACGTGATGTATTCGGTGGGGTGCGTGTCGTCGACCACCGCGAAGGGAAGCCCGTACGGGGGAGCGCCGAAGTCGGGATGTAGGTTGGTGGTCGAGGCGTCCATCGAGGCGAGCCACGCGTCGCTTTTCGTGTTCACGGGAAGCTTCGAGATATCGATGTTCCATATGTTGTCGGCGGGGAAGACCGTGCAGCTCGTCCCCGGGATGGCGGCGCGCGAGACACGCATTCGTCGACGGGACGGCACGCTCGAGGCCGGTGTCGCCATTGCACCGGAGGCGAAGCAAACGATCAGAACGAGCGCCGTTCGGTATCTCCACATGGAGGCGACGGTGCCGCACAGCACTGCCGAGGTCAATCCGACGTCCGACCCATCTCCGCCCCCGGACGGGGGATGCCTCGCACCGTAGGGAATCGGCCTGCGTTCTTGGTCGCACCCCGCTAGAGTCCGGCGCGAGGAGGCCGGGCGTGTCGATCGCGGGATATCGAAGGCCCATGTTCGTCCGGCCGTCGCGGCGGTGGGCCCGGCTCTTGGCCCTGGTCCTGGCCGTCACGGCCGTAACGACGGCCGGCGTCGTCGGGGTGGTTCGGCTCCGGCGCCCCGGCGGTGTCCTGATCCACGGGACGTTCACGATGTTCGAACCGCTCGCCTGCGACCAGGCGAGCCCCTCGAGCATCCTGCACACCGAGCTCGTCTTCAGCGACCAGGACGAGGCCGAGGTCGGCACCGCGATCGTCTCGACCGGGGTCCGGTTCGCGACCGAATCGGTGCGCGGCTTCGTGCACTGCCGGGAGTCAGGGACGTACTCCCTGCGCGTGCGCCGCGCCACGTCCTATGTGGTGACCATCCCGGCCTACGGTGAGGTCCTTCCCGCCGTCAGCTACGCGGGCCTCGCCGCCGTGCAGTTCCGGTACGACCTCCACTACTGAGCGGGACCTTCCGAGATGCGACCAGCCTCGAACGTTCGAAGCCGGCGGTCGCGATTCTCGATCGTGGTCGTCGTGCTCGCGCTTGCGGTCTCCGGGGTCGCCGTCTGGCGCTGGCGCTCGGGCGGCACGAGCCCACCGGCCGGGTCGAATGGCGGGTCCCTGGCGTCGCCGGGACCATCCGGGTCGCCCGGCGGCGGCGAGCCGGGCCCGATCAACACGGCCTTCCCCGGGCTCACGACCTTCCGGGGCAACGCGACGCGCGACTTCTACGGCAGCGGTCCCATGCCCTCGAACCCCCACGTGCTGTGGCGGTACCCGACGACCGGCGGGCTCTGCGCGAAGTCGAACGGGAGCGGGATCGGCTTCCATGCGGGCACGAGGGTGTGGTGCGGGACCGGCTGGACGGGGCAGCCCAACGTCATCCCGAACGCTCGCGGCGGCACCGAGGTCCGCATCGGCGCGTTCGACCGCGCCTACCACTTCCTGAATGGGCTGACCGGCAAGCCGATGCGGCACGACCTGGCGACAGGCGACCTCGCGAAAGGGTCGGCGACCACGGACGCGCAAGGATACCCGCTCTACTACGGCGGGTCGCGGGACAACCTCCTGCGCGTCATCGCGCTCGACAGGGCCAAGCCAACGGTGCTCTGGTCGCTGGATGCGATGAGCGCGCCGAACCCGACCTGGAACAACGACTGGGACGGTGCGCCGCTCGAGGTGGGCGACTACCTGATGGAGGGCGGGGAGAACTCGTACTTCTACATCATCAAGCTGAACCGCCGGTACGGGCTGAACGGGCTCGTCCAGGTGAACCCCAAGATCGTGATGCTCGTGCCCGGGTGGGATCCGGCGCTCCTGCAGGCGATCGGCGACGACGACATCTCGATCGAGAACTCTCCGGCCTTCGATGCGCAGCGAGGGATCGTATACTTCGCGAACTCCGGCGGCCTCGTGCAGGGGTGGGACGTGAGCGACCTGCTTGCGGGTGGGACCGTCTACCGGCAGGTGTTCCGATTCTGGGACGGTGACGACACGGACGCGACGATCGTCATCGACCCGCAGGGCGACCTGATCGTGGCCCGCCACATCGAGGAGAGCTTCAATCGCACACGGTCCGGCCCGACCGATCGTTCGATCGGGAGCCTGATGAAGCTCGACCCTCGCAACCCGGGGAACCCCGTGGTGTGGTCGGTGCGTGCCGGGAGCGACCTGCCGGACGGCGGCATGCTGGGAACGCCTGCATACGACCGGGGCACCATCTACGCGCTCGCGACCGACGGCGAGCTGGTCGCCGTCGAGGACCAGACCGGAGCCGTGCTTTGGCGGATGGTCGGCGTGTTCACCAAGCCGACCTGGACGTCGCCGGTCGCGATCGGTGGCGACCTGCTGGTCGGGGACTGCGCGGGGGTACTGCGCAACTTCGACATCTCGGATCCTTCCATCCAGCCTCGCGAGCGCTGGCGGGTGCAGCTCTCGGGCTGCATCGAGTCGACGCCGGCCGTGTGGGACGGGATGATCTGGGTCGGCACCCGTGGAGGCTCGTTCGAACCGGATAGGAGGACGCAAATGTTCCACCTCGGCACGCCCGTCTGGCAGATCGTCGTGCGCTCGCTCGTCGTCTACCTGGCCGTGTTCGTCGGCTTCCGGCTAACCGGCAAGCGCGAGCTGGGCCAGATGACGATCTTCGACCTGGTGCTCATCCTGCTGATCGCGAACGCCGTGCAGAACGCGATGGTCGGGCAGGACGTGTCGCTGCAGGGGGGGCTCGTGGCCGCGGCCGTGCTGCTCGTGGTGAACCGGCTCGTTGCCGAGGCGCGACTGCGAAGCCCGCTCGTGAGCCGGCTGTTCGAGGGGCAGCCGACCGTCCTGGTCGAGCGGGGCCGCCTGTTGTCTGCGCACATCCACCGTCAGGGCCTCTCCGAAGAGGACCTGTGGATGGCGTTGCGCGAGCACGGCATCGATCGCCTCGAGGACGTGCAGCTTGCGGTGCTCGAGACCGACGGATCGATCAGCATCGTGCCGACCTCGGCGCAGACCTACCGGTCGCACCGCCCCCGCGCACGGGCGATCCGGAAGAAGAGCTAGGCGGTCCGCTCGCCGAAGGCGGCGACCGTCGCTGCCAGGAGGTCGGCGCCGCGAGCGTGCAGGGCGTCGGCCTCCGTGCGCATCCGCTCCGACTGCTCGGCGTCCTTCATCGAGCCCGCGTTGATGCGAACGTTCGCGAGCGCCCCCTCGGTGGCGGCCGTGAGCAAGTGGCCGGCCGTCGCTCCGTCGGAGGCCGCGGACGCTAGGCCGGCGGCGGTGACCTGACGCGCGAGGTCCAGGGCAGTCACAGCCCGGCGCGCCACCTCCATCGGCACCTGCGCAGCCCAGGTGAGGGCTCGTTCGATGGCCGCCGAGCGCGCGGCGCGCTCGGCATCGGAGGCCTTGGGCATTCGGTAGGCGGCCATGACCCCGTCGAAGGCCTGCGCGTCCCGGTCGGCCAGATCGAGGAACTCCTCTCGCGCGCCCTCGGCCTCTTCGACGATGGCGCGCATGCGGTCGGCCGCGTCGCCGGGCTTGGCCTTGCCAGCGGTCAAGCGCGCGACCATCGCCACGAGCGCGGCACCGGCCGCCGCCGCCGCCGCCGCCGCGGTCCCGCCCCCCGGGGTCGGACGGTCGGACGCGAGTGCGTCCAGGAAGGCGTCCATGCGCCGGACCCGAAGCGTGTCCACATCCGGCTCGGTCGGCGCCGCCGTCGCCGAGCCCTGGGCCTCCGCGCGCTGGATCACGTTCTCCAGGATCTGCTCCCGGGGATCGAACCCGTCGAGGCGGAGCGAGAACGCCGCCGAATCCGCGATGGCCGCCTGGGGCACGAGGCCGACGATCTCGCTCGAGACCACGTCGAGCCCGTATCGCGAGGCCTCCGCCCGCACCAGCTCGAACGCGCGGTAGATGGGCGTGACCTCGGTGTCGATGAGGTTCATCGAGACGGTGAG
>VAYJ01000236.1 GCA_005888465.1 Actinomycetota bacterium
CGGCGGACATCTTACCTCAGCCGCGGCGGCTGTGGCGGCGCGTCGTCAGGCGACGCCGTTCGAGGGGCGGCTGACTTTCCACATCGAGCTCCACGACCTTAGCCCGGACTGAATTGCCGTTGACCAAGAGCTCGGCGACGGCCACGGGAAGCTTGAAGCGACGCGGGCCCGAGCTGCCGGGATTGACGTAGAGCACTCCCTTCCGCTCCTTCACCGACGGCTTGTGGGAATGCCCGGACACGACGACGTGAAACCCCGCGGCCACGGGATCCCGATCGAGCTCGGCGATATCGTGCACCACGTAGATGCAGACCTGCCCGACCTGGAGCACTTCGGTCTCTCGCACCGTCTCGGCCCACGGTCCTTTGTCGTTGTTGCCACGGACCGCGGTCACAGGGGCGATGGCCGCGAGCTCTGTCAGAACGGCCGCATTCCCGATGTCGCCGGCGTGAACGATGACATCGCTCCCACGCAAGAATGCCATTGCTTCCGGCCGCAGGAGGCCGTGGGTGTCAGAGATGAGTCCTACGCGTGACATACCAGCGGCCGCAGCTTTCCATGGTCGAGCACTCGGTCCCTACCGACGAGACTGGGCGGTGAGACCACTGCCCGGAGCAAAGATGTAGGTCCGATGGTCGAGCACCTCGCCCGTGTCCCTGTCGGAGAAGCGCCAGGCAAACCGAAGGCTGTGCGGAACATTGCCGTACTCGTAGTCGAGCTCCTCGATCGTGATGCGTGCAGTGCGGCGCAGCTCGACGGCTTGACCACGACGAGTCGTCTGGCACACGTACTCGAACGTGCGCACTTCGGCCTGCTTCCAGACGCCGAGGGGAAATTTTGCCTCTTGATCACAGACCAGCCCGCCGAACCGCGAGTCATAAACCCGGCCGATGGCCGCCCCGTCCGTTCGTACCGTCATCTTCTGTTCCACCGAGCCTTCGCGCCGGGTCGATCGGCGGCGGTCATATACCGTGAGCGTCTGCCCCGTATGAGGGTTGCGCCACTCCTGCGGCCCCGTCCACACCGTGCCTTCGGCGTCGTGCCCTGCGGCGGTGGGGAGGTCGATCCGGCGTGTGCCGTCCCACACTCCAGGCACGATCAACTGCATGGGGATGAACCGGCTCTGGGTCGCCTGATCGGTCGCCGCTTCCCAGGCCTGCTTGGGCCCCAGCCTCGCAGCGGGCCACTCCGCGCCTATCACTGGCGCCGCCAACGCGCATATTCCGATCAGGACCGCAAAGACGACTCGGGGGTCAGGTCTCACAATCCAACACGCCAGTTGAATGCTCCGCTACAGCCTCGGCCCTTCCTTCAACCAGTTCGCCGAGCGCGCACTCGCATCTGGCTCTCGCTTCCTCCCACGACTCGTTCATGGCACCTCCCGAGATGCGCGCAGGCAATCGCATTCACATGTTACTCGCCGAGGTTGCGGTAGTACACCGTCGTGCCGCAGAGCCCGCCGTGCGGCAGCAAGGCGTAGCCGGGGATGACACCCACGCGCTCCCAGCCCAGGCGCTCGTACAGGCGCTCCGCCTCGTCGTTGGCGGTGTCGAGCACGAGCAGCGTCTTGCCGCATTCGCGCGCCGTGGCTTCCGCGGCTCGCATCAGCGCCTCCCCCAGCCCCTGGCGGCGCGCGCGGCGGTGCACCAGCAGCTTCGACAGGTCGGCGCGGTGCAGTTGGTTCTCGGGCTGGTCGAAGACCAGCTGCACGGTGCCGCACAGGCCTCGCGCGTCTTTGGCGACCAGCAGCGCGCGCTCGCCCGCGGCCACGTCCTGCCCCACGCGGCGCCAGAACGCCGCGGCGCGGTCGCGCGGCAGCGGATGCATGAAGCTCACCGACGCCCCGCCTTCGACACAGTCGATCAACACGTCGGCGAGCTCGTCGATCTGCGCGTCATCGAGCGCGTGCACGCGTCGCAAGGACCAGGTGGGGGTGCTCATCGTCGCGAGGGGACGTCGGAGGCGATGACCACGGCATAGCGCGTGGGTTTTCGCGTGGGGTTGTGGAACATCGTCGGGCGGTCGAGCTGCATGGCCAGGCAATGACCTTCGCGCAATCGGTGGCGCTCCGCGCCCACCGTGACGTCGATCGCTCCTTCGAGCACCCACACCTGCTGGTGCACCGGCATGTCGCGCGGGCCGGTTTCGAACGCCACGCGCCCCCCGGGCGGGAAATGCACCTCGACGATCTGCATCGGCTGCGGCATGCCGGGCGGCGAGACGTTGCGCCGAAGGTAGCCCGAGGCCGGATCTCGCCACAGCGGCTGGTCATCACGGCGCGCCACCGGACCGCTGGGCACCTGGGCCGCGGCCGCCGGCGCATCGAACAGCGAGGCCAGCATCACGCCCAGACCCGCCGCGAGCTTCTCCAGCACCACCGCGGTCGGGCTGCTTTCACCACGCTCGATGAGCGAGATCATCGAACGGCTCACGCCGCTCTTGGTGGCGACCGCGTCGAGCGAGAGGCCTTGCGCGGCGCGCAACTCGCGCACGCGTTCGGCGATGCGCTGGTTCAGATCGGGGGCCGCTTCTCCCATGGTGGACGCTAGTGTCCACTATACTGGAGAGAGCGTCAAGGTCTTCTTAATCGAGAACCGGGCGCCACCTCGAAGAGGGCGCCGTCGGCGCTTGGCGGCGTCACCTCGCCGATCACTCTCGCGTGAACATCGCCAGCCGCGTGCAGTGCAGCCAGGGCGGCCTCCGCGCGCGTAGCGGCCACGCCGAAGAGGAGGCCGCCCGAGGTCTGCGGGTCGAAGATCAGGTCGAGCAGCGGCACGTCGGCGTCGCGCTCGACCCGGATGGCGCGGCGGGCGCGCGCGTTCTCGGGATGGAAGGTGCTCCGGTGGC
>VAYJ01000062.1:0-10647 GCA_005888465.1 Actinomycetota bacterium
TCCATGAAGGCCAGTATAGGAGCGGTGCTCAGGCGACCCGACGGATGAGGCGGCGGCGCTGCTGCTCGGTGGTGCCGCCCCAGACGCCGTAGCGCTCCCCGTTTCGAACCGCCCAGGCAAGGCACATGTCCCGGACCTCGCAGACGGAGCAACAGGAGAGCGCGAGGCCGGCTTCCTCCTCGGTGGTGGGGAAGAAGACCTCGGGGTCCAGGCCGTAGCAGGCGGCCAGCTCCTGCCAGTGGTCCGGCGGACTCACCTGCGAGGGGAGGCTCTGGACGTCGATGTCGATCTCAGGCATCGTTTCCATCGTACCGGGGGCCCCGTCGGAAAGGCCAGCCCGAAACCGAGGCTCTGGCCCTCCAAACCGGCTGTTCCGGAGCCTGCCGCCTCTCCAACTTGGACAAGGGAGGGCGAGACGAGCGACGCGCCGCGCGTCCTGGTGGTGACCAACGACTTCCCGCCCCGCGTGGGCGGGGTCCAGCAGTACGTCGGGAACCTGGTCCGGCGCCTGCCGCCCGACCGGGTGGCGGTGCTCGCGCCGAACTGGGCGGGCTGGCGCGAGCACGACCGGGACGAGCCCTACCCGGTCCATCGGTGGCCGGCCACCGTGCTCCTGCCCTCCGACGACCTCACCCGGCGGTGCCGGGACCTGGTCCGGGCGCACGACGCGGACCTGGTCCTGTTCGGCCACGGGTTCCCGGTGCCGGTCCTCGTGCCTCGGCTCCTGGAGGCCGGCATTCCGTCCGTCATCCTCACCCACGGGGCGGAGCTCTGGTTCGCCCGGATGCCGGGCACCTCGGAGGCCATGCAGCGCTCGTTCGCGGCCGCACGAGCCGTGACCGGCGTGAGCGAGTTCGTCGCGCGCGCCCTTCGGCCGCTGATCCCGGCGACCGTGCCGTTCACGCTGCTCCCTCCGGCCGTCGACCCCGATCGGTTTCGCCCCGGCTCGGACACCGGCGAGATCCGAGCCCACCACGGCCTCGGCGAGCGCGCGGTGGTTCTCTGCGTGTCGCGATTGGTGCCCCGCAAGGGTCAGGACACGCTGATCCGGGCCATGCCGGTCATCAGACGCCTCGTCCCCGACGCCGCGCTCATCATCGCGGGCGAGGGCCCGGACCACCGGCGGCTTGAGGCGCTCGCCGCGCAGGCCCCGGCGCACTCGGTGTTCTTCTCCGGCGAGGTACCCGACGCCGACCTCCCAGCGCACTTTGCCGACGCCGACGTCTTCGCGATGCCGTGCCGGTCGCGGTTCGGCGGCCTGGAGGTCGAGGGCTTCGGCATCGTCTTCCTCGAGGCCGCCGCCACGGGCCGCGCCGTGGTCGCCGGCCGCTCCGGCGGCGCCGCCGAGGCGGTGCTCGACGAGGAGACCGGCCTGCTGGTCGAGGGCCGGGAGCCGAAGGCCGTAGCGCTGGCCATCGCGCGCCTGCTGCTCGACCCACCCCTGCGCGAACGCATGGGCGCGGCCGGCCGCTCCCGCGTCGAGCGCGACTTCACCTGGGACCGTCGCGCCGAGCAGCTGATCGAGATACTGACCAACGCCGTGTGACGGCAGGACGGGGAGGCACGGATGGACGAGGTACGGGTGGCGGTCGTCACCGGGGGCGCGAAAGGGATCGGTGCGGCCATCGCGTCGCGGCTCGCCCGGGACGGGTTCGCCGTCGCGATCCTGGACTTGGACGTCGAGGCCGGGACGCGGGTCGCCACCGAGCTTGCTCGCGCGTCGGCGCACGCGTGCGACGTCTCGTCGCTCGAGAGCGTTCGCGGAGCCGTCGCCGACGTGATCCAACGCTGGGGCGGGATCGACGTGCTCGTCAACAACGCCGGCTGGGACCGCGTCGAGTTGTTCCTGGACAACGACCCGGCCCTGTGGCAACGGTTGATCGGCATCAACCTGCTCGGGCCGGTTCACCTCTGCCACGCCGCGCTGCCCCACATGATCGAACGAGGCGGCGCGGTCGTGAACGTCGCGTCGGACGCCGGCCGCGTCGGGTCCTCAGGCGAGACCGTCTACGCGGCGTGCAAGGGCGGTGTCATCGCCCTCACCAAGTCCCTGGCCCGCGAGATGGCGCGATACAAGGTCACGGTGAACTGCGTGTGCCCCGGCCCGGCCGACACTCCGCTCATGCAGGAGCTTCGCTCGACCGAGCTCGGCGAGAGGATCATGGACTCCGTGGCGAAGGCGACACCGCTTCGCCGCCTCGCGACACCCGAGGACGTCGCTGAGGCGGTGGCGTTCTTCGCGTCGCCTGGAGCGTCGTTCGTGACGGGCCAGGTGCTGTCGGTGTCGGGCGGCCTGACGATGGCCGGCTAGTCCAAGCCTCGAAGCATCTCGGGCAGCTCGCGGAGGTGCTCGATGACCGCGTCCGGCGCGTAGGTGGGGTCGTCCTCCTGACGGAACTGGCGGGTCTGGACCGTTCGCATGCCGACGGCCTGGGCGCCGCTCACGTCGTCGTAGAGCCGGTCGCCGACGAACACGGTCTCGGAGGCAGCCGCGCCCATCCGGCGGAGCGCCTCTTCGAAGATCCGCGGGTCGGGCTTGCGCACGCCGACCTCGCTCGAGAAGACGGACATCGTGAGGAGCGGCCCGATCCCCAGCCGATCGAGGTCTCCCCGCATCAGGTGGGGGAGGAGCGAGACGTTGGACACGAGCCCGATGGGGAAGCGCCCCGAGAGTGAGGTCAGGATCTCGAGCATCTCCGGCTCCACCGTGATCGAGTTCGAGTACGCGGAATGGTCCAGCTCGATGATGTGGGCGAGGGTGTCCTCCGGAAGGTTGAAGCCGATCCCGGCGAGCGTCTCGCGGAAGAGGGTCGGCAGATCGAGCTCCTCCATCCGGCGGGCCTGATACGACTCCGCGACCATGCGGTCGACCCCGCCCGCCACGCGTTCGATCAGGTCGAGGAGCTCGTGGACCTCCATGTATGCGGTCGCCTCGATCCGCGCGCGGATGTGCTCGTACGCTTCGCGGAGCGCCTCCTCGGTGCGGCGGAAGTCGACCAGCGTGTGGCCGTAGTCGAACAGGATCGCCCGGACCGCCGCCACGAGACCGGATGCTACCCTCGCGCCGATGCGCGTGATGGCCATCTCGGACCTCCACGGCGCCGCCGACCACCTGGAGGCCGCCGCCCGCGAGTGCGACGTCCTGTTCGTCCTGGGAGACCTCATCAACGTCCTGGACTACCGGACGATGGACGGGATCCTGGTCGAGGTGTTCGGCCGTGAGCCCGTCGCGACCGCCGCGAAGCTCCGCTCCGAGGGTCGCTTCGAGGAAGCTCGGAGCTCCATCCGCCGTGAGGTCGGCGACTGGGAGGCGGCGCGAGCGCGCGTTGCGGAGCTCGCTCGGCGCGACTACGAGCGCGTGTTCGAGGCGTTCCCGCCTGGCTCCTACGTGACGTTCGGCAATGTGGACATCCCCGAGCTGGTCCGCGAAATGGTGCCGTCCGGCGTCACGTTCGTGGACGGCGAGACGGTGCACGTCGGCTCGATGACCTTCGGCGTCGTGGGCGGCGGCGTTCGCACGCCGCTCAACGTGCCCGGCGAGGTCCCGGACGAGGAGTTCGACGCGAAGCTCGAGCGCATCGGCGCGGTGGACGTGGTGTGCACCCATATGCCGCCGCGGATCCCGTGGTACTGCTACGACGTGGTGGCGAAGAAGTTCGAGCCGGGCTCGGTCGGGTTGATCGCCTACGTGCAGGAGCACCAGCCGCGCTATGCGCTCTTCGGTCACGTGCATCAGCCGCTCGTGAACCGCGGCGCGATCCGGCGGACCGAGCTCGTGAACGTCGGGCATTTCCAGGCGAGGGGCGCAGGCTTCACGATCGACGTGCCCGACTGAAGGGGGACGGGGAGATGGCCGAGCTCACCACGGGATCGACCGAGATCGCGGCGGCGCCGGACGCCGTGATGCGCGTCCTCACCGACTTCGGCGCCTACCCGGAGTGGGCGGGTGTGAAGACCGCGGAGGTGCGCGCCACCGACGCGACCGGGCGGCCGTCCGAGGTCGAGATGACCGTCTCCCAGATGGGGTTCGAGGCGGCCTACACGCTGGCGTACGACTACGCGCCGGACGACGGCGGGTTCTCGTGGACGACAAAGGAGGCCACCGGCGTGGTGAAGGACGTCCAAGGCTCCTACGTCCTGCAGCCGGACGGCCAGGGGACGAACGTGACGTACGAGCTCGCCCTGGAGCTCACGATCAGCTTGCCCGGTTTCCTCAAGCGTCAGGCGGAGAAGCAAGTGATCTCGATGGCACTCGAGGGGCTGAAGCAGCGCGTCGAGGGGACCTAGAGCTCGATCGAGTACCGCACCTCGCGGATCACGTGCCCGTACCAGTCCTCGTCCTTCACCACGCCGTCAACGGTCCAGCCGGCCGACCCGTAGAACCGGCGCGCTCGCTCGTTCGACTCGAGCACCCAGAGTAGGGCGCGGGAGAACCCAACGTGGCGCAGGTTTCGCACCGCCGTCTCGAACAGCTCGCGGCCCACGCCGCTCCCGACGCGCTCGGGTTCCAGGTAGACCGCGTAGATCTCCGCCGTGCCGGGCGCCGCCGCGGCGTCGGTGGTCGGCCCGGTCGCCGCGAACCCGCACGGCACGCCGTCGCATTCGGCGATCCACGTCCAGCGGTCCTGGCGGGCGAGGCCGCGGCGCCAGCCCTCGACGCCATCGGCGACCGACAGGCCGTCCAGCACCGAGTCCGCCATCAGCCCCCGGTAGGCCCACTGCCAGGACCGGACGCGGATCCGCGACACGTCCTCGGCGTCGCGCCCGCCCGCCCGCCGGATGAACAGGCCCTCCATGCGGCCATTCTGGACCATCGACGCGCAACGGCCGCGCGGTAGGCTCTTTCGTGATGCGGATCGTCTTGTTCACGGGCAAGGGCGGGGTCGGCAAGACCACCGTCGCGGCGGCTACGGCCGTGCGGGCGGCCGCCGCCGGGTCGCGGACGCTCATCATGAGCACGGACCCCGCACACTCGCTCGCGGACTCGTTCGATATGCCGCTCGGGGCCCGGGCGACCCCGATCGCCGATCGCCTGTGGGGCGAGCAGATCGACGCCCAGGAGCGCCTCGAGGCGAACTGGCGAGACATCCAGGAGTTCGTCATCGCGTTCATGAACTGGGCGGGCGTGGACGCGGTGGAGGCCGAGGAGCTCTCCGTCATCCCCGGCCTGGATGAGATCTTCAGCCTCACCGACGTGAAGCACCACGTCGACTCGGGGGCCTACGACTTGCTCATCATCGACGCCGCGCCCACGGCGGAGACGCTTCGGCTGCTCTCGCTCCCCGAGGTCATGAACTGGTACATCGAGCGGATCTTCCCGGTCGAGCGGCGCGTCGTGAAGACGATCCGGCCGCTCCTGTCCCGGTTGACGAGCATGCCGATCGCCGACGACCGGATCTTCGCCGCGGTGGAGCGACTGCACCGCAACCTCGACGGCGTGCGCCAGCTCCTCACGAACGAGCGGATGTCGTCCGTGCGCCTCGTGGTGAACCCCGAGAAGATGGTGATCGCGGAGGCGCGACGGACCTATACGTACCTCTCGCTCTTCGGCTACCGCGTGGACGCGATCGTCGCGAACCGGATCATTCCGCCTGAGGTCGAGGACCCGTACTTCGGCAAGTGGAAGGACATCCAGGCCGAACACCTGGAGACGATCAAGGAGTCGTTCGAGCCCGTGCCCATCCTCACCGCGCGGCTGTTCGATCGCGAGATGGTCGGCGTGGAGCTGTTGGCAGCGATGGGCGTGGAGGTGTACGGCGAGCTCGACCCGATGGCGATCCTGCATCTGGACGAACCGATGCGCGTGCACAAGCGCGGCGCGTCCTACGTGCTTTCGCTTCGGCTTCCATTCACGGAGCGCGCCGACCTGAACGTGTTCCGGCGCGCCGACGAGCTGTTCATCCGCGTGGGGTCGTACAAGCGCAACCTGGCGCTCCCGCAGACGCTGCAACGCCTGGACGTGCAGGACGCGAGCTTCGTCGACGACCGGCTCGAAGTGCGCTTCGCGCGCGAGACCGGCGGTCGGGCCACGGCGGCGGCGGGGATGCGAACAGAAGGAGGACCGGATGGCTGAGGTGATCGTGGAGGAGGCGGCGGAGGAGCCGCCGGGCGGGGAACCGGCGGAGCGGCCTGCCTGCGCGTTCTCGTTGTGCCCGATCTGCATGGCGCTCACGGCGGTCGGAGATGCTCGGCCGGACATCATCGAGCATCTCCTGGCGGCGAGCCGTGAGGCGCTCTTGGCGCTTCGCTCGATCATCGACGCGCGCCTGGACGGGCCGCCCGGCGAGCGGCCGACCCGGCTCGAGCGCCTCACGATCGACTGACCCGCGCTCACCCGATGCCCGGCACGCTCGTGATCGGCGCCGACGTGGGCGGGACGAAGGTGGCCACGCTCGCCGTCGACGTCACGTCGGGCGCGGTCGCGGGCCGTCGCGTCGTACCGACGCCTGCGTCCGACGCCGAAGCGACGGTCGCGGCGATCGTGGACGCGGTGTCGGCGGTCCTTCGCGAGCACCCCGACGCCGTCGCGGTCGGCGTCGGCGCCTCGGGGCTCGCCGACCGGAAGGGCGTGCTGCACTTCTCGCCGAACGTCGCGTGGCGCGACCTGCCGCTCGCCGCCCGCATCCAGGAGGTGGTCGGGCGACCGACAGTGGTGGAGAACGACGCGAGCGCCGCGGCGTGGGGCGAGTTCCGGTTCGGCGCGGGCCGCGGCGCGAGCGAGGTGCTCGTCGTGACCGTCGGCACCGGCATCGGCGGCGGGATCATCGTTGGCGGCGAGCTCCTTCGAGGGACGAACGGCTTCGCCGCGGAGATCGGCCATGTGATCGTCGAGCCTGGCGGTCCGCGGTGCGGGTGCGGGAACCTCGGGTGCTGGGAGCAGGTAGCGTCGGGCCGAGCGATCGACCGGCTCGGGCGGGAAGCGGCCGGGCGTGACCCGTCGGGCGCGATCGCGCGCCTCGCCGGCAGTGACGCATCCGCCGTCACGGGCGCGGCCGTTACGGAGGCCGCCCGCGCCGGCGACGACTCGGCGATCGCGATCCTGGCCGAGGTCGGCCGTCGACTTGGCGAGGGGATCGCGGGGCTCATCAATACCTTGGACCCCGAGCTGGTCGTGGTCGGCGGTGGAGCGATGGCGGCGGGTGACCTGCTCCTCGAGCCGGCCCGGGCCGCGTGCACCGGCGCGACCGAGGGTCGCGAACACCGGCCCAAGGTGCCGCTTGTCGCCGCCTCGCTCGGCACGGACGCCGGCGCGGTCGGCGCCGCCGACCTCGCCTACCGTCGCGCGATCCTCACCGATCGGCCGGGCTCGTGAGCCGGGCGATCGGGGTCGGGCTGATCCTCCCGATCTTCTCCGGTGACGCGTCGAAGGTCCTGCAGGCAGCGCGGGACGCCGAGCGGCTCGGATTCGACGGCGTCTTCGCCTACGACCATTTCTTCCCGCCGGGCGGCCCGCCCGACCGCCCCGCGCTCGAGGCGTTCGCATGCCTGGGCGCGGTCGCCGCGTGCACTGAGCGAGTCGCGATCGGGACGCTCGTGACCCGCGCCGTCCTTCGGCCTCCAGGGCTGCTCGCCAAGATGGCCGCGACGCTGGACCTGGTGAGCGGCGGCCGGATGATCCTCGGGATGGGGTCGGGGGACGCGATCGACGCGGGGGAGCAGCGCGCCATCGGCATGCGTTCGCTCGGCCTCGAAGAGCGCCGCGTGCATCTCGCGGAGACGACGGCGGCCCTCAAGGCGCTATTTCGCGGCGATGCCTACGAGGGCGGGACGATGGTCCCGCCGCTCAGGGGCCCGCTCCTCCCGGCGCCGAACCGCCCGGTCGGGCCACCCGTGTGGCTCGGCGGCCGGAGCGACGAGGTGGTGCGGATCGCCGGTAGCCTCGCGGACGGGTGGAACGGCTGGGGGCTGGACGAGCCGTCGTTCCGACGGAAGGCCGAGCTGCTCGCCGAGGAGGCGGGCCGCAACGGCCGCGACGCCGAGGCGACGTGGGCGGGCATCTCGCTCGTGGGCGTGGACGACGTCGAGACGGCGGCAATGCTCGAGGAGCGGCGCGCGGCAGGGATGCCGGAGCCAGCGTGGACGGGGAGCGCCATTGGATTCGTGGAGCACCTGCGCCGTCTGGCCTCGGCGGGCGCTACGTGGGCGATCGTCGTGCTCGCCGGCCGTCCCGGGCGCCGCGAGCTGATCGCCGAGCGCGTCCTGCCCGCGCTCGGTTAGGCGCGACGGAGCGTCTCGACGAGCTCCGCCGCGATGTCGAATCGCCCGAACTGCGGCATCAGGTAGACGCCGGCCGCCGCGCCGCGAAGCTCATGCGCCAGCTCCCGGGCGAGCTCCAGCCCGATCCGCTCGCCCGAGGCGCCCGCGGCGCGCAGGCGATCACGGATCTCCTCCGGGATCGATACGCCCGGCACCTCGTTGTGCAGGAACTCGGCGTGGCGGCCGCTCGCGAGCGGCAGGAGCCCGGCGAGGATCGGGAGCGTGAGCGCGCCGTGCCGAGCCTCGAACGCGGCGCGAACCCGCTCCAGCGGCTCGGCCGAGAAGACGGGTTGGGAGAGGGCGAACGCGGCACCCGCGTCGATCTTTCGTCGCAGCACGCGGCACTCCCGCTCGAGGTCCGGCGCGGCGGGATTGAGCGCGCAGCCGACCACGAAGCTCGTGGGCTCGCCGATCGATGCGCCGGCATGATCGCGGCCGCGATTGAACGAGCCCGTGATCAGCGAGATCAGCCCCGTCGGCGCCACGTCGACCGTGTCGGTGCCGCCCGGGTAGTCGCCCACCTCCATCGGGTCGCCCAGGCAGACGAAGAGGTCGCGGATGCCGAGGGCGTGGACGGCGAGCAGGTCGCCCTGCAGGCGCAGCAGGTTCCGTCCGCGGGTGGGGAAGTGCAGCACCGTCTCGATGCCCACCTGCTCCTGGATCAGGCGGCAGGCCGCCCACGGGCTCATGCGCATCCGGGCCATCGGGCTGTCGGCCACGTCGATCACGTCGGCGCCGGTCTCCGCGAGTGTCTCCGCCCCGGCCAGCATGCCGGCCGTCGAGAACCCCCGCGGGGGATCGAGCTCCACGGCGATCACGAAGCGGCCCTCGGCGAGCTTCGCCGACAGCTCGGTGCCCTTCGAAGCGAGGTCGGGCGCTTCCTCGATCGTCGGGGACGGCCCGACCTGGACCACGGGCGCCCTCGGCTCACGCAGCGCCCTGGCCATCGCCCGGACGTGGGCGGGTCCCGTGCCGCAGCAGCCCCCGATCACGCTCACCCCTTCGGCGAGCAGCAGGCGGGCGTTCTCGGCGAAGTAATCCGGCGTCGCGGGGTAGAGGAACCGGCCGCCCACCTGCTGTGGTCCGCCGGCGTTCGGTCGTGCGATGAGCGGCACCCTCCCGAGGGCCGGGCGCATCGCGCGGATGACGCGAAGCGCCTGCGCGGGGCCGTGGCCGCAGTTAACGCCGATCGCATCCGGGCCGAGCTTCACCAGGCGCTCGGCGACCTGCTCCGGGGAGTCGTCAAGGAACGTGCGGTCGTCGGCGGTGAGGGTGATCGTGACCGCGACCGCCAGGTCGCAGACCTCGCGGGCGGCCGCGACGGCCTGTTCGATCTCCGCGAGGTCGGACTGCGTCTCGATCAGCACGAGGTCGACGCCCGCCCCAGCGAGGGCGGCGATCTGCTCGGCGAATGCGTCGAACGCCTCCGCAGGGCGCACGCGCCCGTACGGCGCGAGCCGAACGCGGAGCGGCCCCACCGAGCCCGCAACCAGCACGCCAGCGGCGCGGGCGATGTCCACCCCGCGCGCGCAGAGCTCGCCCGACCGGTCCGCCATGCCGCGGCGGCGGAGCGCGAACCGGTTCGCGCCGAAGGTGTTGGAGAGGATCATGGCGGCCCCGGCCTCGACGAAGGCGCGGTGCACGCTCGCCACGATGGCCGGATCGTCGGCGTTCAGGGCCTCGAAGCACGCGCCCACCGGGACGCCGCGCTCGACGAGCGCGGTGCCCATGCCGCCGTCGGTGAGGAGAGGACCGCGGTCGAGGAACGTCACGAGCTCGAGGCCGTTCACGTGCGACCGATTGTCCCAGAGTCGTTCAGCGAGGGAAGGCGAACGCGCCGATCTTGCTCTTGTTCTCCTCGCGGAACCGGACCGCCCGGCGGGCTCAGGCCGCCCACGGCGGCGGTCGATACCTGTTCAGAGGCTCGCCTTCGTGCGAGCGCGCCCGCCGGCCGGGCAGCCTGGAGGCAGAGAGATCGACGGGTTCGGGTCACGACGCCCACGGGTCCTCATCGGCGTGGCCGTCACGCGCTACGTCAAGGAGCGGAGCCCGAACACCCAGGTCGTGCTCTTCACCGCGTACGACGAGATGTCGCTCAGCCTGGACGCCACCGAGGCCGGCGTGTTCGCGTTCCTGGTCAAGGGCTGCTCGCCGTCGCTGATCCTGCAAGCACTCTCGGGCGCGTGGGATGAGAAGCAAAGGCGGGACCAGGAAGACTCGCAGGTCGCGCACCCCCCGACGGGCACCGGATAGCGAGCCCAATTCGTCGCAAACTGCGGTAGCCTCGCAGGCATGGGGATCAAGGACCTCGGCCTCGGCACGGCCGCCCCACCCGTCCAGGAGGCCCCCGGCCAGTCGCATCCGGTCATCCGAACCAGCTCACTCACCAAG
>VAYJ01000062.1:10782-18638 GCA_005888465.1 Actinomycetota bacterium
GGGTCGACGCTGTCGCCCATCCGGCGCTCGCGAAACAGTTCATCGGCGTCGTCCCGCAGACTAACACCCTCGACCGCAGCCTGTCGGTCTGGCAGAACCTCTATTACCACGGGCGCTACTTCGGCATGGGCGCGCGGGATTCCCGGCGGACGGCCGACCGGCTGCTGGAGCAGTTCCGGCTCGCCGACCGAGCCTCGGCGGAGGTGTTCCAGCTCTCGGGCGGCATGGCGCAGCGGCTCATGGTGGCGCGCGCCATCGTCCACTCGCCGAGGATCCTGTTCCTCGACGAGCCGACGTCAGGGCTGGACCCCCAGAGCCGGCTCGCGCTCTGGGACATCCTGCGGGAGCTGCACCGAGGCGGGCAGACCATCATGCTCACCACGCACTATATGGAGGAGGCCGACCGCCTCTGCGACCGGGTGGCCATCATGGATCACGGAAAGGTGCTCGCCCTCGACTCGCCGCGCATGCTCAAGCGCTCGATCGACGCCGACACGGTGGTGCGGGTCTCCTCCGAAGGAGACCTGCACGCGCTCGCCGAGCGGCTCGCGCAGATGCCGGGCGCGACCCACGCGGACACAGGCGACGCGGTCGTGCGAGTGTACCTGCGGGGCGTCACCGGCGCCCTCCGACGCGTTGGGGACGCGACCGAGGCGGCGGGCTTTCGCGTGAACGACCTGTCGGTGGCCGAGCCGACGCTCGAGTCCGTGTTCATCACGCTCACCGGACGGGACCTTCGCGATTGAGCGTGACCACCGTCCACGGGGTGGCGCCGGGGTCTCCGATCGATCTTCGATCGGAACGAACGGCGTCCCTGAGCGCGTTCGGCGCTCTGCTCCTTCGCGACCTGCAGGTGCTCAAGAAGACCTTCTGGCAGTTCGCGGTGCGCACGATCATGCAGCCGCTCATGCTCGTGTTCGTCTTCACCTATGTCTTCCCGAAGATCGGGCAAGGGGTCGGCGGCTCGGCGGCGGGTGAGGCCGCGTTCTCGACCCTCCTCATGGCGGGCGTGATCGCCACCTCGATGGTGTTCCAGGGTGTGCAGGCCGTGGCGCTGCCGCTCGTGCAGGAGATCGGGTTCACCCGCGAGATCGAGGACCGCGTGATGGCGCCGCTCGCGATCTGGGCGATCGCCCTGGAGAAGATCGTCTCGGGGGCGCTGCAGGGCCTGCTGGCGGGCCTCGTCGTCTTCCCGCTCGCGGCCTTCATCCCGGCGACGCCGGTGCACCTCAGTTTCCACTGGGGCTACCTGATCACCGTGACGCCGATCGCTGCGGTCCTCGGCGCCGCGATGGGCCTCACGATGGGGACCCTCATCGAGCCGCGCCAGGTTGCGCTCCTGTTCAGCATCGTGATCCTGCCGATGACGTTCCTGGGCGCGATCTACTACCCGTGGGTGCACCTGGGCCCCATCCCGTGGCTCAAGTGGTTCGTGCTCATCAACCCGCTCGTTTACATGAGCGAGGGATTCCGGCTCTCCCTGACGCGCGGCATTCCCCACATGCCGGTCGCGGCGATCTACGCCGCCCTGATCGGGTTCACCGTCCTGCTGACGCTGGTAGGGATCCAGGGTTTTCGAAAGCGAGTGCTGTCCTAGACGAAGCCCCAGCGTCCGAACCAGCCACTCGGACACCGTCTCGATGATCACCGATTGGCTCGAGAGCGACTCCATGCGCGCGAGGGGGCCCTCGGGGATGACGCGCAGCTCGAAGCGGTCCCGCCGGTCTCTCGGGAGCCTCTCGAGCATCTGGTCCAGCATGGCCTGGACCTCGCGCGAGTACACGTCGTCGTCGGCCTCGCTGTAGATGAACAGCATTCGCTGGCGCGCGAGCGCCCGCGACAGCTGATCCTGCACGCCGGGGAGCGCCTTGCCCTTGAGGCCCTTGATGCGACGAACGAGGACCCGCCGGACGAACCGGTTGGATCGAAGCATCTGGCCGAGCTTCCACCCCCGCGCGCGATGGAGCACCTGATAGGTGGCGCCGGGGTCACGAAGGCGCGTGAGGATCCCCGCCGACGCCACGCACTCCGGCATCTCAGCGGCGATCCGTAGGGCCACCGTCGCTCCAAGGCAGTTCCCGGCGACGGCCATGCGGTTCGTGCCGACGGCTCGCATGGCGAACCGGGCGACCTCTTGGGCCTCCTGCCAGGGCGCGTCGATCAGCGGGAGCTCCTGAAGCGACCCGGTGCTGTCGCCCAGACCTCCGTAGTCCATCCGAACCGACGCGTACCCCTCCTGGGCCAGTCGGCGAGCCACCTTCGCCCAGACCTGGAATCGGTGGCTTCGAGGCGCGCCGATCCCGGTTACGAGCAGCACCATCGCCTTCGGCGGGCCCTCGGGCTCGCACAGCACCGCCGCGAGGTGCTCGTCCCGGTACGGCACGAACACCGGATGCTCTCGGATCCTGGTGGGGAGTTCGAGCTCCTCGGTCGCCGGTGGGGCGGCGGATGGCGCCACCGGATCGACCGCGGGCAACCCGAGGCTCCAATGGCTCGTGGCGTCGGCCACCGCGCGATCCAACGCGAACTGCGTGTCCCGCTTGCCGCGGCCACCCCACACGGTCTGGAAGTGGAACTGCCCGAGCTGGGGAGCGGTCCGATCCTGGACCGTCTCGAGCTGGCACGTGCCACCGAGCGAGCGCAGGTGCTCGGCCAGCTTCTCGGAGGAGGCGCTCGGCTTGCCCGACCGAGACACCGACACCAGGAGCGAGGCCCCCGCGAATCGCGTCACGTCCTTGGCCAGATCCAGTCGCGAAATCTCGTCGTGCGCCTCCCGGCTGAGCGGGAAGCCTTGAATGTCAGCCCACCCCTGCGTCTCGAACTCCGCCCGGATGCGCTCCATCCCGCCGGGGCCTTCCGGTTGTGGGTGATCGGTCAGCTCGGCGAACAGGCGCGTGCGGAGGAAATCCCGCATGAACTGCTGCCCGCGCGTCACCGGCTCCCAGAGGCCTAGCAACGAAAGCCCCAGGTGGTCGGCGACGAGGGCGGCCACTGCTCCGCCGAATCGTGCGCCGAGCATGCCGATGCGCTCGACGCCACCCACGTCGTTCATAAGGTCGACCGCTTCGTTCGCGTCGGCCAGATGCGTGGCCAGTCCGATGCCAACGCCGCCCTGACTGTCACCGTAGCCCCGCCCGTGGTAGCGCATGACCGGGAACCCGGCGGCCGCGAGCGCCCGTGCCGCCACGACCTCCAGGCGCGCCAGGTGCACTTGCTCGAGCGCCAAGCTGTGGCAGATCACCCAGCCTACGGGCCGAACCGGGCCGAGGGGCCGGGTGAGCACCGCGACCGTGCGAACACCGCCGAGGGTCGGCCGGAGGAACTCCTCCGAGAATCCCGCCCGCTCGTCCTCGAAGCGACGGTGCGAGGCAAGCAGGGATGCTGACGTGGGCGGAGCCGATGGGGTGCTCGTCATCCGGTCCAGGGTGGCCATGCGGGCTGGTCCTCTCGTTTGCCGTTCGGGAGCCAGCTTCCCATTATCCGGGTGGGCACGGGAAACACCAACCTTCAACGCGAAACAGCAGATGAAGGGCTTCTACCGGCTGGGCGGCGGGCGGCTGGAGCAGGGCCCGAGGCCACAATGGATATGACTCTCCAGTAAGCAGGCTTCGATGGGGGGGCGAAGCGGGGTCGGGTTCGCAGTCTGCACGCTCCTTGGCGCGGCGGCGGCGTTCGGGCTCCCTGCAGGTTCGGGCGATCAGGCGGGCGAGTCGACCGGCACCCACCCCGAGATGACCGTTCCTCGCCCGAGAGCCGAGCGCACCTGGAGGGCGCCGCCGATGGCTGCTATGCGGTCGGCCATGCCTTGCAGGCCCGTGCCGTAGCCGGCGGCATCCGGGTCGAACCCGACGCCGTCGTCCTCGACCGCGAACGTGACCCTGCCGTCGCCGGTCGCGAGGCGCACGATGGCCCCCGTCGCGTCGGCGTACTTCGCGATGTTCTGCAGTGCCTCGAGCGCGCAGAAATAGACCGCCGTCTCCGCGTCACGGGAGAAGCGGCCGAGGCCCTCCGCGTCCATCGTCACCGGCACCGCTGACTTGCGGGCCTGCGACGTGAGCGCGGCCACCAGACCCTGATCGGCGAGGAGCGGCGGGTAGATCCCGCGCGCGAGGTCTCGGAGGTTGTCGAGCGCGTCCTGTGCGTCGCCCTTCAGCTGCTCGAGCATCGGCGGGAGCTTCTCGGGCGCCTTGGTCGCGGCCGACTGCGCGAGGTTCAGCTTCATGGCGAGGGCTACCAGCTGCTGCTGCGCGCCGTCGTGGATGTTGCGCTCGAGCCTTCTTCGTGCTTCGTCCTGCGCGGTGACGAGCCGAAGCCGCGACGCGCGGAGGTCCTCGATCAGTCGGACATTCCGAAGGACCAGCCCCGCCTGCGACGCGACGTCGACCAGGAGCCGCTCGTCCGTCGGCGTCATGGGGTCGCTCGGGGCCTTGTGCACCGAGAGCGCGCCCAGCAGCTCTCCCTGGTGGCTGACCGCGACCACCGCCGTCGCGCCGGGGACGACCGGCGCGTCGCCCGCGATCGAGGCGTGTTCGGCCTCCGATTCGGGCGGCCACGAGCCCTCGGCCCGGAGCTCCCGGCCGACGCGGAGCCAGACGTCGGCACGCTGGGCTCCGGTGCCCTCGGCGAGCATCTGGGCGGTCCGCGGCAGCACGTCCTCGATCGTGTAGCTCCCCGCCACTCGGTCGGCGAAGTCGGCGAGCACCTCGTACGGCGTCGCGCGCGTGCCGTAGACGAGGCGGTTCGCGAGCCGGCCCGCCCGCTGGCGGACCGGCTGGAAGGCGACGGCGATGATCGCCGCCGCGATCGCCGACAGCAGAGGACTGCGTTGGTTCCCGACGAGGGCGCCCACGCCAACGACCAGGCCCACGTAGACCAGCGTGATGAACACCGCCAGGGCGCCGTAGACGACTGCCTTGTTGATGACGACGTCGATCTCGTACAGGCGGTACTTCAGCACCGCGATGCCGATCGAGGCCCACAACAGGATGAACCCGAGGCTCTGCAGGACCGACAGGACCGGCGACCCCGAGGGAATGGTCGCGAAGAGCAGGAGGACCACGAAGGTCGCCGCGGTAACGAACCACTTGAGCTGCTGTCGCTCGTCGCCTCGCGCCCGCCGGAACCGTACGACAACCGCGGTGAGCGCGCAGACGAACGAGATGACGATCGGGACGATGAACAGGAGCCAGAAGGGAGCGCTGAGCGTGCTTGTCTGACTGTATGGGTCGCGCCAGCCGGCCGTTGCCGCGACGCTCGATCACGAAGAACACGCCCACGATCCGGGCCGCTAGCCGCCAGCCTGGCGACGGCAGGTGTCCCGTGGGAAACAGGAGAAAGAGGAAGGCGAGAGCGCCGAGCGGGATCGCGCCCGTCCAGTTCGCCTCCCAGGCGAGGAGGCGCCCGGCCGGCAGCGTGCCCGGCTTCACGACGAGCGCGCGCAAGCTGTACGCGGTGCCGAAGTCCGAGACCGCGATCGATATCCCCGCGAGCAGGAACAGCCATCCGATGACGTTCGAGGGACGTCGGGAGACCAGGATGACCCCGATGACGGGCACGGCGACGTCCACCGCGTCGCTGAGCAGGTTCGAGAACGTCCAGCCCGCCGCGCTGTCTTGCGACGTCGAAGGAAGGTTTATGTCGTGCCGGTTCAGGAACATGAGGACGACCATGCCCGCGAAGAGGACCAGCGAGAGCGTCCCCACCGACCAGGCGATCCGTGCGGCGGTCTTCGGCTTCATGCTCGGGGAGGATTCTGGCCGCTCAAAAGGCCAAATGAAAGGGGGCTGGCCCTAGTCCGCCCGGGTGATAGCACCCGGATCATCAGGCGTCATCGGTGGACTGAGGCCCGGTACGACACGGTCTCGAGCTCGAAAGCGTCTTCGCCGAACGCGCTGAACCCGGTCACCTCCACCCCAACGCGAACCGGCCCGGCGGTATCCCGCCGGGCCGGCCCTGTCGTTCGATTCGGTCGGCTATCCGGCCGCGGCCGCGAGATCCGGCAGCAGGTTCGCCGCGTTCGGCGTACCGAGGCCCGTCACCGGGTCCCAGCCCGTCGACGCGACGTAGCCCGCCACGTTAGGGTCGAGCTGGTTCGTTCCGGTCGTCGTGTCGTAGAAGTCGTTCGCGTACTGCGTGGGGTTCGCCGCGATCTGGTAGAGGAGCGGGTTCAGGTACCCGATCCGCCCGCCGTGGATCTGATCGGCGATGGCGACGAGCCCGGCCCACTGCGGGCAACCGCTGCTCGTGCCGCCGACGACGTACCAGCCGGGGCTGCACGGGTTGCCGTCCGGGCAGATGAGCCCGCCGTTCGCGAACATCGAGTCGTACACGAGGACGCCCGTCCGCGAGCTCGCCTGGTAAGCGATGTCCGGGACGCCGCGCTGCTCCGCCGGGATCGGCGTGCTGCCCGCGGGCAGCACGTCCTGGAAGCTCGGCCGGGCGAAGTCCACGCTATACCCGCCGCCGCCGGCGATCCAGCCAATCTCACGCTGGGCCGGGGTCACCTGGCAGTTCGCCGGTGGGTTCACGTTGTCGACGGTCGTGCCGGTTGGAGCGTCGGTGCAGAGGTACGTGCCGCCGACGCCCGTCACCAGCGGGTCGGAGGCGGGCCACCACACGGCTGGGTACGGGAGTTCCGTCCCGCCCTTGCCGACGGGCGACTTGAGGATGCCTTCTGAGCCGAAGTCGCCCGAGGACGCGAGCACGGTCACCCCGGCCGCCTGCGCGTCCGTGAACGCGTAGCGGAGGTTCAGCAGCGACTGCACGCTCTTGAACCCCTGCTCGGTCGACGCGAAGCTCTGGGAGATCACGTCCGCAAGGTTGTTCTGGACGACGTCGTCCTCCGCCTTCATGAACTGCGGGAACCCCTGGACGCCGAGCGTCTCGGCCGTCGGGGTCGTCACGAGCAGGATGTTCGCGCCGGGTGCGATCGCGTGCGCCCACTCGACATCGAGCGACACCTCGATCGACCAGCCGCTGCGATCCTCCTGATTCCCGTTGCCGGTGCCCTTCGGCTTGGGGCCGTTTTCCTTGAAGAACGTGAGGCTCGGCATCCCGGGCGTGCAGGTCACGTTCGGCTCACCGCACAGGTGCGGGAGGCCGAACTCGGTGTTGAAGACGTTCAGGTCGTTGGCGATCGTCGAGCTGCCGAACGAGTCGACGACCGCGATCGTCATCCCCGTGCCGTCGAAGCCCTGGTCATAGAGCGGCCCGAGGTTGTAGGAGTTGCGCATCGCATCGGGCGCGAAGCAGCGACGCAAGACCGAGTAGCACTGGTCCTCGGTCGGCGGTGTCTGACCCGGGGCGATGAACTGGAAGTCGTTCGTCACCGCCGGATGAATCGCACCCAACGTGGACGTGATCGCGGGGTTTGCGCCCCCGACCGTCAGGAACCCGAGCGTGAGCGTAGCGGATGCCGCCGCAACCCATCGCCGGATCGCTCCACCTCTTCCCTTCATGCGTCCCCCTTTCGGGATGTCTGCAATCCGCTCTACCCGGAGTGCCGCCGATTTGGCAAGAGCAACGGGCGAATCGGTCCCACGCTGTCCCGGAGGTTTCCGCCCCGCCCGCTCGGGTAGCACCAGGAGAGGACCGCAAAGGAGGAGCCATGCCACAACGAGCCTGGAGCGCCAAGCGGGAACGTCAGTACAAACACATCAAGTCGGGACTCCGCGAGCGCGGCGCGAGCGAGGGGCGCGCCGAGGAGATCGCCGCCCGCACGGTCAACAAGGAGCGAGCCCGGACCGGTGAGGCGCGGCGGTCCTCGCGACTGTCTCGGACGGACATCTCGTCCGGGCGGCGCGGCGGCCTGCGCTCGCACACTGGCGCCCGCGGTCGGACCCGCGACCAGCTCTACG
>VAYJ01000062.1:18704-29295 GCA_005888465.1 Actinomycetota bacterium
GCCGCGGCTCCTAGCGTCAACGTCTGCCCCCATCCGGTATGGTTCGCGGGCTCACGGTCCGCGAGCAGGGAATGGGGGTTCGGGTGATGATGCCGACCGGGCGGCGCGGCCTTCCGAACAGTCGCGTGGGAGTTGAGGCGCCCTCTGTCGGCTGAGATAGTCCGGCACATGCGCACCGCGCGTCGCTCATTCCTGCCCATCGGGACTGTCGCTGCTTACGACGCGCTCGGCTACGCGCTCGTCGCGCCGATCCTGCCCGCGCTTCGGGAGCGGGCACACGCGTCGCCTCTCGCGGCGTCGCTCATCTTCGCCGGCGTCTCGATCGGAATGTTCGCTGGGTTCGTCATCGGGGGGCTCGTCATCATCCGGACCGGTCCCCGGAACGCGGCGATCGGTGGTGTGCTGCTGCATCTGTGCGGCGACCTGCTCTTCATCGTCGGGCATACAGCGGGCGTCTACGAAGCGGCGCGCATGGCGCAGGGTCTCGGATCCGGCATGGTGTGGATGTCGAGCGTGTTCGCGGTCATCGTCCGGTGGCCGGAGCATCCCGAGCAACAGCTCGGCAAGATCCTCACCGGCTTCGCGGCCGGCTCGGTGATCGGGCCGCTGGTCGCGGCGCTCGGCGGGCCGGTTCGTCCGTTCGTCGCGGACGCGTGCCTGGCCGTGGTCGGGCTGACGGCGGCGACCTTCTATCCGACGGGCGGGGGCGGCTCCTTCGGCTGGCGCCTGCACGTGCTGCGCAGCCGGCGCCTCGCCTTCGCGCTCGTCATGATCACGCTGGTCGCGCTCGTCATCTCGGTGCTCGACGGTTCGTACACGCTCCACTTCGCGACGAAGCTCTCGCAGACGGGCCTGGCGGTGTTGATCACGTCCTCGACGATCGCCTACGGCGTGGGGGCGCTGCTCCCCATCGCTTCGCGAAGCCTGCGGGCGAGCCGGGCGAGCGCGCAGGTGGGCGCGGTCTGCTGCGCCGCCCTCCTGCTAGGCCTGACAACCTTCGACAGCGTCGCCATGTGGTTCGTCCTCATCGTGCTCCTGGGGGCGGCGCTCGGCGTGACGGAGGCGGGCGTGCTCTCGATCTCGTCCAGTGCCGCCGGGGGCGGCCTCATGACGGCGCAGGTTGTGTACGCGCAGGCGTTCGCGTTCGGATTCCTGATCGGGCCGCCGGTCGCGACGTGGCTCACGACCCGCTTCACCCTGATCTCCTCAGGGGTGGTCGTTGGGCTCGTGCTGCTGCTCGGCGCGGGCTCGGGGTTCCTCGCGCCGATGCCCGATCAGCCCGGCCCGATCCGATAGCCGAGCCGTCGCGGCCGCCGCGCCAGCCAGGTCGTGAGCGCGCCGGCGCGGCGCCCGGCGTCCTCCGCGTCGTCCTTGCGGACGATGGCCTCGTGCGTCAGGTAGGCGCCCACCGAAAGCACCGGCTCGGGCGGGAAGCGCTTCGGCCGCAGGCCGACGATCGGGAGGCGGGTCACGTCGTCCTCGATCCCGAGCGCCAATCGCGAGAGGATCTTCCCGCCCAGATGACAGGGCCCGACCCCACCGCCGGTGAACCCCAGCCCGTAGTGCACGGTGCCGGGCGGGAGCGTCCCGAAGAACGGCAGGTGCAGCGCCGACACGTCGATCGGGCCACCCCAGGCCGCCTCGATGGGCACGTCGGCGAACGGCGGGAACATCCGGTGCAGGTCGCCGACGAGCTTTTCCACGCTCGCGGCGTCGTAGTCCAAGCGAGCGCCCACGCCGGTGCCGAGGCCGGCCCTGGATGACGCGCCCCCGAAAGCGATGCGGCCGTCAGGGGTCGTGCGCAGGTAGTGCAGCGACGCGCGGAAGTCGTAGATGCCCTCGCCGCCCGTCCAGCCGAGCTCCGCGAGTCGCTCCGGCGCCGGCGCGGTGAGGACGATGTAGGTCGCGCGCGGCAGGATCGTTCGACGGAACTGCCGCCACCGCCGAGCCCACGCGTTGATCCCGAGCACGGCGCGCGGCGCGCGCACGCTCCCGCCAGGCGTCCTCGCTTCGACGGGACTCCCGGCCCTGAACCGGCGGACCGGCGAGCCCTCGAACACCCTCACGCCCTGATCGAGGATCGCGCGGCGAAGGCTACGCGCGAGGCGGGCGGGCTGGACGGTCGCGGCGAGGCCCAGCAGGATGCCCGCGCGGAACACGGGGGAGCGGCAGATCGCGCGAACGTCCTCCGCCGTCAGCTCGCGCACCCGGCCGGACGCGAGCCCGAGCCGCTCCATCGCGTCCACCCACGACCGCCAGTCCCCGTCCTGCGCCGCCGAGGTCGCCACGCCCAGGTGCGGGGGTGCGGGCGTGGCTCGTACCACGCATTCACGCCGTGCTTCTCACACCAGCTCCCGAGCTCACGGACGCTGTGCCCGGACGCCTCGCACACGGCCCTCGCCCCGCCCGCCCCCGACACCTCGAGGAGCGTCTCGACCTCCTCGGCGAGGTCGTTCACGAACCCCCCGTTCCGGCCGCTCGGCCCGCCGCCGCAGATGTCCTGCTCGAGCACCACGACGTCCAGGGCCGGCTCGCGCTCCTTCAGGAAGTGGGCCGTCCACATGCCCGTGTAGCCACCACCCACGATCAGGACGTCGGCCTCCGTCTCTCCTGAAAGGGGTGGGCACGGTGCACCCGGGTCGTTCGCCAGCGCCTCACGGAGCCAGTAGCTGCGTTCGTGGGACCAGCGCGCGTGGTCGAGGGGCGTGTCCGGTCCTCCCATCACGCATGATTATCGTGAGTCCTCGGCCAGGTCGAGTCCGGTTCGCCCTACCGATGGATTGCTAGCCGAGGGCCCAGGTCACGGTCACGCTGACGAAGGTCTGCACCGGCTGTGGAACCACCGTCGGTAGGCACGCCGCGCCCTTCTCGCATACGGGGCTCGCCACGCCGATCGACGTGGAGGCGCCCGCATCCCCCGCAACGCCGAGCGGATACGGGTAGCCGGACCCGGAGACCTGCATCGACAGCACCTGGCCGAGCTTCATGCCGGCGGCCTCGGCGGCCACCTGGGCCTGGTCCTTCGCGTCGGCGACCGCCATCCGGATCGCCTCGTCGCGGACCTTCGGGCCCGAACCCTTCAGCACCGCCTGACCGCTGACCGTCACCCCCGGCATCATGCCGTTGGGCGGGAACCACGCGATCGGGTAGCCACCGCAGCCGATCGTGCTGTTCGCGCCCTCGATCGCGGGACACGCGATCGCCGTACCCGACCCACCGGCGTCCGTCCCCGCCAGCGCCGTTGATGCAAGGGAGCTCGAAGCTGTCCCGCCCGCGAAGAGCCCGAGCGCCGCCACCGTACCGAGCGCCAATCCCAGCCGCCGTGTCATCTTCATCTCGATCTCCTCCGCTGTTGCCTGCCTTGGACGGGCGGCCGGCGACCCAGGTTCCCGCCGTACGGGTCGCTTCCCGCCCACGCCCTGCGTAGGCTCTCGCCGTCCACGAGCCCAGGGAGGTCATCATGGATTCCGAGGGGATCCGCCGGTCGATCGAGTCAGCGGTCGCATACGTGACCGAGCATCCGGAAGAGGCTGCCTACACCGACTCTGCAGCCGTCGCGCGTATCGACGCGGGATTGCTGTGCCGTATCACAGGCCCGAATGAGGCGTCGGTCGTCACCGACATGCCGGCCTCGGTCGGCGGGGGCGACAGCGCGCCGTCCGCCGGGTGGCTCTTCCGCGCTGCGGTTGCCGGATGCGTCGCTACCCTGATCGCCATGCGTGCCGCCCAGCGTTCCGTCACGCTCGGCGACCTCGAGGTCACGGTGGACAGCGAATCAGACGACCGCGGCATCCTGGGCATCGACGACACGGTTCCCGCCGGCCCGCTCTCCCTGCAGGTCGCCGTGCGGATCGCGTCGACCGACGGGACCGACCGGGACGCTCTGGTCCAGATCGTGCACTGGGCGGTCGCCCACTGTCCCGTGTCCGACGCCGCGTCCCGCTCCGTGCCTATGCGCGTGGACGTCGAGACCGGCGAAGGCCGGTCTGTGTAGCCTTCGCCACATCGACCGAGGGAGAACGCCATGGGCGATCGTCTGAACGGGAAGGTGTGCATCGTGACCGGGGCCGGGTCCGGGATCGGCAAGGCGACCGCCATCCGGTTCGCCGAGGAGGGTGCGCGCGTGACCTGCGTCGATGTGAACGCGGACACGGTCGCTGCGACTGCGAAGGAGATCGGCGCAAACGTCTTCGGGGTCGCGGCTGACGTCTCCGACCCTGCGCAGGTTCGCGACTACACGGACAAGACGGCCGAACGGTGGGGGAGGCTCGATGTCGTGTTCAACAACGCCGGGGTGAACCTGCCGGGCGTCTTCCACGAGGCGTCCGACGAGGTCATCGACCGGACGCTGGCCGTCAACGTTCGCGGCCCGATGTACGGGTGCCGCTACGCGATCCCGCACATGCTGCGGGGCGGCGGGGGTTCGCTCATCAACACGAGCTCGGTGAACGGCCTGGTGGCCGAGCCGTTCCTGGCCATCTACGCCGCGTCGAAGGGCGCCGTGATCATGCTCTCGAAGGGGATCGCGCTCGACTACGTGAAGCAAGGGATCCGTTGCAACGCGATCGCCCCGGGCTGGGTCGACACTCCCATCAACTACGCACACGCGGAGCTGCTCGGCGGCCTCGACAAGGTCTACGCGACGATCGACTCGTTCCAGCCGATCGGCCGGCCGGGCGAGCCGCGAGAGATCGCGAACGTCGCGCTGTTCCTGGCCTCGGACGAGTCGTCGTTCGTCACCGGGACGGTGCTGGTGGCCGACGGCGCGATGACCGCGCAGTAGGGCGTTCCGAGGCCGTCCGCCTTTCGCGCCGAGGGCGGTACGGTAGCTCTATGGCGGTACGATCGATCACGCACATAGCCCTGCGCGTGCCTTCCCTTCCGGCAGCCGAACGCCTCTACGCATCGCTCTTCGGCCTGGAGGTCGCGTACCGGGAAGCGGAGACGTCGGACGGCTGGCGAACACTCCGAGAACACCAGGACTGGGAAGACGGGCTGCCCGCTGGGGTCACCCCGGGGATGACCGTGATGTTCCGGGACGGCTTCCGGCTCGCGCTCGAGGCAACTGCGAGCGATGGGGGAGCGGGGGTCCTCGATCGCATCGGGCTGCTGACCGAGGAGGCGGACCTCGATGCCATTCGGTCGCGGGCGACAGCGGCCGGTTGCTCCGTCGTTCACGATTCGCCGACCGCAGTGGTCCTCGTCGACCCGCTGGGGGTTCATTGGGAGCTTGCCTCGTCCGTCGAAGGGGACCCTCGCGCGTCGAGCCACGGCGCGCAATCGGGGCGGTGGATCGGTCCAAACTAAAGGAGAGACCTGTGCCGCGGGAGATCGGTCGGGAAGACGTCAAGCGCATGGTGGCGGCCGGCGCGCAACTGGTCGAGGTGCTGCCGGCCAACGAGTACGCGGAGGATCACCTTCCCGGCGCGCTCAACCTGCCGCTTCGAAAACTGGAGCTCGAGGCCCGCGAGACCCTCGATCCGAGCCGACCGGTGATCGTGTACTGCTGGGACTCGGGGTGAGACCTCAGCCCGAGGGCCGCGTGGCGGCTCGAGAGTATGGGGTTCTCCAAGGTCTACGACTACGCCGTCGGCAAGCTCGACTGGATGTCGGCCGGCCTGCCGACCGAAGGGACGAACGCCGCGCGGCCGCGGGCGGCGGATGTGGCCAGGCGTGACGCCCCGACCGGTCACCTCGACGAGCGGCTGGGAGATGTGGCCGTGCGCGTCGCCGCCGATGGCTGGGACGCCTGCGTCATCGTGAACGACGAGTCGGTGGTGCTCGGCCTGCTTCGTGCCAAGGAGCTCGCCGCCGATCCCGACCTTCGGATCGAGCAATCCATGCGCCCGGGCCCGAGCACGTTCCGGCCGTACGTGCCGATCGAGGAGATGGCGAAGCGGATGGCGACGCACGATCTTGCGAACGTCCCGATCACAACCTCGGACGGGCGGCTGGTCGGTCTCCTCCTGCGGAAGGACGCGCTGCACGTCGCGCACGAGCTGCATGCCCGTGAGGAGGAGCGTCGATGAACGAGGATCGAGCCGTGATCGAACTCTTGTGCGCCGACTGCGGCGACGCGACCGACTGCTGCGAGTTCTGCGACAGCGACCGATGCTCGGTTGCGTTGTGCGGCAAGTGCGTTCGTCGCGTCGTCCGGGACGGACATCCGCAAGGCGGGGGAGCTCAGGGTGGGGTCATGGTGTAGCCGCGGGCCTGCAGCCAGGCTCCGATATCGACGAAGAGACCCGACCACGGAGCCGGAGAGGGTCATCGAGATCGCCGTTGCCGCAGCCATCGCGCATCGAAGCGCCACAGCCGCTACTCCGACGACTCCTCGTTGGTGGCGCTACGGTTCCGCCTGACGCCGTCGATTGCCAGTCCGAGGAGCACGAGGCCGAGGACGCCGACGATCACCGCTTCCACCACCGAATCCGCCACGAGCCAGACGACGACGGCCGCAGCGAGGAACGCGCCTCCGGCAATCCACGAGAGCACGATCGACCAACGAGGGACCCGTCCCGGGCCGGGCAGTCCCATCCTGCCCTTCATGAGGACGTCCCGGGGAGTCCGGACGTCCAGGTACCAGCCGGGACCTCGTCGGTAGCTCCCCTCGCGGGCGGCGCCGCCGGTGTTCAGCGACAAGAGTCCGAGGAACGTCAGGATCGCTGCGATCAGGATCGTCGTGCCCACGGCGCCAGCGTTACGTCCCCTGGGCCGCGCCGGTCGCGTGGTAGCTGGCGTGTAGGCGCTCGCCCTCGGTGATGTAGGCGGTCGCCCCGACCGAGCGATAGAACTCGAGCGCCTTGCTTAGCTGGACTTCGGCCCGATCGACCTGGCCCTCGACGAACAGCTTCTCAGCCGCCCGAAGTCGCGTGTAGGCCTCGTTCGGCAGCACGCCGATCTCGGCGCATACGTCCGCCGAACGCTCGAGGTCTCCCTTCGCGTAGGCGATCCCGGCCTCGTGCCACCGTGTCGGGACCTCCACCGCCGTGGCGAGGTGCAGGTACTCGTCCGCGCGGCCCAGCGCGGTGAGGATCCACGCCAGATCGAGCACCGGGTCGACGACGTGCGGGACCCGCGCATCGAACGGGTCCAGCCGGAGGAGCTCGTCGACGTGCGTCGCGATCTCCTCAAGCCTGCCCAGGTGCAGGAGCATGAACGCAGTGCAGGCAAGCGCCGGGAGTAATCGCTGCGGGTCCTTAGCGCCGCGGCCCACCTCCAGCGAGTGCTGCGCATCTTCCTCCGCCCCGCGCAGGTCCCCCCTGGCGAGCCGGACGCGGCACCGGATGTCCACTCCGTAGGCAGCCACGTAGTGAGGTGAGTCGATTCGACTGATGATCTCGTCGATGATGCTCAGAAGGGCCTCCCAGTCCCCGCTCGCGTAGTCGATGGCCATGCGTTGGGCGCGGATCCACTGTGCGATGGGGGCCCCGGGGAACTGCTCCGCCAGCTCGATCCCCGGCAGCCACGCGTCCGCCGCCTTCCGCTGGTTGCCGAAGGCCTGGTACGAGGTGCCAAGATTGTTGCGTGCGCGGATCTCCACGACCGGATGCGTCGCGGAGGCGATTTCGATGGCGCGCTCAAGATCTGCGATGCCCGCCTCGTCGCCGGCCATCGTGCGAGCCGATCCAATGTTCGTGAGTGTGTTCGACTGAACGTCCACCAGTCCGAGATCCTGCGCCATGTGCAGCGCTTCGAGCCCGACGTCGATCGCCGGCCGGTTCCTCCCGCCGAGCATGTGGTAGCGGGAAACCTCGCTCAGCAGGAGCGCCTTGGCCGGTGAGGGTGGGCGATCCTTCAGGATCTCGACCGCGCGATCGACGTGCGCGTAGGCGGCATCCCGGTTCGCGTTTCGCCAAGCAAGGTCGGCGAGCATCAGCTCCGCGCTGGCGGCCTTCTCCGGGTCGTTGGCGTCGAGCAGGCTCGCGACCGCTTCCTCCAGCATCGAGCGCGGGTCGCCTCCTCCAGAGAACTGCGCCTCTGCGAGCGCGAACATGAGGTGCGGTCTGGATGCTTCGCCGGTAGCGGTGAGCTCGAGGGCGGAGGAGAAGAAGCGGGCAGCCGAATCGAACGCGTTCAGCGCGAACGCTCGTTCGCCCGCGCGTCGAACCGCGTCCCGGGTCTGCTCGGCGAGCGTCCCTTCCTCCAGCCCCGACGCACGCGCGTACTCCAGCGCCGATAGGTAGTGATGAGCGAGCAGCTCGGCATGGTCGTCGGGACGCCCGAGCGATTCGATCCAGTCCGCTGCCAGTCGGTGGCGCTCGACACGAGATCGCCGGGGGATCTGGGCATACGCGACGTCGCGAACGAGCAGGTGTCGGAAGACGTATTCGGTCTCTCCGGCGACCGATGCTCTTCGTTCGCGACGGACGAACTCTCGGCGCTCGAGCCCGTGGAGCCGTTGTTCGACCTCGCGTCGCTCGAGACCGGAGACGTGCGCGAGCGCGCCCGTCCAGAACACCCTGCCCACGACGGCGGCATCCTGAAGGAGCGCCTTCTCCTCCGCGATGAGTCCGTCGATGCGCGCCGCAAGGATCCCTTGGATCGACTCGGGCAGGGTCGGCGCCTCACCTTCCTCCAGCCCACGCTCCTCGAAGAGCGCGACGAACTCCTCCGCGTAGAGCGGGTTGCCTCCCGCGCGCTCCAGGAGCGCCGACTGGGTCGTTGAGGGAAGGACCGACCGGCCGAGCAGCGAGTGCACTAGCCGCGCGGTGTCGTCGTCCGAGAGGGGCTGTAGCGAGATCGTTACCGCATTCGGCTTCCCGCCGCCCCACCCTGGCCGGCGCGTGAGGAGCTCCGGTCGCGCCGTGACTAGGACGAGGAGCGGTTCTCCGCGCGCCCAATCAACCAGCTCGTCGACGAAGTCGAGCAGGGCGTCGTCGGCCCAGTGGAGGTCCTCGAACACCATGACCAGCGGCCGACGTTCGGTCATGGCTTCGAAGAACCGCCGCCACGCAGCGAACGCCTCCTCCCGGCCGGCGCCGCGAAGCTCGCCCGAGCCGGCAACGCCGATGAGCGGCCGGAGCTGCGCCTCGACCCATCGGGCGTCGCCTTCGTCCTCGAAGAGCCCAGCGACCGCCGCCCGGAGCTTGGACTCCGCGCCCTCGGCGGGCTCGCCCTCGAGGATCCCGGCCTGTGCCTTCACCATCTCCGCGAGCGCCCAGAAGGCCACGCCCTCGCCGTAGGGGAGCGAGCGGCCGCGCCGCCAGTACACGAGGTCCGGCTGCTTCTCGATGGACGTGAACAGCTCGAACACCAGACGGCTCTTCCCGATCCCCGGTACGCCAACGAGCGTCACGAGCTGGGGCTCGCGCTCGCCCTTCACGCGGGTGATCGAGTCCTGGAGCAGCGCGAGCTCCCGCTCGCGGCCGACGAGCTCCGCGCCACCCATGCGCTCGACGGCCACGCGGGAGCGCGGCGCGACCGCCTCCCACACCAGGATCGGCTCGGCCTTCCCCTTCGCGATGACCGGCTCCGCCTCGCGGTACTCGATCACCGCCCTGGTCGCGCGGTAGGTCGCCTCGGCGACCAGGATGCCGTTCACGGGGGCCGCCGACTGCAGTCGCGCGGCCGTGTTGACCACGTCCCCGGCGACCATCGCCTCACCCTCCGACGGCCGGGCGCCCAACGTCACCAGCACTTCACCGGTGTTGACGGCGACGCGCACCTGCAGGTCCTGCTGCTCCTCACGGACCCAGTCGCGGATGGCGAGAGCGGCCCGCACTGCCCGTTCGGGATCGTCCTCGCGCGCCTGTGGGGCGCCGAACACGGCCATGACCGCGTCCCCGATGAACTTCTCGACAGTGCCGCCCTTGCGTTCGAGCTCGGAACGGAGCCGATCGTGATAGGAGGAGAGGACGGCCCGGACGTCTTCGGGGTCCATGCCCTCGGCCCGCGAGGTGAAGCCGACCAGGTCGGCGAACAGGACGGTGACGATCTTGCGCTCATCGCGCCCGGGGCCGGGCGTAGCCGCGAGCGAGGTCCCGCACGCGTTGCAGAACGCGGCGCCCTCGGGGTTGTCGCGGCCGCAGCTCGGACAGCGGATCACCGACAGAGTCTAGGCCAGCGGAAACGCTCCGTTCGACCACCGGCGAGCGGGCCAGAGTAAGCTGCGGCCGACTCGCGGAAGGGGAGGGCATGCCAGCGACGGTCGGGTTGCGGGCTGCTAGGGGTGCAGGTCGACGCCACGATCGGCGAGGGCCAGTACGTCATCCTTTCCCTTCCCACGGGCGGACTGCGGATCAGCTTCCAGCGCGTCCCCGAGCCCAAGCAGGGCAAGAACCGACTCCACCTGGACCTGGTCGTCGAGGACCTGGACGCGGCGACGGCGGAGATCGAGGGGCTTGGCGGCCGTTGGCTCGAGTCGGGCACGACCCGCGAGTTGGACGGCTACATCTGGCGCGTCATGGCCGATCCCGAGGGCAACGAGTTCGACATTGTCCTGTCGTCGGCGTGACGAACATGGAAATGGCCCCCGGTGTGTTCGTATCAGCCGTATCAGTCGACGACTGGCAGCCCGACACCGATCCTCCCGGCGAGGTGCAGGTGCTGTGCAGCGCGGTCGGTATGCAGGCCGGCCTCTGGCGCCCGG
>VAYJ01000062.1:29374-34292 GCA_005888465.1 Actinomycetota bacterium
CGAGATCGAGGGCGGCCCGACGCTCGAGTTAAAGCCCGGTGTCATCGCCTCGTTGCCAAAGGATGCTGTGACGACCTGGCATGTGTCATCCGACTTCAAGGAGTTCTGGGTCCTTCGCGAGTGAGCTATCGTCGGACCATGATGGAGGACGTGTCCACAGAGCGTCACCCTCCGTCAGGTCGGCGGATGCTCGTTTCGACGCTCGCCGTCCTCGTCGCCCTAGGTTCGATCGGCGTCTACTTCGCACTCCGAACGGAGACGCGATGCGTCACGCTCGTGCCCGACTGCAGGATGAAGCGCTTGCCGGACCGGACCCTGACCGCAGGGGAGCGATTGGGGACACTGGGCCCCGCTGTGGGCCCGGTTCCTCGGAACTTCATCAGCTTCGACCAGGCGTTGGCGCGGGCCTGGCACGAGGACGGTCACGGCGATGCGACTGCGGTGCAGGTGACGCTGGGCACCGCCGACGCAGCGGCTAACCATTGGCCAAGCCAGAGTCGGTATTTCTACGGGATTATCTGGTCCGGGGTATGCCCGATCATGATCGGAGGCCGGATCCGTCCACCCTCCCCCCCGCGTTCGTGGTCGGTGGCAGCTGAGCCGGGGCAGAACCGGTCGGCGATGAATGGCGCAAAGCGGTGGGCCTACAATCTGCTCACGATGGTGACGCTGACGTGGCGGCCGGCCCTTCGGGCCGGCATCCCACGCGTCTCCAGGGCGCGGTGGTGGCTGTATCGCATCGCGACCGCGGTGGCGGCCTCGTTCGTTGCCGCCGCCATGGTGTACCTGCCGGACCCTTGCAGGGCGATCGTTGGGGCCGGCACGAGGATTTCGACACGGCATTTCAAATGTCATCCCACGCTGGCGGTCGTCCTGCGGATCGAACTGGCGCTCACGGGAATCCTTATCGGGTTCGTCATCGCGTTCGTCGGCGCACGGATCGATGGCCTCATCCTTAGGTCCCGCCGAGCCCGGGGAGTTGGCCGGCTCCCGTCTTCGTAGCGTCGAGCTCCTGCGATCAACGTCCGATCAGATGTGCGCCAACACGCCGTCTAGCGGCCTGGGCACTCGGTCGAGGTCGAGCGCGTTGACCAGCAGCCGCGCGTAGCGAATCTTCCGACGTGCGCCGCTTCCCAGGAACCTGCGCAGCTGCTCCTCCGTGCTTCGTGCGAGCCAGGCGGGCTGCTTCTGCAGCGTCCGGAACGGCTGGAGATCTCCCTCGGTGGCCAGGACCTGGATGACCGATTCCGCGCCGAGTGCGCGGATCAGCTCCGCTTCGAGGTCAGGCTCGCATACGAAGAAGCCCAGGTCCTCCATGTTCGACCGTGAGAGTTCATTTCCCAACCCAGCCTGTTGCAGCGCGCGGCGGACCTCGAGTTCCTCGCCCTCGTCGCACAGGCCGGCCAGTCGCAGACCCATGCCGGCGGGGCCGTATTGATCGAGGAAGCGCCGAATGGCGTGCGCCCCACCCATCGAAACGATCGAAACGGCTTCAGCCTCGAGGTGGCGGCCTCGCCGGCGGGCGAGCATGTCGAGCGCCTGTTGGTCGCTCACCCCCTCGACGAAGATCGCGGCTCGAATGTCCCCCATCACCCTGAGCCTTCGACCACGAAAGCCCCAGACGTTGCGTCGATGACCGTGCCCCACCGCGTGAAGCCGCAGCTTGGAGGCGGACGGAAGGAGGCGCCTGGTAGGTGCGTCGGACCGGGACGCACGCCGCAGATCGCCGACCAGACAATCGCGTAATAGAGCCGTTCGCCTCCACCCAAGGCGTCGGAGGAACCCAGAGTGACTTGGACCGTCGTAGCGTCCTCGTGATGGCTGAACGTCCATACATCGGTCAGGGCCTTGTCGAACGAGATCGTGCCCTTCAGGTCAAACCCGTCAACAGGACCCAGTTCCCCCGATCGCTCCCGACCGGTCAGGGTGCGGTCGGGGAGGCGCTTGGCCCGGCAGCCCGGCGCGAGCCTCGCACACGTTGCCAACCCCGTCGACCGGGAAAATGCGAAGGAGATGCCGATCGAACCCAGCGCGACAAGGATCGCGACCACCGCGATGAGGGCACGGCGAGACGGAGGGAGCCCTGATCTTGCCAATCGGTCAGGACCCTGTTGCTCTCGCACGTTCAGCGTCTCCTCGCAAGAGGCGCGCGACCCGAGGCATCTTGAGGGCGGCCAGGATGCACCCTCAGCACCGTGCTCCTCGTTGTCATGCCCGAGGACTCCTCAGCAGGGGCGCCAGGGCCCTGATCCGAGGGTGACTACCAGTACCGGGCGGTCGCCATCGCCGCCACCGTCACCACGAGCAGGGCGAAGGAGATTCGTGCGTAGGTCTTCAGCGTCAGCTGGATCTTGGCGATCTGGGCGCCCTGCTCGGGAGTCGGTGGTGCTCCGGAGTCGGCGATCCCGCGCTGGAGACCCAGGAGCACCCGGACGTTGGGCCTGGTCACGAACATGCCGAACGATGCCGCAGCAATCGCCGTCACCATCCCGACCGTGAGCGCGACCCCGTACCCCGTGGAGAGGAGACTCCCAAGCGAGCCGAAGTCGTTCGCGATCTTGATGTACATGACGATCCCGGCCACGATCGTGAGCCCCGCAAGCTGAAGGAATCGGTCCACCAGCTTCCGTTGGCCGAGCAGTTGTCCCATCATCGGCCCCGCCGCCGGCCCGACCGACGCCGCGGTCGGCTGGAGGAACACGACGAACAGGAAGACACCGCCCGCCCATGCGACACCGGCAAGGATGTGGATCAGCCGGAAAACGATGAAGAACCACTGTGCGGCGATCACCCCGTTACCTCCTCTTCCAGCGAACACGGTGCACGTTAGCATTCGCCCTGCCCGGCCTGGTACTCGGTCCACATTTCCGTTCGGAACCGGGGAAGGCTCAGGACCGTAGAGAAGTCATCATCGGCATGGGACAAAGGAAGGCTCGGCGGACGGCGCTGACGATCGCCCTGGTCGTGCTGGCCCCAGCATGCACCGGATCGAGCCCGCCGAGCGTGTCTCCGACAGTCGTCGGCCCTCCGAGCGCGACACCAAGTCCGATCCCCATCGCCCTTCACGGCCGTCTGGCCTTCTCGCATGACGCCGGCGGGAACATCGACATCTACGTCATGGACCTGCCCCTGGGGACGCTGCACCGCCTGACCAGCAGTCCCGCGGCGGACTTCTCTCCGACGTGGTCCCCCGACGGAACGCAGATCGCCTTCCGATCCGATCGCACGGGGAACGACGAGGTCTTCGTCATGAACTCGGACGGCACCGGCCAGCGGGACCTCACCCGCAACCCGGCCTCGGACTACTCGCCGGCCTGGTCACCGGACGGGCGTCTGATCGCCTTTGCCTCGACGCGTGCCGACCCCACCGGGAACGACATCTGGCTGATGCATGCGGATGGGAGCGACCCCCATCCGCTCGTTCACCAGACCGGCATCGACGAATACCCGAGCTGGTCTCCTGATGGCTCGCGACTTGCCTTCAATTGCACGCTGGGCACGATCCTCCCGTCACAGGTGGGCGACTTCGAGGTCTGCGTGGTCAATGAGGATGGCAGCGGTCTGCGTCGCATCACCGATGCCGTGGGCATCAGCTCGGCGGCAGGTTGGTCGCCCGATGGATCGCTCATCGTGGTCGGCTCGAATCGCGACAGCGATCCAGGAAGCGTCATCTCGTGTGGCGACATCTTCGTCATACATGCAGACGGAACCGGCGTCCGCAGGCTGACCGGCAGCAGCGCCAGGGACTGCGCCTCGTCCTGGGCCGCCGACGGCCACATCCTGTTCAGCTCCGACCGGAGGGATCCGGGCGGCGAGGGCGACATGTGGGTGATGAACCCCGACGGGTCCGACCCAACGCTCATTGCTCCACTGGCCGGCGAGGAGCAAGACCCGGTCTTGTTCCCTGGTCCCTGAGTCCGAAGCCGGTAGGGATCAGACGAGCACGGGAAACAGAAGAGATGGCGGGTTAGGCTGCGCGATCGGTCCCGTGGGACTCGGACCTCGCTGCACCACCGGTAGTGCGTCGACCCAGCATCCTCCTGACCACCCAAACGAAGGCCCCGACTAGGGCTACCGCGATGATCCCTACGATGATCCAGTAGCCAGTGCTCGAGCCTCCTCCGCCGCCGTAACCGCCACCGCTTCCTCCACCGCCGTATTGAGCGAGAAAAGCCCAGAGTGCGACCAGCATGGTCGTCACCTCCTCCCTTGTTCCATGCCCCCCAACGTCCCGCTGCAAACCCGCCAGCGGACACTGCACAGGCCGGTCTAAGGTAGCGACGAGGAGTGCGAGGGGAGGGGCCGGTCACAGATACCGACGTGGTCATCGTGGGCGCAGGCCCGACGGGCCTCATGCTCGCAGTTGAGCTCGGCCTGGCGGGCGTGCGAGCGCTGGTGCTCGAGCGGCTGCCGCAGCCGAGCGAGATCAAGAAGGCCGGCGGTCTCAGCGGGCAGATCCTGGAGCTGTTGCGATACCGAGGCCTGCTCGAGCGATTCGAAGCGGTCAGCACCGGCCCCCCTCCGGGAGCTCCACGGTTCCCGTGGGGCGGCATGCACGTGGACTTCACACCGCTGGCCGATCCCCCGATGCAGGCGCTGCCGCTCCCGCAACCGCTGCTCGAGCGCCTTCTCGCGGAGATCGCCGGCGAGCTCGGCGCCGAGATCCGCCGCGGACAGCAGGTGGTCGGGCTGAGCCAGGACGACGCCATGGTGAACGCGGACGTGCGCGGCCCGGACGGGCAGTCCCGGGTGAGCGCCCGATACCTGGTGGGCTGCGACGGCGCGTCCAGCCGGGTGCGCGACCTGGCCGGCATCCCATTCCCCGGCATTACGTACCCAGAGGTCCAGCGGCTCGCTCAGGTCACCGTGCCCGAGTCGGTGACCGTTCTCGACAACGGTGACATCGATGTCGTCGGAG
>VAYJ01000233.1 GCA_005888465.1 Actinomycetota bacterium
TGAACTCGCTCGGCCTCACGGCGGAGCAGCCGGAGAACAACGTCTACCGGATCCTCCTCGAGACGCTTGGGGTCACGCTCTCCCGCGACGCGCGGGCGCGCGCCGTCCAGCTGCCCGCGTGGAACGAGGCGCTCGGGCTCCCCCGCGCGTGGGACCAGCAATGGTCGCTCCGCGCGCAGCAGATCCTGGCGGAGGAGACCGACCTCCTCGAGCACGACGACCTCTTCGAGGGCTCCCGGGTCGTCGAGGAAGCCACCGGCCGCATCGCGACAGGTGCGTGGGAGGAGCTGACGCGCGTCGTGGAGATGGGGGGGAGCCTCGAGGCGCTGGCCCACATGAAGGGCCGGATGGTCGCCTGCCAGGCCGAGCGCCTGCGGCGAATCGAGTCGGGCGAGCAGCTGGTGGTCGGGGTCAACCGCTACGTGTCGTCGGAGACCTCGCCCCTCGCGACCGCGCTGGGATCGGGGCTCGAGGTCGTCGAGCGCGTCGAACAGGCGACGGAGGAGGAACGCGTCCGGGAGCTGTCCGCTTGGCGAAGCGGGCGCGATCGCGCGAGGGTCGCCTCGGCGCTCGACGCCCTGCGGCGCGCTGCCGAGGGGCGCGACAACCTGGTCCCCCCCAGCGTCGAGGCCGCGCAGGCCGGCGTCACCACCGGCGAGTGGGCGGACGCGCTCCGAGCGGTGTTCGGCGAGTTCCGGCCGCCAACCGGCATCGGCGACGTGATGCCACGCGTGGGATCGACCGAGGGACTCGAGGTGGCCCGGTCGAAGGTCGCGGCGGCGGCGGCGAGACTCGGCGTCTCGCGGCTTCGGCTGCTGATCGCGAAGCCCGGATTGGACGGGCACAGCAACGCGGCCGAGCAGATCGCGCTCCGGGCGCGGGATGCGGGTTTTGAGGTGATCTATCAGGGGATCCGCCTCACGCCCGCGGAGATCGCGCGGGCCGCGGCCGACGAGGACGTGCATGCGGTCGGGCTCTCGATCCTCTCGGGCGCGCACCTGATGCTCGTCCCGGCCGTGCTCGCCGGGCTCCGCCGCGTGGGGAGAGCCGTCCCGGTAGTCGTCGGCGGCGTGATCCCGGACGACGATGCGGCGGCGCTGGTCGCGATGGGCGTCGCGCGCGTCTTCACCGCGGTGGACCGGGATCTCAGCGCAAGCGTGGGGGAGATCGCGGATCTCATCGACGCGTTCGGAGACACTCGTTCGAAGGGGTAGGTGACCCTCTCGGTGCATGCTATGCGACAATATCCCGGATGCGGTATATTGCGACTTAGGGATATTTTTCCATAGCATCCCGAGGAGGACCCCCTGCCCATGGTCGCGAACCCCGGTTCCATCGCCCAGACCCTCATCGACGCCCGGAAGGCCGCGGGCCTCAGCCAGGCGACCCTCGCCGAGCGCATGAGCACCACCCAGCCCGCCATCTCGAAGGTCGAGTCCGGACGCGCCGTCCCCACGCTCGGGTTCCTCGAGCGGTTCGCGAAGGCGATCGGCGCACCGGTGACGGTGACCCTCGAGCCGGGCGCTTCGGTCCACGCCGACACGCGAGCCGCCCGTCTGGCCGCGCGCCCCGCGCTCCTGGAAGACCTGTACGTCGACCTGCTCCGCGAAGCGCCGGATGTTGGCGCTGGTACGAGCCCCGCGTTCAGGGCCGCCCGGGTCATCGCGACCGGGCTCAAGCAGGATCTGGACACGCGCCCCGTTCGACGTGCGATCGCCGAGGTCCGCCGGTCCGATCGCCAGGCGGGCGCGCGGCTCTCGCGCCTCGATTCGCTCGCCCGTCGGCGCCCCCGATAGGCTTCCCGGCCATGAGGCCCGAAGACGTGCGCACGATCGGCGTGGTCGGCTGCGGGATCATGGGGTCCGGCATCGTCGAGGTGTGCGCCAAGGCGGGATTCGTGGTCATCACCGTCGAGGTGAACGACGAGGCCATGGCGCGCGGCCGCCGCCGGGTCGAGACCTCGATGGCCAGGGCGGTCGAGCGGGGAAAGATGGACTCCGCCGCGCACGACGCCGCGCTCGCCCGCATCACGTCCTCGACGTCGCTGGACGACCTCTCCGATGCCGACCTGGTCATCGAGGCCGCGACCGAGAGCCTGGTGACCAAGCTCGGGATCTTCGCCCGGCTCGACGAGATCACGCGCCCCGACGTGGTGCTCGCGACGAACACCTCGTCCCTGCCGATCGCCGAGCTCGCGACCGTGACCAAGCGCGGCGAGCAGATCATCGGTCTGCACTTCTTCAATCCGCCGCCCGTCATGAAGCTCCTCGAGATCGTTCGTGCGCTCACGACGTCCGACGAGACGGTGTCCTTCGCGCGCGCTCTCGGGGCGAGACTGGGCAAGTCCACCGTGCTCGCGAAGGAC
>VAYJ01000237.1 GCA_005888465.1 Actinomycetota bacterium
GGCGGCGTGGCCACCGGTGCCTGGCCGATGTGGGTGCGGTCTTCACTCTGGGGGTTGTAGGGGGGAATCACCCGGACCGGTCCGCAGCCGGCGGCCTCGGCGGCGGTCGGGCGAAGGACGACGAACGCCACGATGCCGCCAACGACGAGGACGATCGCGACGATCAGGCTCACGACCCGATACCCGCGACGGCGGGACATCTTCCGTCGAAGGGCCTCGCGCTGGCGGCGGGCCTCGTCCTTGCGCGCCTGACGGTTCGGGCCGCCCGGCGACGCCGGAGCGACGCCCGGCTTCGGTGATACCGAGGCTCCCTCCGGCCGGGGGGGCGTACGCTTTCGCCTGCCTGCCATCCGTCCCTCACTCGTTGGTGTCGATGCGGGCCCCCAGGATACGGGAAGTCCCTGGGACCGAGAGGTCCTCCGGTCGATTGATGTTGTGCGCGAAGCCTCCGGTGGGGTCGGCCGCTCGCCACTCGGGTTCGAGGACCTGACGCGTGCGAAGGTTAAGGAGGGCCGCGCGAAGCTCCAGCCGCCGAGCCTGCAGCGTCGCGCGAAGGGCGGGAAGCGACGATCGCGCGTACACGGCATGCAACGGCTCGAGCTGTCCTCCGACGACGGGCACGACGACGTCGTCGTCGGCATGCAGGGCGGCGAGCAGCCGGAAGAGCGGCGGGCTCGCGAACGGCATGTCGGCCGCGGCGACGGCGACCAGGTCGTGGGGCGATGCCGCCACGCCCGCCACGATGCCACCGAGCGGGCCGGACTGCTCCGATGCGTCGGCCACCTCCGCGTAGCCGAGGTCCCCGAGCCGGCCGGCCCGGCCGGGCGCGAGCAGGACGGGGTCGGCGACCTGGCCCAGCCGGCGGGCGACCCGCAGGACGAGCGGCTCGCCTTCGAATTCGAGGAGCGCCTTGTCGCCTCCCATCCGCCGGCCGGCGCCGCCGCAGAGGACGAGCCCCGCGAGCGGCGACGGGGTCACGGGATCTCGCGGAGGAACTCGGTCGGGTCGATCGCCGGCCGCTCTGGGATGGAACCGGTGGGGGGTGGCCCGACCGCGACCGATCCCAGGGGGATCCATTCGTCGTCGAGCCCGAGCGCCTCCCGCGTCTCCTCTTTGCAGAACAGCGTCGAGGAGACCCAGCACGACGCGAGGCCCTGCGCGTGCAGCGCGAGGAGCAGGTTCTCGATGGCCGCGCCGCCGGAGAGGAGGAACATCTCGCGCTCTGCGCCGGCGCGCGCGTCATCGGGGTAGAGGTGCGCTCGATGCAGACGGACGCAGGGGACGACGAGGAGCGGCGCGTCACCGAGGAGCGCGTCGGATCCCTGGAGGCGACGGTCGATGACGCTCTGCGACGTCCCGTCGCCCGCGAGATCCGCGGTCCACGCCTGCGCCATCGCCGCCAGGAGCCGCCGGCGCGCCGGGCCTTGCCGGAGGGCGACGAACAGCCACGGGCGCGAGTGGTGGGGGGCGGGGGCGGTGCAGGCCGCCGCGATGGCCTCGCGCACGGCCGAGTCGGGAACCGGGTGGGAGGACCCAAACGAACGGATCGACCGTCGGGCGTGGATCGCCTGCAGCGGCGACTCGCGGAAAAGATCCTCATCGGGCGGACGGATCAGCTCCGAGGCGGGCAGCGGCGGATCCTCGGTACGTACGCCGCGGACCACCGCGGCGGGCACGCCGTCCGCCTTGCCCATGACGAGCCCGCTCGCCGCCGCCACCTCGTCGGCGAGGGCGACGATCGTCGCCTCGAGGACCCGGCCGCTCGCGTCCTTCGTCCCGCGCAGATCGACGATCGAGGCGAGGCCGGCGCAGCCGATGGCGACGTTCACCACGCCCCGACGCCACGCGCGCCCGAACGTGTCGGTGACGATGACGGCGATCTCCGCGCCCGACGACGCCCGAAGACCATCCCGGATGCGCGCGGCGCTCCCGTCGGGATCATCGGGAAGGAGGGTGAGGAAGCCCTCGGCCACGTTCGAGGCGTCGACGCCCGCGTTGGCGCACACGAACCCGTGCGCCGTCTCGGCCACCAGCAGGTCCTCCCGGCGCGCGACGACGCGTCGCGTCTCGGCGAGCACCCACCCGGCCTTGCCGCCCGGACCTTCGGGCACCACCCTGCCTTCGGCCTTGGACACGATCTTCTGCGTCACCGCGACGACGTCGCCATCCTCCAGCGCGATGCCGCTCGCCGCAAGGCCGGCGCGGAGCGTCGCGGCAAGGTCGTCGCCCGGACGGACCTCGCCGATCCCCGAGACGGGAAAGAGGCGCACGTCCGTCACGCGCCGGCTCCCACGCACGCGAGGGCCGCAGCGGCGAGCGAGGTCGCCACCGCGTCGTCGACCATGAGTGTGTCCACGACGGCGACGGTCCCGCCGTCGAGCAGCCCCTCGATCTCCGGCCGCGCCGCCGCATCGACGCGATCGATCACGTAGGCCCCCAGCAGCTTGCGGTAATGGCGCGCGACGCCGGTCGCGGAGACCGCTTCGCCCACGGCGGGGAGCAGCTTGTCCGCCATGCCGCGGACCGGGGCGCCGCCGATGATCGGCGAGATCGCGACCACCCGGTCGCGCGCCGCTTCGACCGCACCGCGGATGCCGGGCACCGCGAGGATGGGGTCGATCGAGGCGATCGGATTGGACGGGCAGATGACGATGCGATCGGCCTCCTCGACGGCCTGGAGGATTCCCGGCGCCGGCCGCGCCGCGTCGGCGCCGACGTAGCGGATCGCCAGCACCCGGTCCCGCGCCTCGCGAGCGACCCAGTACTCCTGGAAGTGGAGATCCCGCTCGCGGCCGGATTCGTCGATCACGCTCAGCCGCGTCGCCACGGGGTCATCGGTCATCGGCAGCAGGCGGGTCGCGACGCCGAACCGCCGCGCGAGCTCCGCCGTCGCCGCCGAGAGCGAGTGCCCGTCGCGCAGCAGCCGGGCGCGCAGGAGATGGGTGGCCAGGTCGAGGTCGCCCAGCCCGAACCATGCGCCGTCCGCACCCAGGCGACGAAGCTCGGCCGTCGTGCGGAAGGACTCGTCCGCGCGTCCCCATCCACGCTCGCGGTCCATCGCCCCGGCCAGCCAGTAGAGCACCGAGTCCAGGTCCGGCGAGACGTGGAGCCCATGGACCACCAGGTCGTCGCCGGTGTTGACCACGACCGTGACGTCCTCGGGGGGCACGACGCCGACCAGGCCGCGCAGGAACTTGCCCGCGCCCACCCCGCCCGCCAGCGCAACCACGCCCACGCGCATATCTTCCCGCGTCCCCGCGACCCGTGGTTTGCCCCAAGCGCGCATCGCACGTACATTCGAACGAGATGCGCGACATCGGCCACCAGCTCCGGCGGGCCCTCGCCCGATCGCGCGCCGGCTCGCCGCTCGTGCTCGACGAGGCCGAGGCGCTGCTCTCGGCCCGCGGGGAGGACCTCGAGCACCTCCTCGAGATCGCCGGTCGCCTTCGCGACCTCGGCCACGGCCGGACCATCACGTATTCCCGCAAGGTCTTCGTCCCGCTCACCATGCTCTGTCGGGATCACTGTCACTACTGCACGTTCGCGAAGCCGCCCGCGAAGCTCGACCGACCCTTCCTCACCCCCGAGGAGGTCGTGGCGATCGCCGAGGCCGGCCGGCGACGCGGGTGCAAGGAGGCGCTGTTCACCCTCGGCGACCGTCCCGAAGAGCGCTATCCCATCGCCCGCGCCTGGCTCGCCGAACGCGGCTACGACTCGACGCTCGACTACCTACGGAGCGTCGCGATCCGCGTCATCGAGGAGACCGGGCTCCTGCCGCACCTCAACCCCGGCGTAATGAGCTGGGAGGAGATGGCGCGGCTGAAGCACGTGAGCGCCTCCATGGGGATCATGCTCGAGACGTCCTCGCCTCGGCTCTCGGAGCGGGGTGGTCCGCACTTCGGCTCGCCCGACAAGGTGCCGGCCGTCCGCCTTCGCACCATCGAAGACGCGGGGCGCCTCTCGATCCCCTTCACCACGGGCATCCTGGTTGGGATCGGCGAGACCCTGCGCGAACGGGCCGCGTCGATCCTCGCGATCCGCGAGGTCGCCCGCCGGCATCGGCACGTCCAGGAGGTGATCGTCCAGAACTTCCGCGCGAAGCCGAGCACGGCCATGCGTGACGCGCCCGAGCCGTCGCAAGAGGAGTTCCTCGCGACGATCGCGACCGCTCGCATCCTGCTCGGCCCGCATATGAACCTGCAGGCGCCGCCCAACCTGTCGGACCCGGACTACCCGCGGTTGCTCGACGCCGGGATCAACGATTGGGGCGGCGTGTCGCCGGTCACGATCGACCACGTGAATCCCGAGGCGCCGTGGCCCGCGCTCTCGGCGCTCGAACGGCACACGGCCGCGCGCGGGTTCACGCTCCGCGAGCGCCTGGCCGTCTACCCGGAGTACGCGACGAAGCCCGACCCATGGATCGCGGGTCGCATGCAGGAGCCGGTGCGCCGGCTCACGGGGCCCGACGGGCTGGCCGTGGACGCCCAGGTCCCCGAGCCGACGCCGTGGCAGGAGCCGGAGGTGCGGTGGAAGCCCCGCACCATCTCCCTCACGTTCGCGAAGCGGCAGGACGCGGGGCTTCGCGAGGACGCCGACGACGTCTACGGCGACTTCAACGAGCTGCGCGTCACCAAGGACTGGGCCACGCGCCCGCGGCTCGAACCCGAGCGACTGGAGGCCGAGGTCCGCGCGGCATTGCGGAAGGCGGCCTCAGGACGGGGTTCGGCGCTCAGCGACGAGCAGGCGCTCGCGCTCTTCCAGGCCGATGGTGACGCGCTCGAGGCGCTCTGCCGTGTCGCCGACGACCTTCGGCGCGAGCGGGTCGGCGACGAGGTCACCTACGTCGTCAACCGCAACATCAACTTCACCAACGTCTGTTACACGGGCTGCCGCTTCTGTGCCTTCGCGCAGCGCGAGGTCGACGCCGAGAGCTACACGCTCTCGCTCGACGAGGTCGCCGACCGAGCCGAGGAGGCCCGGGCCTACGGCGCGACCGAAGTCTGCATCCAGGGAGGGCTGCACCCGAGCCTGCCGGGTGACTTCTACTTCCGCATCCTCGAGGCGATCAAGGCGCGCACCCCCGACATCCACATCCACGCGTTCAGCCCGATGGAGGTCGTGAACGGGTCCGCGCGACTGGGGATCTCGTTCCGCGAGTTCCTCCAGGAGTGCCGGGCTCGCGGGCTGGGGACGATCCCCGGGACGGCGGCCGAGATCTTGGACGACGACGTCCGATGGGTGCTGACGAAAGGCAAGCTCCCGTTCGTCCTCCACGATCATGTATGGGCACGTCGATGCGCCTCCCCACTGGGTCGCTCACATCCGCCGGATCGGCGCGATCCAGCGGCGCACGGGCGGCTTCACCGAGTTCGTCCCGCTGCCCTTCGTCTGGCAGAACTCCCCGCTCTACCTGGCCGGCAAGGCGCGGCCCGGGCCCACCTTGGAGGATGACCGGCGCATGCACGCCGTGGCACGGATCCTGCTGGACGGGCTCGTCGCGAACATCCAGGTCTCCTGGGTGAAGATGGGGATGGACTACTGCCGAAGGGTTCTGCAGGGAGGGGCGAACGACTTCGGCGGCACGCTGATGGAGGAGACCATCTCGCGCATGGCCGGGGCGGAGTGGGGGATCCGCAAGGAGCCGGAAGAGTTCATCGAAGCGATCGAGGCGATCGGGCGCATCCCCGCGGAGCGTACGACGACCTACGAGCGCGTCGATCGCTCGCAACGCGTCGGCGTCGCCACCAACCGATAGGGCTCCCTCCCCGCACTTGGTCAAGCCGCCTGACAACGATCGTCAGGTCATTCAGACCACGCGACCATTCCCGATAGATATGTCGGTGAGAAAAAAAATGCTCGGGGACCCGCGAACGGACTTGCTTTTTTGCCTCCCGCTCCCTCAGAATTACAACAATGTAATTTGGGGGAGCCGGGATGCATCACTTCGTTCCATGGCAAGACCGGGCGCGGTGTCGCGACTACGACCCGGAGGTGTTCTTCCCCGAGAAGGGAGGGTCCTCTCGCGAGGCGAAGCGGATCTGTGCCGAGTGCCCCGTCCGCATCGAGTGCCTGAACTACGCCCTGCGTCGCGACGAGCGCTACGGCGTGTGGGGCGGGATGAGCGAGAGGGAGCGGCGACGCCT
>VAYJ01000063.1:0-3096 GCA_005888465.1 Actinomycetota bacterium
GTACAGGTCGAACACGGAGAGATCGAAGTGCAGGGGCGCGTGGTTCGAAACGCGGTCGTCCGGGCCGATGCCGATGCGGCGCGCGGACCACTCGACGAAGGTGAGGGCGTTGCGGTGGGACAGCATCACGCCCTTGGGCGTGCCGGTCGAGCCCGACGTGTACAGGATGTAGGCGAGGTCCGCCTCGATCACGGCGACGCCGGGATCGGTGCCACCGGAGCGCACGACGTCGGCATACGCAATCGCCTCGGAGGATGGCGTGGCCACGTCGCCGGTGGCGTCGTCCACCAAGAGGACCATGCCCGGCTGGTGTCCTTGCTCGGCGAGGGCCGCGAGCAGGTCCGGGGCGCGCGCCGGGGTCGTGACCACCGCCTTCACCGTGCAGTCGGCCCCGACCAAGGCCGCTCGGCGAGCGGGGCCCTTCGGATCGAGCGGGACGTAGGCGGCGCCGGCCTTCAGGATCCCGTAGACGCACGCGATCGTCTCGACCCGTTTGGGGAGCAGGATCGCCACCCGGTCGGCGGGCTGGACGCCGCCAGCGATCAGTGCGCGCGCGACCGCGTTCGCGGCCGCGTCCAGCTCGCCGTACGTGAGCGAGCGTCCCAGGCAGCGGACGGCCTCCCGATCGGGCGAGACAGCCGCCGCGTCGGCGAGGAGCTGGTGCAGGAGGAAGCCCACGGGCCCTCCCGCGCCCCTACAGCCCCAGCCCGCGGGCAATGATACGGCGCTGGATCTCCGAGGTCCCCGAGTAGATCGTGCCTCCTACGGCGTCTCGGAGGCCGCGCTCGATCCCGTACTCGGTCATGTATCCGTAGCCGCCGAACACCTGCACGGCGTCCAGGTGGGTTCGCACGGCCGCCTCGCTCACGAAGGTCTTGGCCACGGCCGCCTCGACCATCGTGTCGCGGCCGTGGTCCATGAGCCAGCCGACGCGGAGCACGAGGGCCCGCGCCGCGTCCACCGCGACCTTCATGTTGGCGATCTTGTCCGACACCGATTCGAACTTGGCGATGGGCTTGCCGAACTGGCGGCGCTCCCGTGCATAGGTGACACAGGCTTCCATGGTTCGGCGCATCGTGCCCACCTGGCTCGCCATGATGCACGCCCGCTCCCACCGCATGGAGGTCTGGAAGATCTCGCCCCCCTGTCCCTCGCCGCCGAGGAGCGCCTCGGAGGGCACGAAGCAGTCCTCCAGGAAGACCTCGGCCATCGGCGAGGTGCGAAGGCCCATCTTGTCGAGCTGTCCGCCGACGGTGAGGCCCTTCGTCGCGGCCTCGACCAGGAAGGCGCTGATCCCGTACGGCCCGATCCCCTCGCCGCTGCGGGCGAACACGATCAGGAGGTCCGCGACGGGGGCGTTGGTGATGAAGGTCTTCGACCCGTTGAGGACGAAGCCGCCGGGGACGGGCTTCGCCGTGCTCTTCATGCCGAAGGCGTCGGACCCGGCTCCCGGCTCGGTGATCGTGTGGCACCCGATGAACCGGCCGTCGCAGAGGCCGGCCAGCCACCGCTCGCGCTGCTGGGCCGTCCCGAACGTCCAGATCGGGACCTCGCTCGTCCACATGTGCGCGTTGATCGAGAAGACGAGGCCCGCGTCGTCACAGCCATAGCCCAGGGCCTCGAGCCCCAGCATCGTGGTGACGACGTCCGCACCGCCGCCCCCGAACTCGGCCGGGATGGGCATCCCCTGGATGCCGAACTCGGCGCAGCGGTTCCAGGCCTCTCGGGAGAACATCTCTTCTCGGTCGCGCTCAAGCGTGTCGCGTGGCAGCGTCCGCGCGAAGCCGAGGACGGATTCGTAGTGCTCGGCTTGCTCAGGCGTGACCCATTCGATGACCGGTCGGGTCGCCGTCTTCAACCAACCTCGGCCTTGGCCGTGACCATGCGCTCGATGTCGCCGACAGTGCGGAAGTTGTCCACCGTGACGTCCGCGTCGTCGATCTCGACCTCGAACTCCTCCTCGAGGAACGCGATCAGCTGCATGAGGCCCAGGGAGTCCATCACGGAGCCCAGCAAGGCGGTGTCGTCGGCTAGGTTCGCCGAGCTGTCGTCGAACATGATCTCGCTCGTAATGAAGTCCCGGATACGCGTGCTGACATCACTCACCGTGCACAACCTCCCAGACAGGATTCGGCCATCGACGATACCAGCAGGACCTCGGATCCACGAAGGGTATCGGCAGGGCGACGAGTGTGATGTAGCGCACAGCAAACAGGGTGCCTACGCGTCGTCCGAGCCGAACCCCCCTCCGAGCGCCTGCTCGGCCTCCTCCCGGGTCATGCTGCCGAACGCTGGCGGTTCCCCGCCCGCCTCCCGGGCGTCCGCCAGCTCGCGCTGGCGGACCAGCCAGTACTCCGGGATCGCCTCGGGCTTGATCCGCACGGCGATGTTCCGGTAGCGGTGCATGCCGGTACCGGCCGGGATCAGCTTGCCGATGATCACGTTCTCCTTCAGCCCCAGCAGCGGATCCGACTTGGCGCTGATCGCGGCCTCGGTCAGGACCCTGGTGGTCTCCTGGAAGGACGCGGCCGCAAGCCACGAGTCGGTCGCGAGAGAGGCCTTCGTGATGCCCATGAGGATCGGCCGGGCCGACGCGGCCTCGCCACCCGACTCGACGATCTCGGAATTGGTCTCCACGAAGCGCTTGCGGTCGACCAGCTCGCCCGGCAGTAACTCCGTGTCCCCCGGCGAACGATGATCTCGATGTGCTTGTCGTGGATCGTCACGCCCTGCGAACGGTAGACCTGCTGCACCTCGTCGACCTGGAACATCTGCAGGGCCTGCACGCCCTCGACGCGGAGCTTCTCATGCGGGTTGACCGAGCCCTCGGTGAGCTGCTGGCCCACCTCGACCCGGTCGCCGTCGGAGACCGCGAGGCGGGCTCGCATCGACACGGCGTACTGCACCTGGTCGCCGTCGTCGGAGGTGACCGTGATGCGGCGGACCTTCTTCTCCATGTCCTCTTCGAGCTGCGCGACGCCGGAGAGCTCGGTGATCTGCGCCTCACCCTTGGGCCGGCGCGCCTCGAAGAGCTCCTGGACGCGCGGGAGGCCGTGCGTGATGTCCTCGCCGGCCACGCCGCCCGTGTGGAACGTC
>VAYJ01000063.1:3121-7676 GCA_005888465.1 Actinomycetota bacterium
CGCCCGGTCGCCATGTTGCGCCCGTAGCACATCTGGCAGACGCCGACGACGGCATCGCAGGTGAGGGCCGAGCGCATGGACGCGACCTCGACACCCGAGTCCATGATCGCGCGCAGCTCGGCGTCGCCCACGAGCGTCCCCTTCGGGGCGACCATCGTGCGACCGTGCTTCGCGTCCTCGGCGAGGACTCGGCCGAAGAGCTTCGTGTCCAGGATCGACTGCGGGACCACGGCCAGCCCGCCCGACGGCGTCGGGGTGGCGACGCGCACCGGGATCCCGCGGTCGGAGCCGCAGTCCTCCTCGCGGACGATGACCTCCTGGGCGACGTCGACCAGGCGCCGCGTCAGGTACCCCGAGTCCGCGGTGCGAAGCGCCGTGTCGGCGAGGCCCTTGCGGGCGCCGTGCGTTGAGATGAAGTACTCGAGGACGGTCAGGCCCTCACGGAAGTTCGCCTTGATCGGACGCGGGATGATCTCGCCCTTGGGGTTCGCCACCAGGCCGCGCATGCCCGCGATCTGGCGGATCTGCATGATGTTTCCGCGCGCGCCCGAGTAGGCCATCATGTAGATCGGGTTGCGCTCGGTGAAGGTCGCCTCCATGGCGTCCTTCACCTCGTCGGTCGCCTCGGTCCAAATCTGGATCAGTTCCTGGCGGCGCTCCTCGTCGGTGATGATGCCCTTGCGGTACTGGCCCTCGATCTTGTCGGCTCGCTTCTCGTGCAGGTCGAGGATCTTGCCCTTCTCCTTCGGCGTGATCACGTCGTCGATGCCGATCGTCACGCCGGCGCGGGTCGAGTAGTGGAACCCCTGGCTCTTCAAGTTGTCCAGGACCGTCTCGACCATCGCCCGGTCGAACCGGGAAACGCACTGATCGACGATCGCCGCCACGTCGCCCTTCTGCACGTGGTGGTTGACGTACTCGAACGCGAGCGGGAAGGAGTCGTTGAAGATGACTCGCCCGACGGTCGTCTCCACGAGAGTCGTGCGCGTGCGCTCCTTCGCCTCGCCGTCGCCGTTCGCGGCCTTGGGGAGCATCTCGGGCGGCAGGGCCTTGCCGGGAAGCCGGACCTTGATGGTGTCGTGCAGGTCCACGCGCCCGCTGTCCAGCGCCATGAGCGCCTCGTCCGCTGAGGAGAAGCGCGGGATGTCCTCGTCCTTCTCCGGGCGAGGGTTCGCGATCGTGAGGTAGTAGATCCCGAGCACCATGTCCTGGGTTGGCACCGCGATCGGGCGCCCGTGCGCCGGCGACAGGATGTTGTTCGCCGAGAGCATGAGGATCCGGGCCTCGGCCTGCGCCTCAGCGGAGAGCGGCACGTGTACGGCCATCTGGTCTCCGTCGAAGTCCGCGTTGAACGCGGAGCACACGAGCGGGTGGATCTGGATGGCCTTGCCCTCGACCAGCACGGGCTCGAACGCCTGGATCCCGAGGCGATGCAACGTCGGCGCCCGGTTGAGCATCACCGGATGCTCCTGAATGACCTCCTCGAGCACGTCCCAGACCTGTGGCCGCGCGCGCTCGACCATGCGCTTGGCGCTCTTGATGTTCTGCGCGAGGTTCATGTCCACCAGGCGCTTCATGACGAACGGCTTGAACAGCTCGAGCGCCATCTGCTTGGGCAGGCCGCACTGGTGCAGCCGCAGCTGCGGCCCGACCACGATGACGGAGCGGCCCGAGTAGTCGACGCGCTTGCCGAGCAGGTTCTGGCGGAACCGGCCCTGCTTGCCCTTCAGCATGTCCGAGAGGGACTTAAGCGGGCGGTTGCCGGGCCCGGTCACGGGGCGGCCGCGGCGGCCGTTGTCGAAGAGGGCGTCCACGGCCTCCTGGAGCATGCGCTTCTCGTTGTTGACGATGATCTCCGGCGCCTGCAGGTCGAGCAGCCGCTTCAGCCGGTTGTTTCGGTTGATGACGCGCCGGTACAGGTCGTTCAGGTCGCTCGTCGCGAACCGGCCGCCGTCCAGCTGGACCATCGGACGAAGGTCCGGCGGGATGACCGGCACGGCGTCCAGCACCATGCCGAGCGGGGAGTTCTTCGTCCCGATGAAGTGCGAGACGACCTTCAGCCGCTTGATCGCCTTCTGGCGGCGCGTGCCCTTGGCGGTCGATCAGCAGGCGCTTGATCGCCTCGGCGCCCATGCCGCCGTCGAAGTAGTCGCCGAAGCGCTCGCGGAGGCTGCGGTATACCGCGTCGTCGGCGACGAGCTGCTTCACCTGCAGGCTCTTGAATCCTGAAAGGACGTCGTCCAGGTGCTGGGTCTCCCCGCGGGCGCCCTCGGTAATGCGCTCCACGTCACGCTGCGCCTCGCGGCGGGCGGCGGAGAGCTGTGCGCTCTTGGCGCCCTCGCCCTCCATGTCGCGCAGCCGGTCCTCTAGCTCGGCCAGCCGCTTGGAGATCGTCTGGTCGCGCTGGCCCTCGATCTGCTTCTTTTCGGCGTCCAGGTCGGCCTCGATGTCCGGCATGTCCTTGTGCCGGCGGTCGGCATCGACCCTGGTGATGATGTAGGCGGCGAAGTAGATGACCTTCTCGAGGTCCTTCGGCGCGAGGTCGAGCAGGTACCCCAGGCGCGAGGGAACGCCCTTGAAATACCAGATGTGCGTCACGGGGGCGGCGAGCTCGATGTGGCCCATGCGGTCGCGCCGCACCTTCGAGCGCGTGATCTCGACGCCGCAGCGCTCGCAGATGATGCCCTTGAAGCGGACGCGCTTGTACTTGCCGCAGTGGCATTCCCAGTCGCGGGTGGGCCCGAAGATCCGCTCGCAGAACAGGCCATCCTTCTCCGGCTTCAGCGTGCGGTAGTTGATGGTCTCCGGCTTCTTGACTTCGCCGTTGGACCATGCCCGGATCTGATCGGCCGTCGCGAGGCCGATCCGCAGCTCGTCGAAATAGTTGACGTCCAGCACTTAGCCGATCGCCCCTTTCGTGTCCTCCTGGTGTGTCCGCATCAGTCGAAGTCCGCCCCGGCCGGCTCCCGGCGGGAGAGGTCGATCCCCAGTTCCTCCGCAGCCCGGAACACGTCCTCGTCGGTCTCCCGCATCTCGATCTCCTTGCCCTCCGCCGACAGCACCTCGACGTTTAGGCAGAGCGACTGCATCTCCTTGATGAGCACCTTGAACGACTCGGGGATGCCCGGCTCGGGGATGTTCTCGCCCTTGACGATCGCCTCGTACACCTTCACGCGCCCGAGGACGTCGTCCGACTTGATGGTGAGCAGCTCCTGCAGCGCGTAGGCCGCGCCGTACGCCTCGAGCGCCCAGACCTCCATCTCGCCGAAGCGCTGCCCGCCGAACTGCGCCTTCCCGCCGAGCGGCTGCTGGGTGATCATCGAGTACGGCCCGGTCGAACGGGCGTGGATCTTGTCGTCGACCAGGTGCAGCAGCTTCAGGATGTACACGTAGCCCACCGTGACCGGCACGTCGTACGGCTCGCCGGTGCGCCCGTCGTAGAGCTGAGCCTTGCCCACCTTGTTCACCAACCGGACCTCGCTCGGCGTGATCGAGTGCGCGGTCTCGAGCGCCTCGAGGATCTCGTTCTCCCGCGCGCCGTCGAAGACCGGCGAGGCGATGTGCATGGCCACCCGCTCGCTCCAGTGGCCGTCGCCATCCACGTCCCCGCTGCCGTTGCCGTTCGTCCCGTAGCCCACCTTCGCCGCCCACCCGAGATGCGCCTCGAGCACCTGGCCGAGGTTCATCCGGGAGGGGACACCGAGCGGGTTCAGCACGATGTCGACAGGCGTGCCGTCGGGAAGGAACGGCATGTCCTCCTCGGGCAGGATCTTCGCGATGACGCCCTTGTTGCCGTGGCGCCCGGCAAGCTTGTCGCCGTCGGAGATCTTGCGCTTCTGGGCGACGTAGACCCGCACCAGCTCGTTCACGCCGGGGGCGAGCTCGTCGCCCGCGTCCCGGTTGAAGACCCGCACGCCGATGACCTTGCCGGACTCGCCGTGGCGCATCTTGAGCGAGGTGTCGCGCACCTCACGCGCCTTCTCCCCGAAGATCGCCCGCAGGAGGCGCTCCTCCGGCGTCAGCTCCGTCTCCCCCTTCGGCGTGACCTTGCCGACCAGGTAGTCGCCAGGGTTCACCTCGGCACCGATGCGGACGATCCCGCGCTCGTCGAGGTCTTTCAGGATCTCCTCGGAGACGTTCGGGATGTCGCGAGTGATCTCCTCGGGTCCGAGCTTGGTGTCGCGGGCGTCGACCTCGTGCTCCTCGATGTGGATCGACGTCAGCTCGTCGTCCTTGACGAGGCGCTCGGAGAGCACGATGGCGTCCTCGTAGTTGTGACCCTCCCAGGGCATGAACGCCACCAACAGGTTCTTGCCGAGGGCGAGCTCACCCTGCTCGGTGGACGGGCCGTCGGCGATGACCTGGCCCTTCTTGACCCGGTCGCCCACGCGCACGATCGGCTTCTGGGTGATGCACGTGCCCTGGTTCGAGCGGCGGAACTTGAGCAGCTTGTAGGTCGCGAGCTCGCCGCGATTGGACCGGACCACGATCTCCTGGGCGGCCTCCTTGTCTCGCGAGTCCGCGCCGCCCACCTCCTCGACCACCCCGGCCTCCT
>VAYJ01000063.1:7710-18842 GCA_005888465.1 Actinomycetota bacterium
GCGCGAAGGAGCGGCACGGCCTGGCGCTGCATGTTCGCCCCCATGAGGGCGCGGTTGGCGTCGTCGTGCTCGAGAAACGGGATGAGCGCGGCGGCGACCGACACGATCTGCTTGGGCGACACGTCCATGTAGTCGACGTCGACCGGCGTCACGTAGTCGACCTCGCCGCCCTTGCGCCGCACGAGCACCTTGTCCTCGGTGAACCGGCCACGGGGATCGATCGGGGTGTTCGCCTGCGCGATGACGTGGCGGTCCTCCTCGTCGGCCGTCAGGTAGTCGATCTGGTCGGTCACCCGGCCCTTCTGGACCTTGCGGTACGGCGTCTCGATGAACCCGTAGGGGTTGATCCGGCCGTAGCTCGAGAGCGAACCGATGAGGCCGATGTTCGGGCCCTCCGGCGTCTCGATCGGGCACATCCGGCCGTAGTGCGAGGGATGGACGTCACGGACCTCGAACCCCGCGCGCTCGCGAGAGAGCCCGCCGGGGCCGAGCGCCGAGAGGCGGCGCTTGTGCGTGAGGCCGGCGAGCGGGTTCGTCTGGTCCATGAATTGCGAGAGCTGCGAGGTGCCGAAGAACTCCTTGATCGCCGCCACGACCGGGCGGATGTTGATGAGCGTCTGGGGCGTGATCGCCTCCACGTCCTGGGTGGTCATGCGCTCGCGGACGACCCGCTCCATGCGGGTCAGGCCCAGCCGAACCTGGTTCTGGATGAGCTCGCCGACCGAGCGGATGCGCCGGTTCCCGAAGTGATCGATGTCGTCCTCTTCGTAGCCCTCCTCACCGGCGTGCAGCTTCACCAGGTACTGGACGGTCTTGACGATGTCCTCGAGGGTCAGGACGCCCTTGAACGTGGGCGCGGCCTTGTCGCGCCCGGCGGCGGGAGCCTCGGAGAAGATGCGCCAGCGCGGCTGCTCCCAGTCCTTCTTGTCGGGGTTGTCGGTCGCCTTCATCCCGTCGAACTTGGCCTTCAGCTGGCGCCGGGCGATCTCGGAGGGCTCCCCGAGCTTCTTGCCGAGCTTGTAGCGGCCGACGCGGGCGAGGTCGTAGCGCTTCGAGTTGAAGAAGAGGTTCTCGAGGAGGGTCTGGGCCGACTCGGCCGTTGGCGGCTCGCCGGGACGGAGCTTGCGGTAGATGTCCTCCAACGCCTCGCCCTGGCTGTGGAAGTGGTCCTTCTCGAGCGTCGCCCGGATCGAGGCGGCCCCGTCGAAGAGCTCGAGGATCTCGTCCTCGGTCCAGCCGAGGGCCTTGAGCAGCACGGTCACGTTCTGTCGGCGCTTGCGGTCGATCCGCACACCGACCGTGTCGCGCTTGTCGACCTCGAACTCGAGCCAGGCCCCACGGGAGGGGATGACCTTCGCGATGAAGAGGTCCTTGTCGGATGTCTTGTCGAGCTCGCGGCTGAAATAGACGCCGGGGCTGCGTACGAGCTGGGAGACCACGACTCGCTCGGTGCCGTTGATGACGAAGGTGCCCTTGCCGGTCATCACGGGGAAGTCCCCCATGAAGACCTCCTGCTCCTTGATCTCGCCGGTCTCCTTGTTGATGAATTGGGCCTCCACGAACAGTGGGGCCGAATAAGTCATGTCCTTGTCCTTGCACTCCTCAACGGAGTACTTGAGCTCCTTGAACTGGTGCTTGCCGAAGATCAGCTGGTAGGTCTCGGTGAAGTCCTCGATCGGGGAGACCTCCGCAAGGACCTCGGCGAGCCCGTCGCGGAGCAGCCAGTCGAACGACTCGCGCTGGATGCCGATCAGATCGGGAAGGGGCAGGACCTCGGGGATCTTTGAGAAAGAGACGCGCTCGCGACCAGGCACGATGACATCAGGCAAGAAGGACCCCTCCTAGATGAAGATGGGCGACACGCGACAGCTCGCGGGAGACGGCACGGCAACAAGGCATTGTAGGCCGAAGCGCGCCGGATATCAAGTTTCTCGCACGCAGGAATGGCCGGTCGTTCTCATCACGCCGTTCAACGGCTTGGAACCCGGCTCAATTCCCGGGCATCTTAGCCCATCCCTGGCGCCAGGGGAAGAGCCTTTTCGAGGAAAGTTCCCGGCGGTTCAAGTCCCCCAAGGGGGCAGCCGATACCTCCCGCGGGGATGGACCTTCGCAGGAGGTGTCCCGCGGTGAGCGATCGGACGGCGAAGCTGGAGCTGTTCTATGAGTCGATCGCGGCCCAGCCCTTCGCGTTCGACGAGGCTGCGATCCTCTCCTGGTTCGAGCAGCACGCGCCCTGGGTCGATCCCCTCTGGGTGCAGGGGACGATGACCGCCGCGACCGTCAACGACCGGGCCCGCCGCCACTACCCCGAGCCCCCAGACCTGCTGTTTCGCCAGTCGGGCGGCGCGTGGGAGCGCTATGAGCCCGGGCGGCACGGCCCGTGGCTGAAGACGGGCTTCCCGGCGCCGGAGGGAACGGTCGGCGCCGAGGGGTACGTCGTGTTCGTCCGGGACGAGCAGCGGAACCTCTGGCGGCAGCGCCGCGCCGGCTAGCCCTTCCCGATCGCCCTTCGAAGCGTCGACGCCACCCGGTCGACCTCGCCCTGGGTGAGGGTCACGAACATCGGCAGGCTCAGGATCTCGTGCATGGAGGCTTCCGCCCGCGCGAAGTGGGCCGGAGCCTCGAAGCGGTCCGAGGCGCCCGGCTGCAGGTGGATCGGCGTCGGGTAGTGGATACCGGTCCCGACCCCCAGCTCCCCCATCCGCTCCCGGACCCCGTAACGGTCCGGCACCCGCACGACGAACTGGTGGTAGACGTGCGTCCGGTCCCCCCGGTCCCCGGGGAGCACGAGCTCCATCCCGTCGAGCGCGTCCCGGTACCACGCCCCGATCATGCGTCGGCGCTCGACCTCCTCGGGAAGGCGACGGAGCTTCTCGGAGAGCACGAGCGCCTGGAGGTTGTCCAGTCGCTCCGTGCCACCGAGGCCCAGGTGCACGTTCGCCTGCCGCTGGGTGTGGTGCCGAAGCGAGCGGATCTCCTCGAAGAGCTCGGGGTCCGAGCCGGTCACGAAGCCGGCGTCGCCCCACGCGCCCAGGTTCTTGGTGGGGTAGGCGCTGAACGCCCCGGCGTCGCCGAGCGAGCCCGCCGGCCGGCCGGCGACGGTCGCCCCGTGTGACTGGGAGCAGTCCTCGAGGACCCACCAGCCGCGATCGCGGGCGAGCGACATCAGGGCCGTCATGTCCACGGGCAGGCCGTACAGGTGGACCGCCACGACCGCCTGCAGGTCCAGGTCTGCCACGGTCGCCGGGTCCAGCAGGTAGTCGGCGTCGTGGTCCACGAGGACCGGTTCGTAGCCGGCCATGACGACCGCCTCGAAGGTCGCGTAGAAGGTGTTCGTCGGGAGCGCCACCCGCGCGCCGGGCTCGAGCGGCGCGGCCCGCAGCGCGAGCAGGAGCGCCGAGGTGCCGGACGAGGTGCCGACGGCCCATTCGCAGCCGAAGACCTTCGCCGCCTCGCGCTCGAACTCCTCGAGCTCCGGCCCCAGGATGAAACGGCCGTGCACGACCAGGTCCCGCAGCCGCGGGGCGAGCGTCTCCCAAACGTCCTCGTTGTCCAGCCGGACGGCCGGGATGAACTCCTCCGCGCTGGTCACAGCGAGACCGGGGCCCCGCCCCCGCGCATGGACTCCTCGGCGGCCTCGATGACGCGAACGAGCTGCACGGCGGCCTCCTCCCGCTCGTCCGGGGTCTCCCCACGGCCCGCGCGGGCGAGGAACTCCTCCAGTTCCGCCTTCAGCGGCTCCCAGCTGTCGATCCGGGGCGACACCACGTCGCCGGTGCGATAGGTCCAAGTGAACCCGCCGCCGGGCGCGCTCAGGTCGTCCGGGTTGGGCGGCTCGGCGCCGCTGTCGTAGATCCGCAGGGGCTCCTCGGCATTCGTGTCCTCGTACACCACCATCCGGCGCGAGCCGACGATAGTCATGCGGCGGACCTTCGTGGGCGCGAGCCAGGAGAGGTGCAGGTTCGCCAGGCACCCCGACGGATAGGAGAGGTCGAGGAAGGCCACGTCGGCGGGAGCCCCGTTCTGCGAACGGCCGATCGCCGACACTGACCGAGGGTGCTCCCCGAGCCAGGACCAGAGGATCGACAGATCGTGCGGCGCGAGGTCCCAGACGACGTTCACGTCCGAGCGGTGGATCCCCAGGTTGACGCGGGACGACTGCACGTAAAGCGGCGTCCCGAGCTCGCCGGCCTCGATCAGGCGCTTCACGCGCTGCACGGGCGGGCTGAAGAGGAACGTGTGCCCGGCCATGACCAGCAGCCGCCGCGAGCGCGCCAGATCCACGAGTGCGCGCGCCTCGCTCGAGGAGATGGCGAGGGGCTTCTCGACCAGGACGCTCTTGCCGGCCTCCAGGGCCCGCATGGCGATCTCGGCGTGGGTCTTCACGGGGGTCGCGACGACGACCGCCCCGATCGCCGGATCGCTCAGGACTTGATCCAAGTCGTGCGCAATCGCGGTGGTGGGGTAGTGCCGGATGATCCCCTTCAGCCGGCTTTCGTCGAGGTCGTGGGCCACGACCTGCTCGCACGCGTCGATCTGCAGCAGGTTGCGGACGAGGTTGGGGCCCCAGTACCCAACGCCGATGACGGCGACCTTCATGCGTGGCACTCTACGGGCAGGCGCCATGGGCTGACCACGGTCGAAAGCCTTTCGGTCGCGGGCGAAAGATCGAACGTTCGGCCTACTTGACCTCGACGGTCGCGCCGGCGGCCTCGAGCTTCTCCTTCGCGGCCTGCGCCTGCTCCTTCGGCACGCGCTCCAGGACCGGCTTGGGCGCGTTGTCCACGAGGTCCTTGGCCTCCTTCAGGCCGAGGCTCGTGAGCGCGCGCACCTCCTTGATGACCTGGATCTTCTTGTCCCCGGCCGAGGCGAGAAGGACGTCGAACTCGGTCTGCTCCTCGGCCTCTTCCTCCGCTGCCGCTCCGCCCCCGCTGCCGGCGGCGACCGCACCCGCCATCATGGGCGCAGCGGCCTGGATGCCGAACTCCTCCTCGATCTTCTTCGAGAGCTCGGCGGCCTCGATGATCGAGAGCTCCTTGATCGCCTCCAGGATGTCGTCGACGCTCTGCTTCGCCATGGTCTGCTCCTCTCCCGCGCTCACGCGGCCTGCGTCTGTCGTCCTCGCTCCGCAAGCGCGAACGCGATCTGCTGCAGGGGCGCCTGCAGCAAGTAGCTCAGGCGGGCGACCGGGGCCTGCAGCATCCCCGCCACCTTGCCGAGGGACACCTCCCGGGACTCGAGGAGCGCGAGCGACCGCGCCTGCTCCTCGCCGAGCACCTCGCCATCGATCAGGGCGCCCTTCACCACGAACGCCGGGAAGCGCTTGGTGAGGTCAAGGACCGACCTCGCGCCGGCCACCGCCTCGCCCTGGAAGAAGGCGATCGCCGTGGGGCCCTCCAGCAACGAAAGCGTCGCCTCCAGGCCTGCCTCGCGCGCCGCGATCCGCGTCAGCGTGTTCTTCACGACCGAGAAGGTCGCTCCCGCGCCGGCGAGCGCCCGGCGAAGCTCTGTGGCGTCCTTCACCGTGAGACCCCGGAAATCGGCGAACATCGCCCCCGTGGACGCGCGGAATCGTCCCTCGAGCGCCTTGACCTTCTCGACCTTCCCCGGCTTCGGCATGGCTCCTCGTCTCCAAAAGAAAGCGCCCCCGCGGCAGCGGAGGCGAGCGAAGGTTCCCTCGGCCTCGGCAGGTGCCCCGTCTCCGGGGATTACGCGTGACGCCCCTGCTGTCTGCGGCAGCAGGCAGGTTACGAGGCTCGGTCCCGCGCGTCAACCAGGGCGTCGGTCGTGATCGCGAGCCTCGCCGAGCGAATCCTGCACCTGCATGGCTGGGTCGCCGTGACGCTCATCTTCGTCCTGGCGGCGCTCGAGTGCTCGGCGTTCCTCGGGATCATCGTGCCGGGCGAGGTCGCGGTGATCGTCGGCGGCGTCCTCGCGTTCCAGGGCCGGATCCCGCTTTGGGCGGCGATCGTGGCAGCGATCGTCGGCGCATCGATAGGCGATTCGATCGGCTACGTCATCGGCAAGCGCTGGGGCCGGCGGATCCTACACTGGGCGAGCGGCCGGATGATCAAACCCCACCACCTGGAGGGGGCCGAGGCCTACCTGCGACGGCGCGGCGGCTCGGCCGTGTTCCTCGGACGCTTCACGGCGGCCCTACGGGTGCTCGTTCCCAGCCTCGCGGGCATGTCGAACATGCACTACCCCACGTTCCTGGTCTTCAACGTCGCGGGCGCGGTCGCGTGGGGGACGGGGTTCACGCTCCTCGGCTACTTCGCCGGGGCGAGCTGGCGGCAGGTCGAGCGCACGGCGAGCCGAACCGGGCTCGTGCTCCTCGGCCTGGTCGTGGTCGCGTTCGCCATCGCCTTCCTCGTGCGGCGCATCCGCCGGCGCCGCACGAAACCGCCGGAGACCTAGGAGACCTCGGCGGCCTCGCCCGCGAGCTCGCGCACGCGCGCAGGGTCGATACGGATCCCCGGGCCCATGGTCGAGGACAGCGTCACGCTTTTCAGGTACCGGCCTTTGGCCGTGGACGGCTTCGCGCGGAGCACCTCGTCCACGACGGCAAGGTAGTTCTCGACCAGGCGATCCTCGTCGAAGGACTTCTTGCCGATCACGAGGTGCAGGTTCCCCTGCCGGTCGACGCGGTACTCGAGCTTCCCGGCCTTGATGTCGCGCACGGCCTTCCCGATGTCGAACGTGACGGTGCCCGTCTTCGGGTTCGGCATCAGGCCACGCGGACCGAGCACTCGACCGGCTTTGCCGACCAGGGACATCAGGTCGGGCGTCGCCACTGCAGCGTCGAACTCGATCACGCCCTTCATGACCTGATCGACCAGGTCCTCGCCGCCGACGACGTCGGCACCAGCTTCTTGGGCCTCGCGCGCCTTGTCGCCGGTCGCGAAAGCCGCTACGCGCACGGACTTGCCGGTCCCGTGGGGGAGCGAGACTGTGCCCCGGACCATCTGGTCGGCCTTGCGCGGGTCGACGCCGAGCCGGAACGCCAGCTCGATCGTCTCGTCGAACTTCGCGGCCGGGAATTCGCGCACGAGCTTGAGGGCCTCGCCGGGCCCGTACTGGCGTTCGCGGTCGACCATCGCCGACGCCGCCCCGAATCGCTTGCCGGCGTTCATGCCCGGACCTCGATCCCCATGCTCCTGGCGGTACCCTCGATGATGCGCATCGCCATCTCTTCGTCTGTGGCGTTCAGGTCGGCCATCTTCTGCCGCGCGATCTGGCGGACCTGCTCCCGGGTCACGCGGGCGACCTTGGTGCGGTTCGGCTCGCCCGAGCCCTTCTCGATACCCGCCGCGGACTTGAGCATCTCGGCGGCCGGGGGCTGCTTGGTGATGAACGTGAACGTGCGGTCCTCGTAGATCGTCAGCTCTGCCGGGATGACCTGGCCCATCTGGGCCTGCGTGGCCTCGTTGTACTGCCGGCAGAACTCCATGATGTTCACGCCGTGCTGGCCGAGCGCCGTGCCAACGGGGGGCGCGGGCGTTGCCTGACCGGCCTTGATCTGGAGCTTGACGACCGCCATGACCTTCTTGCGCCTGCGGGCTGGTGCGTCTGCCATTGCCTACCACCTCCTGCGGTGCAAGCGGCCGGGTTCGCCGGCCTCCCGCCGTCGGGTTGCTTCCCTTAGGACTTCGCGACCTGGTCGAACGCGAGCTCGACCGGGGTCTCCCGGTCGAAGATGTTCACCAGAACCTTCAGCTTGGACTGTTCGACGTTGATCTCGGCGATCGTGCCCTGGAAGTCAGCGAAGGGCCCGGCGATGATCCGCACGGTGTCGCCCTCCTCCCACTCCAGGCGATACTCGGGCTTGCGCTGCGTCTCCTTCTTGACCGCGAGGATCTTCTCGACCTCCCGCGCGGACAGGGGCGTCGGCTTCGTGCCGGTGCCGCTCGAGACGAAGCCGGTGACGCCCGGCGTGTTGCGCACGACGTACCACGAGTCGTTGTCGTAGACCATCTTCACCAGGAGATACCCGGGGAAGACCTTCTTCTGGACGACCTGCTTCTTCCCGCCCTTGATCTCCATGACGTCCTCCATGGGGATCACGACGTCGAAGATCTTGTCCTCCATCTGCATGGAGCCGATGCGGGAGTGCAAGTTCGCCTTCACCTTGTTCTCGTAGCCGGCGTACGTGTGCACCACGTACCAGTCGCCGGGACCTACGAGGGCCGGGAGCGCGACCTCTTCCTCTTGTGCTTCCACCTCGGCGTCTTCGGTCTCGGCCTCGGGCTCGGCGGTCGCAGCCTTGGCCTCGGACGGGGCCTCCTCGGGGGCTTCGGCCTGAGGTTCCGTCTGGGGCTCGGGCTCGGACTCGGGAACGACGACCGCCTCGGGGACCGACTCGTCGGTCTCCGGTCCCGACACGCGGGATTCTGGTGAGAGGTCGGTGTCGGTCATGGAGGGTAAGGGGGGAATCCTAGCTAGCTCTGTCCGAGCACGTGCAGGATGCCCTTCGTCACGACGAAGTCCATCCCGAATACGATGGCGGTGAGCACGGTCACGGTCACCAGGACGACCACCGCGTACGCGATCACCTCTTGCCGGCTGGGCCACGCGACCTTCTTCAACTCGGCGCGCACCTCCTTGAGGAACTGACGGATCCCGACCCGGGTCCGGCGCTGGGGGGCCGACACGGACCGGCGCTCGCGCATCGCCTCCATCCGGTCCTGGCCGGAAGCCTTCTGGCGCTGCATCATCCTCTTTGCCTGGCGATTCATCGCGCTCTCCCTGCAGGGCCGGAGGGACTTGAACCCCCAACCGCCGGTTTTGGAGACCGGTGCTCTACCAAATTGAGCTACGGCCCTCTGTCAGGCCGTTTCGAGGGTGTCGATCGACCCGGACCAGTATAGGTGGACCCGGGAGGTCGGGCAAAGGTTCGCCTCGCTCAGCCGAGCCGGACGAGGGCCGTGCTGTTCTTGATGGGCAGCACCCGCTCCCCCGCCCGCTCCACCTCGGCCCAGACCGACAGCCGCGCCTGCCTGGTCGCCGGGTCGAGCTCGTCAATCCGGCCCTTCGCGACCAGCGTCTCGTCCATGAAGACCACGGCTCGGAACTGGACCTTGAGCTGCAGGAGCGCGCTCGGGTCCCCCAACCAGTCGGTGAGGGCCTTCGTGAGGTGGGCGAGCGTGAACATCCCGTGGGCGATGATCCCGGGGAACCCGACGCTCCGAGCGAAGGCGTCGTCCTGGTGCAGCGGGTTCTGATCGCCTGAGGCGTCCGCGTACGCCTGCACCTCCTCGCGCTGCACGACCTTCGAGAGCGAAGGGATCTCCTCGCCGACCGACACGTCCTGGAAGCGAACGGTCACGTCCGAGCCGTCCCTCGCGAGAGCAGCGTCGAACGGGCGACCACGACCGTCTCGCCCGACGCGTCGTGGACCTGGGATTCGATCACCAGGAACTCATTCGGTCCGCGGGCGGAGATGCCCGCGATCTGCGGCGTCGCGGTGAGGACGTCCCCCACGACCACGGGCCGGCGCCACTCGTACTCCTGCTCGCCGTGCACGACGCGCGAGTAGTCGAGACCGAGCTCCTGATCCAACACGACCTGCGCGCTCGCCATGATCTGCATGACCGTCACGAAGGTCGGCGGGGCGACCTGGTCCGCGTAGCCTGCCGCCCTGGCAGCGTCCGCGTCGCGGAAGATCGGCGAGCGCTCCCCGATCGCCTCGGCGAAGCGCTCGACGTGCTCGCGAGTGACCGGGCACGACACCTCCTGGTATCGCCGGCCCACGAGCGATGGATTCAGCGGCACGACCTGCGCTCCCTGCGCCTCCTCGACAAGGGCGCCGAGGAGATGCCAGCATACGGCCAATGCCGGCGTCGCCTCGATCTCGCATCCGCGTGCTCGTGGCGGACGACCACCGTCCGTTCGCCGAGTCGCTCGCGCTCGCCATCGAGCGGGAGAAGGACCTGTCGGCCATCGTCGCGCTCTCCGCGCTGGACGCGCTCGAGTCGGCGGAGCGCGACCTGCCGAGCGTGGCCCTCGTCGACGTGGAACTCCGGGGCATGGGCGGCATCGAGGCGATCAGGCGCATCCGGGCCGCGTCCGGGGACACCAACGTCATCGCGCTCTTCGCCGACGATGACCTCGCGCAGGCGAGAGCGCTCGAGGCGGGCGCGCGCGGGTTCATCTCGACGGTTACGCCGCTCGCGGAGGTCCCCGCCATGATCCGGATGGCGGCGCGCGGCGTGCCGCTGGTCGAGGGGGAGGAGGTCAACCGCCTCTTCCGCGTCCTTCGGCACCGGCGTCACCAGGAATCGACCGAGCGCCAGCGCGCGAGCCGCCTCACCCCCCGTCAGCTCGAGATCCTGCAGCTCCTGTCCGACGGCATCTCGCCCTCCGCGATCGCGGAGCAGCTCCACATGCGCCCCGCGACGCTTCGCACGCACGTGCAGAACATCCTCACGCGGCTGGGGGCGCATTCGAAGGTCGAAGCGGTGTCGATCGCGATGCGGCACGGGAAGATCGCGACGACCGCCTGAGGCGGTCGCTCAGCGGGTCTCGCGGTGCAGGGTGTGCCCGCGGCACCAGCGGCAGTACTTGCGAAGCTCCATCCGCTCGCGGTCGTTCTGACGGTTCTTGACGGTGGTGTAGTTTCGACGGCGGCACTCGGTGCACGCCATCGTGATCTTCGGCCGGTTGTCGGACTTCCTCGTAGCGGCGGGTGGACTCGAACCACCGACGCAGCGATTATGAGCCGCTTGCTCTACCTCTGAGCTACGCCGCCTCGGACGCAACGTGCAGTGTAGCGAGCTGGAGGCGGGAATCGAACCCGCGACCCCGGACTTACCATGCCCGTGCTCTGCCGACTGAGCTACTCCAGCGCGACGGGAGAGTCTACCGGACACGCTTGTCGATGCCGTCCCGGAACCCGATCGCGGCGTGGGTACCGTCGCAGAACGGCTTGTTCCCCGACGCCCCGCACCGGCAGAGCGTCACCCGGTTGCGCGTCTCGTACTGGTATCCGTCGGCCGAGTACAGGGGGATCTCGCCCCGGACCCACAGCGGCCCCGAGACGCCCTGAGGGGGGTCCTCGACAACCCCGATCGAGGGTTCGATGTCGGGCTCGATCGGCGCTTTGGTGTTCTGGTCCCAGGCGACCAGCCGGCCCG
>VAYJ01000238.1 GCA_005888465.1 Actinomycetota bacterium
CATCGAGCCAAAGCCCCCGAGCACGGCCGCCGTGAAGCCGTTGATGGCGATCAATCCCATCTTGGTCGAGAGGAAGGTCACCGGCGCGAAGAGCACGCCCCCCACCGCCCCCACCACGGCCGCGAGCACCCACGCGCCGGAGTACACGCGCTCCACGCTGATGCCCATGAGCCGCGCCGCGTTCTGGTTCTGGGCGACCGCGCGCATGGCGCGCCCGAAGCGCGTGGCGCGGAACAGCATCACGAGGGCGAGCATCAGCACGAGCGAGGCACCGATGATTCCCAGCGACACGGGCGCGATCTTGACCGGGCCGAAGCTCACGGGCCGATTCGAGAAAAGCGAGGGGAACGGCAGCTCGTCGTTGGTCCACACCATCCCCGCCCCCGCCCGCAGCATGAGCGAGAGCCCGAGCGTGATGATGAGGACGTCCCAGTGCGTGGCCGAGACGGCGCGCCGGATGACGACCCGCTCCACGACGTACGCGAGCGCGCCACCTGCCGCCACCCCGCAGGCGAAGGCGAGCAGCAGGGGAAGTCCGGCGGCGCGCTGCGCGGACCAGGCCACGAATGCCGAGACCATGAGCATCTCGCCCTGGGCGAAGTTGAGCGTGCGGGTGGCGTTGTAGACGATCACGAGGCTGAGGGCGACCAGCGCGTAGATACAACCGGTGGCGAGCCCGCTCACCACGACGTGCGCCAGGGCGGCCGCGCTCACGGCAGGAATACTGCTCTGGCGCGCGCACGCCTGTCAAGGCAACCGCAAGTGTGACGCGCCCGCCGCATCCTTCTCTTCGACCCAGCGGCGAGCGCGCAAATAGAGTTGCGCAGGATCGACGGCTGGCGGAAGATCGCGGCCGTGGCGCACATGACATATCGAGATCCCACGTCTCACGATCCCGGGCACGTTGGCGGAACGAGAATGTCCATGATGGAGCGGCGCGCGTTCATCGCTGGCGTCGCGCTCGGCCTGGTCGCGGCGCCGATCACGGCCGGCGCGCAGCCGCGGGGCAAGACGTGGCGGGTGGGGTTCTTGGCCGGTGGCGCGCGGCCGCCGGACGGTTTCCCACCGTTGCCCCTACGCCAGGCCCTCCAGGAGCTCGGTTATGTCGAGCCGCAGAACGTCGTCTACCTGGGCCGGTGGGCCGACGCCAAGCAGGATCGGCTTCCTGGGCTCGCCGCCGAGCTCGTCGGACTCAAAGTGGACGTCATCGTGACGGCAGGAGGACCGGCCTCCGCGGCGGCCAAGCAGGCGACCTCGTCGATCCCGATCGTGCTGGCCCAGGTCGGTGATGCCGTCGGCATCGGCCTGGTCGAAAGCCTCGCGCGGCCTGGGGGCAACGTGACCGGCATCACCGATCAGACCGTCGAGCTCAGCGCGAAGCGCCTGGAGCTCCTCACGGAAGCCGTGCCGAAAGCGGCGCGCATCGCGGTGCTCTGGAACGCGGACGACCGCGGGATGACGCTGCGCTACCGGGAGGTGGAGAAGGCGGCCCAGACGCTGCGCGTCACGGTGCAGCCCCTCGGCGTCCGCGAGCCGAACGACTTCGATGCGGCATTCTCGGCGATGACGGCCCACCGTCCCGATGCCCTGTTCCTGGTCACGGACGCGCTGACATTGCTCAACCGCAAGCGCGTCATCGATTTCGCGGCAGCGCATCGGATCCCCGCCATGTACGAGTTCAGCGTCCTCGTCCAGGACGGCGGGCTGATGTCGTATGGCGCGAGCCAGGAGGAGAACTACCGCCGGGCCGCCAGCTACGTGGATCGGATCTTCAAGGGCGCCACGCCGAGCGCGCTGCCCGTCGAGCGGCCGACCCGATACTACCTGACCATCAATCTGAAGACGGCGAAAGCGCTCGGCTTGACGTTCCCGCCGTCGCTCCTGCTCCGCGCGGATCAGGTGATCGAGTGACGCTCGGCCGACCATTGAGCCTGGTCTCGGGGGAAGGAGCGCGAGGAACATGATCGAAGGTCTCAGAGATTTTCTGAAGCGGCTCGAGGGACGCGGCGAGCTGATCCGCATCCGGAAGGAGGTCGATCCGCGCTTCGAGGTGGCCGCCCTGATCCGCGACATCCAGCAGCGCCGCAACCAGCCCGTGCTGTTCGAGCGGGTGAAGGGCTCCACGCTGCCCATCGTCAGCAACACGTGCGGCAGCTACGTCAGCGTGTCGGCGGCGCTTGGTGTCGAGCCGCGCGAGCTGGCGCGGACCTGGGCGGAGCGGCTCACGCGCGCGGCGGCCCTCCCGCCGGTGGAGCCCGTGTCGACCCAGTACCAGGCCGCGAGCCTCGGGCAGCTGCCCGTCTGCACGCACTGCGAGAAGGACGCGGGCCCGTACATCACCGCGGGCATCGTGGCGGCGCGGGACCTCGAGACGGGGCTGACGAATCTCTCGTATCACCGCATGCAGGTGATCGGCGACCGGGAGCTGCGTCTCCGCCTGAGCCCCACCGGCCATCTCTTCGAGATGCAGCAGCGCGCCGAGCGGCTGGGCAAGGCGTTGCCCATGGCCGTCCTCGTCGGGGTGGCGCCCACCGTGATGCTGGCGGCTGCCGCGCGGACCAACCCGGGGCTGACGGAGGTCGATCTCGCCGCCGCCCTTGCGGGTGAGCCGTTCCCCCTGGTGCGCTGCCCCACCCTCGATCTGGCCATTCCGGAGGCCGAGATCGTCATCGAGG
>VAYJ01000244.1 GCA_005888465.1 Actinomycetota bacterium
ATATTGTCGAGGATGAGATCGGTGTAGCCGAGCACGGCGTTCATCGGCGTGCGGAGCTCGTGGCTCATGTTGGCGAGGAACTGGGACTTGTGCTTGCTGGCGACCTCGAGCTGCCGACTCTTCTCGTCGATCTCCCGGAAGAGGCGCGCATTCTGGATGGCGATGACCGACTGGGTCGCGAAGGTCTGCAGCAGGTCCACGATCGGCTGCGGGAACGCTCCCGCGGCTTTCCGCCGGACCGACAGCCCGCCGATCACGCGGCCTTCGCGCAAGAGCGGGACCGCGAGGAGCGCGCGGTACCCCGCCTCGAGCATGAAAGGGAGCGGGTAGTTCGGCTCGCTCTCGAGGTCGGGAATCTGGACGGCCGCGCGCGTCGCCGCCGCCTGGCCGATCCCGCTCGCGCCGATGCCTATATGCGACTGGCGAAGCGTCTCGATCAATTCCTCGGTCATGCCGTAGTTCGCCCGGGGTACGAAGACCTGCGTAGCCTCGTCGAACTCGTAGATGGTACCGGCGTCGGTCTGCGAGAGCTCGACTGCGTGCGAGACGATGCTGGTAAGGACGGACTGGATGTCCAGGCTGGAGCTGACCGCCTGCCCCACCTCGCCCAGCGCCTTCAGCTCTTCCACCGAGCGCGTCAGCTCGTGTGTCCGCTCCTGCAGCTCCTTGAACAGGCGGACGTTCTCGATCGCGATCACCGCCTGGTCGGCGAAGGTCTGGAGCAGGGCGATCTGCTTATCGGAGAATGGGTTTACTTCGGCGCGGCGAAGCTGGATCACACCGATCGCCACACTTTCTCGCATTAGAGGAACGCTCAGGATCGTCCGGTGCCCCAGCTGCCTGGCAAATTCGCTGCCTTCGGGAAACTCCTGCACCTCGGCCTGAAGGTCAGCCACATGAACGGCCCGCCGCTCGAGTAGCGCGCGTCCCCCGACCGTTCCGTGCACCAGCGAAACCGAACGCCCCACGGGTTGGGGAATCGAGCCGTGATGGGCAGCCACCCGCAGGCTGTCCCCTTCGGGGAGAAAAATGACTGCGTCATAGGCCCCGCAGAATCGCGTGGCGCTCTTGACCAGCGCGTCCAGCACGGGCTCGATGTTCGTCGGCGACTGGCTGATCACGCGGAGGATCTCGCTCGTCGCCGTCTGCTGCTCCAGCGCCTCGGTCAGCTCTCGGTTGGCATCGGCCAGCTCCCGCGTGCGTGCTTCCACTTTCTGCTCCAGGCCCTCGTAGGACTCCTTGAGGCTTGCCGTCATGCGATTGAACGAGTCCGCGAGGGCTTCGATCTCGTCGCCCGTGCGCAATTCGATCGGTTGGTCGAGCGTCCCGGCGCCGATCCGCGCCGCGCCCTCCTGGAGCACGCGGACCGGCGCGACCATTCGCCGGGCCAGGAGAATGCTGGCCAGCACCGAGAGCCCGAGGCCCAGCACGAAGATGACGGCGCTCCGGATGATCGGAGCCCGGAGAGGAGCGTAGGCGGCGGCGGCGGGACGCTCGATGAAGATGAACCCCCCGAGGGGAGCAATCGCGGCGTGGGCCGCCAGCACCCGCCCGCCCCCGAGACCCTCTGCGACCACGGCCACCGGAGCGCTCGCCCGGGCTGACTTCACCTGGGCCAGGCCGGAGAGATCCCGCTTCAACCGCAACATCCGATTGTCCGGGTGGGCGACGAGCTGGTCGCGGGAATCCACCACGTAGGCATACCCGTCCGCGCCGACCTCGATCTGGGAAACGATCTTCTGCACGGCGCCAAGGCTGATCTCGGCCGTGGTCACCTC
>VAYJ01000239.1 GCA_005888465.1 Actinomycetota bacterium
CCTGACCCCAAGACTGCCAGCCTTGTGCTCTCCCAACTGAGCTACAGCCCCACCGCGAAGGCTAACGATACAGGCGGGGCGACAATAAGTCAAGGCTGACCGGCACTTGTGCGCCACGGCGACGCTCGCGACCATCGATTGACCTCTCGCCACCCCCCTGATAGCGTGGCGCCCGCGGGGCACGTCGGTGGGGCCCTGCCCGGCGGAGACGGATGGAGACCTCGGCGATGACGTGGGATGGCATCAACCTCGGTGCGGAGGACGTGTCATGAAAGCAAGGGCGGCCTTTCTGGTGCTGGTGTGGTGCCTGCTTCTCTCTACCGCGGCCGCGGCTCAGAGCCTTCCCAGCGCGAAACCCGAAGAGGTCGGCCTCTCCTCCGAGCGGCTCGGCAAGCTCACGGCGCGGCTCAAGGCCGATATCGAGAAGGGCGTGATCCCCGGGGCCATCGTGCTGGTCGCGCGGCACGGCAAGATCGCCATGTTCGAGACGCTCGGGATGCTGAACCCCGAGGCCAAGGCGCCCATGACCCGGGATGCCATCTTCCGTATCTACTCGATGAGCAAGCCCATCACCTCGGTCGCGGCCATGATCCTCTTCGAGGAGGGCAGGCTCGCGCTCAACGAGCCCGTGTCGAAGTACATCCCGAAGCTGGGCGGCTTGAAGGTGGGTGTCGAGAAGCCAGACCCGAGCGGGGGCAAGCCCACGCTCGAGCTCGTTCCGTCTCAGCGCGACATGACGATTCAGGACCTCCTTCGCCACACATCGGGCCTGACCTACGGTTTCTTCGGCAATACGCTCGTGAAGAAGATGTACGTCGACTCGAAGGTGTGGAACGACTACCCCTCGAACGCGGAGCTGATCGACAGGCTTGCCAAGCTGCCCCTCGCCAACCAGCCGGGGACGACCTGGGACTACAGTCACTCGACCGATGTGCTCGGCCGGCTCGTCGAGGTGATCACCGACAAGTCACTCTATGAGTTCGAGAAGGCACGTGTCCTGGACCCGCTCGGCATGAAGGACACGAGCTTCTACGTCACCGACAAGAGCAAGCAGGACCGCATCGTCGAGCCGTTTCCCAACGACAGAAGTATCGGTATCGATGCGGACTTCAATGACCCTCGGGTGGCGCAGAAATGGGAGTCAGGGGGCGGCGGCATGGTCGGCACCACCATGGACTACGCGCGGTTCGCTCAGATGCTGCTCAACGGCGGCACGCTCAGCGGCAAGCGCATTCTGGGGCCCAAGACCGTCGCCTTCATGACGGCCGATCACCTGAGCGCCTCCATCGCGCCCGGGCCGCTTTACCTTCCCGGGCCGGGTTTTGGCTTCGGTCTCGGGTTCGCGGTGCGCAAGGACGCCGGTGTCTCGCCGCTGGCCGGCTCACTGGGCGAGTTCAACTGGGGCGGGGCCGGCGGCACCTTCTTCTGGATCGATCCGAAAGAGGACATGCTCGTGGTCTTCATGATGCAAGCGCCCAAGCAGCGCGTGCCGTATCGCGCGGTGCTGAAGAACATGATCTACGCGGCGGTGACCAAGCCCGCGGCCCGCTAGGCTCGGCCCGGCCGGGGGCGTGGCGCGCGCCACGCCCCTTTCTTGGAACGCTACGCTTTGGCGTTCACGATGGCCCGGGCGAGAAGCCGCGCGCCTTCGTAGCACTTCTCGGGCGATTCGTAGGAGAAGGCCAGCCGGATGTGGCGTTCGCCTCCGCCGTTGGGGAAGAAGGCGGGCCCCGCCGTGTACTGCACGCGCGCCTCGCCGGCGAGCGTCTGCAGGCGCTTGGTGTCCGTGCCCGCGGGCAGCTTGATCCAGATGAAGAAGCCGCCCTCGGGCTTGCTGATCTCCACGTCCGTGCCTTTCAAGATCTCCCAGAGCCCGCGCAGCATGGCGTCGCGCTTGTCGCGGTACACGTTGACCAGCACCTTGACGTGCTCCGCCATGTTGTCGCGCATGTACCAGGTGGACACGCGCGAAGTGAAGGGCGCCACGCCGCCCCCGAAGAGGAAGCTCTGGAGCACCGGAACGAGCGCGCTGGGCGCAAGCAGCCAGCCGAGCCGCATGCCCGCGCCGAGGATCTTCGAGATCGTCCCCGCGCGCACGACGCGCCCCGAGGTGTCGAGGGAGAAGAGGGAGGGCTGCGGCTCGCCCTCGAAGCGCAGCTCGCCGTACGCATCGTCTTCCAGGATGACCGTGTCGAACTCCTGGGCGAGGGCCACCACTTCCTGCCGGCGCTTGAGGGTGAGCGTGGGCCCCGCGGGGTTCTGGAAGTTCGGAATCGTGTAGATGAGCTTGCAGCGCCGCCCCTGCTTGCGCAGGGCAGCCAGCTTCTCGCGAAGCACGGAGGTGACCAGCCCGTCGCCATCGACGGGCACATCCACGATCTCGGGCCCGTGCCGCCTGATCGTGTGCAGCGTGCCCGAGAAGGTGGGCGCTTCCGTGATCATGACGTCGCCCACGTCGAGGAAGGCGCTGAAGGCCAGCGACAGCGCATGGCCCGAGCCGTTGGAGACGACGATGTTCTCCGGCTTGACCTTGAGCCCCTCGAAGAGCTCGTACTTGTGGCAGACGAGCTCGCGCAGCCCCAGATACCCCTGCGGCGTGCCGTAGGTGAGCGCCTGGGCGCCCTCGGCCTTCATCATCCGTGCCGTCGCCTCCACGATGCCGTCGTAGGGAAAGGAAGCGGGGTCGGGGAAGCCGCCGCCAAAATCGTATTGCGCGTGCTCCACCGGCCGGGCCGGTGGCAGCGAGGCGCCCATGCCGATCT
>VAYJ01000240.1 GCA_005888465.1 Actinomycetota bacterium
CCCCGTTTCATCGACGCGAGTATAGGCCTGGAACCTGCCCACCAAGAAGGCACCCGCGAAGTCGCGGAGCCTGGGCGAGATCAGCTGGACGCCCTCCCCGAACACCATCCGTCCCCCGTTCGGCGGAATCTGCAACGCGCGATTCTTCTCCATCTCTTCGTTCAGGCGCGCCACCACTTTCTCCAGCAAGACGTCCTGGTGGGCACGAAGCACCCGGGCCGCGACCGCCAGGCCCTCCATGTTGGCGCAGCTGCTGTCACCGCGCCATTCGTCGCGCTGCGGCGCCGCGAGCCATGCTTCGGCCTGCGCACGAATGAAGCTCAGGAACTTCGGATCCGACGTCTGCTCGAGACGGAGCGCGGCCGCCATGGTGCCCCACTGGTAAAACCCGGTGGTGACGTCCTTCGCATATCTCGTCATGAGATAGGCTTCCAGGTCTTCCAGCACGGAGGTGATGCGCTTGTCGCGGGGAAACACCCCGTGGTAATAGGCGAGCGCGAGCCACCCTTCGCCGTCGAAGAACGGCGTGTCGTCGATGAAGCCGGGCGAGATCCTGAAGCCGCGGCGGGGGATGCGCAAGCTCAGGAGGCCCTCGAGCCAGGCGGACCGCAAGGCGCCGAAGCGATTGTCAGCCGTCGCCTGCGAGTACTGCATCTCCGCAAGCAGCGCCACCGCCATTGCCCCGGTCAAGGCGTAGACATATTTGCCGTCGAGCGAGATGACCTTGCCGTTCCCGCTCGGGCGATACAGCAGGCCGAACCGCTCGAGAGCGGCGCGGAGCTTGTAGCGGCCGATCGGCACCGACAAGAGCCCGGTCTGCTCGAGAGCCGATTGCCAGCGGCTCTTGCCAATCGGAAGTGAGAGCTCTCCCAGCCGACTGAGCGTGGCCTCTATCGCACGTCGAACGCGTGGATCGGGAGCATCGCGGTAATACTCGGCGAGAAAGTAGGCGATCCCTGCCTGACGGACGATGTTGTCGGGCTCCACCGATCGGTCGGCCACAAAATCGAAGTCGTAGACGAACAGACCTGATGGGAGCTGGGCCGCGAGAAGGTAGTCCACCGCCCGTCGCATCCGCTCCTGATCTGTCGACTGCGCGGCGGCGGGAGTGATTCCGCCCAGGACCAAGGAGATGGTGACCGCCGCCAGAAGAAGACGTGCTCCTGCTCTCGCCGGCGCTCGTTCTGAGCCGGTGGCCCTGTCGAAAAACCTGCCAGAAGCGCCTATGGTGTCCTCCGGGCTGTGACGCATCTACTGTCGGCATTTGACCTGGAAAACGTGGCATGAATCCTGCTGCCTTGGGACACGTTAGCAATCTTCCATACTCGTTTCGCACCGAGCATTTCTAGGAGGCCGAGGCATGAGACAGCACCAGTTGCTCCGAGTGGGCGTGATTGCGCTGGGCTTACTCGGCGCTTTTCACGGAATTGCTTTTGCGGGACCGGCGGACCTCGCTTTGAAGATCCCTGAGCCCGGCACCCTGACCCTGCTCGCCTCCGGTATCGCGGCAGTGGGCGGCATCAGCTGGCTGCGGCGCCGAAAGAAGTAGACCGCCCTCGACACACTCTTCGAGCAAGCTCCGGGCGTCGAGTAGAACTCGACGCCCGTGCTGCGTCAGCGGCCCTAGCTGGTGAAGATCGCCGTCCAGCGCTGCGTCCACTCGCCCAGCTTCTGCCCGACCACGTCGTAGTTCGGCGCCAGCAGCCGGCTGTAGGCCTCCGTCCCGTAGGCAATCTTCGCCGCGTACTTGGGCTCGAGCTTCACCGTGCTGTTCGACGGCGCGTACCACATCTGCTGGCAGAAGGCCTTCTGCGGCTCCGGCGAGAACCGGAAGTCGATCAGCTTCAGCGCCGCCGCCCGGTTCCGCGTGCCCTTGGCGATCCCCATGCCTGCCCCGCTGGCCACCGGCCCCGGCTTGCTCGGGTAGCTGAAGCCGACGGGCAGCCCGGCCGCCGCCAGCCCGTGGGCGCGCCCGTCCCAGAGCGGCACCACGGCGATGTCGCCCCGCTCGAGCAGCTGCTGGATCGCCCCGGCATCCGCGGGCTGCTGGACGATGTTGGCCTTCAGCTCTTTCATCTTCTCGAAGCCGCGGTCCACATCCGCAGGGTTCCGCTCGTCGCCCCCCAGGGCATGCACCGTGGCGATGAAGAACTGCAGCCCGACGGAGTAGCTGATCGGCGGCATCCCCACCAGCCCCTTGTACTCGGGCTTCCACACGTCCAGCCACTCCTTGGGCTGCGTCTTCACCCTGTCCGTGCGGTAGGTGAGGCCGAGCTGCCCCCAGTTCTGATGTGCGCTGAAGTACTTGCCGTCCTTCTGCCACTTGCTCGGCGTCGAGATGGTGTAGAGCGACTTGATGTTCGGCACCTCGCTCGCATCGAAGGGATCGATGAGCCCCTCGCGGACGGCGATGTCCATCTGCTCGTCCAGCATCTGGACCACATCGAAGGGCGGGTTGTTCCCACGCGCCGCCCGCAGCTTGGCCAGCTGGACCGTTCCAACCGACAGGTCGAGGTGCAGCTTGACCCGCGGGTACTTCTGGCCGAAGGGCTTGGCCATGTGCTCGCGGAACGCCGTCTCCCACGCTCCGCCGGCCACGCAGGCGACCAGCTCGCCGGAGATGTCGGCGGGCTGCTGGCCTTCTGCCCGTCGCACATCGAGAAGCCCGCTGATCGCGGCACCGGCACCTGCGATGCCGACCGCGGCCAGGAACTGACGCCGACCGATCTCGGCCTTGCTATCCGCGCGCCATCCAACATGATGACTCATTCGCTGTTTTCTCCTCTAGTGAGACCCTCGCCG
>VAYJ01000241.1 GCA_005888465.1 Actinomycetota bacterium
GGAAGCTTGATGTTGGATTGTGAGACCTGACCCCTAGACTCTGGTGCAGCGCTCGAGCTGCTTCTCCAGGAAACGGCGCTCGGGCGTCGAAGACGGTCGCGTCAAGGCCTCGCGGTAGTAGTCCGCGGCCCGCCGGGCATCCCCGGCGCGGAGGCAGAGCGCGCCCAGGGCCGCGGGCAGCAGGTAATATCGCGCAAGCACGGGATGTTCCTGGATGCTCTCGATGGCGCGGATCCCCGCCGTGGGCCCTTCCACCATGGCAAGAGCAATGGCCCGGTTGAGCTCGACCACGGGCGACGGCTTGAGCGAGAGGAGCTCACCGTACAGCCGCAGCACGTACGCCCAGTTCGTCGAGGCCTCGTCCGGGGCCACGGCATGACAGGCCGCGATCGCCGCCTCCACGTGGTACGCCGTCATGCTCTCACCGGAAGAGGCGCGTTCCAGGTGGCGCAGCCCCTCGGCGATCAGGCCCTGGTCCCAGCGAGCGCGATCCTGCTCCGAGAGAAGGAGGAGATCGCCGGCCTCGTCCACTCGGGCGGGCAGGCGGCTCGCCTGGAGCAGCATGAGCGCCAGCAGAGCGTGGACGGGTGGCAGGTCCGTACGTCGATTCCCGGCGAGGATCCCGGCCAGCCGTATCGCCTCCCCGCACAGCTCCGCGCGGACCAGGTTCTCGCCGCCGTGGACGCTGTAGCCCTCGTTGAAGAACAGGTAGAGGACGTCGAGCACGCTCTCCAGCCGCGCGGCGACCTCGTCACTCCGCGGGATCTCGATGGGAATGTCCTGCTCGCGAATCTGGCGCTTGGCGCGCACGAGACGCTGAGCGATGGCGGCCGGTTCGGCCAGGAAGGCCGCCGCGATCTCCTCGACGCTGAAGCCGCCGACGGTCTTGAGCGTCAGGGCGATGCGGCCGAGGCTCGGCAAGGAGGGGTGGCAGCACATGAACATCATGGCCAGCTCGTCGTCGCCGACGGCCCTGTCATCGGCCGCGTCCAGATTCACGACGGGGCCCGGCTCGCCCTCGATGATTTCGAGCTTGCCCCGCAGGGAGGCTTCGCGACGGAGGAGATCGAGCGCGCGGTGCTTGGCGACCTGAAACAACCACGCGCGAGGTTCTCTGGGCACGCCGCCATAGGGCCACGTGTGGAGCGCGCGGACGAGGGCGTCCTGGACCGCCTCCTCCGCGAGGTCCAGCCGCGCCGAGCCGAGGCGGCGCGCGAGCGAGGACACCATGCGTCCCGCGCTGTGGCGGAACAGGTGCTCGACGAGCGCGTCGACCTCGGAGGGCGCCGCGGGCTCCACCGCGTTGTTCAGCCTCTCGCGCTCATGTCGTCGATCTCGCGCACCTCGAGGCTGCCGGCGGCCAGATGGGGATGGTTGGCAAGATCGCGCTGGATCTGCTCGTAGCTCGTGGCCTCGACGATCCAGAAGCCGCCCAGTATCTCCTTGGACTCCGCGAAGGGGCCGTCGGTGACGGTCATCTTGCCGTTGGCGCCCCGGACCACGCGTCCGTCGGCCCGCAGCTTGTCGGCATGGAGGAGACGCCCTGCCTTGCGCATGTCGTCGGTCCACGCCATGTACTTCTGGATCACCTTCTGCATCTCCTGAGGACTCAGCTGCTTGTAGGCCTCGCCCGTGCCGCGCGACAGTATCAGAAACTTCGCCATGGGAGCCTCCTGAGTGGTTTCTCGGGGCTTTCTATCGCCCGGACGCCGGCCGGCCCCGGCCCGTTCATGTCGTCCATGGAGTAGACGAACGGGCGCGACGGGAATCGACATTGAGGATATCGCGGGTTGCAAGGCCTTGGCCCCTCAGCCGATCTCGCCCCCTCATCCTGCCCTCTCCCCCGGTGGGGAGAGGGATAGAAGGAGAGATCATCGCTCCATTCGGGTATCGAAAAGGGGGGTTGACTTCGGTTTGATATTTCCATAGACTTCGAAACATGAAAACCATAGCCCCGCTGCCCCTGGCCCGGCTGGATGCCAACCACACCCACGTCGAGGCCTTCAAATCCCTCGCTCACCTGAGCCGCCTGCAGGTGTTCTTCTTCCTCGTGCGCGCCGGGAAGGAGATGTCGGTGGGCGAGATCCAGGAGGCCGTGGAGATCCCGGGGCCGACCCTGTCCCATCACCTGGATGTGCTCCGGCGCGCCGGGCTGGTGGAGAGTCGCAAGGAAGAGCGGTACATCTACTATTCCGTGCAGCGGGAGGCG
>VAYJ01000029.1 GCA_005888465.1 Actinomycetota bacterium
GTGGCCGGCATCGCCGCGCTCCCGCAGGTCTGGCGGGGCAGCGACGACTTCGCCGCCTCGCGCCTGCTGATGACGAAAGAGGCCAACGCGGCGGTGGACGGCGCGTTCGCGGGCGGAGCGACAGCGGTCGTCGTCAACGACTCGCACGGCGACATGTTCAACCTGCTCGCTGAGGAGATGGACCCGCGGGCCGAGCTGCTGATCGGCTCGCCGAAGGTTCCCTGGTCGATGATGCAGGGCTTCGGCCCGGGGTTCGCAGTGGCGCTCTTCATCGGGTACCACGCGCGTGCCGGTACGCAGGCCGCAGTCCTCGACCACACGTACTCGGGCCGGCTCTTGTACGACGTGCGCGTGAACGGGGAGTCGGTCTCCGAGACCGACCTCAACGCCGCCTTGGCGGGCACGTACGGCATCCCTGCGGGCCTGGTGACCGGGGACGACAAGGCCTGTGCGCAGGCGACGGAGCGGCTCCCCGGGATCCGGACCGTCGTCGTCAAGGAGGCCTTCGGGCGCGGCGTGGCACGCAGCCTGCACCCCGAGACGGCGCGCCAGGCCATCCGCAGCGCCGCGGCAGAGGCCGTCGCCGGGGCGGCCGGCCTGCGGACGTTCGACTTCGAACCGCCCATCGTGCTCGAGGCCGACACCGCCAACACCTCGAGCGCGGAGCTCTGCGCGCTGCCTCCCGGCGTCGAACGCGCCGGCCCGCGCACGGTCCGTTTCCGCACCGACGACTTTCGCGAGGCGTATCGATGCCTGCTCGCCTGGACGTACCTGGGCGCGAGCGAGGCACCGCGGTATGCAGGCACGTGAGCGCAGAGTCGGCGAGCGACGCCCAGCGCAACCGCGCGGTCTGGACGGGGTTCGCGCCGCAGTACGCGGAATGGGCGCCGAAGCACTGGGCGAGCACCGAGATCACCTGGGGGATCTGGCATGCGCCCGAGGCGGAGCTTCAGATCCTCGGAGATGTCGACGGCCTGGACGTGGTCGATCTCGGCTGCGGGACCGGGTACTTCTCCGCGTGGCTCGCGCGACGCGGCGCCCGCCCGATCGGTGTCGACGTGACCCCCGCGCAGCTCGCGACGGCGCGCGCGATGATGGAGCAGTTCGGCCCGCGCTTCCCACTCATCGAGGCGAGCGCCGAGCGGGTGCCGCTCCCCGACGCGTCGGTCGACCTCGCGATCTCCGAGTACGGGGCCGCCATCTGGTGCGATCCGTACTGCTGGATCCCCGAGGCGGCGCGGCTCCTGCGCCCGGCCGGACGGCTCGCGTTCCTGGCCACCACCCCGATCCTGATGATGGCCCAACCGACCTTCGGCCAGGTAGGCCGCGAGCTCCTTCGCGACTACTTCGGGATGCACCGCTTCGACTGGCCGGACGATCACTCGGTCGAGTTCCAGCTCCCGTACGGCGAATGGATCCGCCTGTTCCGCGCGAACGGGCTCGAGGTGGAGCGGCTGGTCGAGCTGCGAGCCCCCGCGGATTCGCCGATCCCCTTCGATCACCTCACGTCCGAATGGGCGAACCGTTGGCCCGCCGAGCACATCTGGGTCACGCGGAAGGCGCCGTCAACCCCTTAGAGACGACGAGCTCGGCGATCTGCACCGCGTTGAGCGCGGCGCCCTTGCGGAGGTTGTCGCCGCACGCGAAGAGCGCGAGCGCGCGATCGTCGCCGGCCGGGTTGCGGATCCGCCCCACCAGCACATCGTCGGTCCCGGCGGCGGCGAGCGGCGTCGGGTAGCTGCCGTCGGCCAGATCGTCGACGACGCGAACGCCGGAGAAAGCCGAGAGCGCACGACGTGCCTCGGCGGCGTGCGCGGGAGCATCGAACGTCGCGTAGATCGAGACCGCGTGCCCGACCAGGGTCGGCACGCGAATCGTTCCCCATCTTCAGCTCCTCCGTCGTGAACCCCGAGCCCTCGAGGTCGGCGCGTTCGCAGAACGCCAACACGTTGAAGGCGATCGTTCGGCCGAACACCTCGCCGACGGGAAGCGCGCCCGCGTCGGGGCCGGCGAGCGACTCCTCCTGACCGCGGAGCTTCTCGAGCTGCTCGAGGAGCTCGCGAACGCCCTTCTGCCCGATGCCCGACGTCGATTGATACGAGGACGTGACGAGCGAGCGCAGGCCGAAGCGCCGGTGCAGCGGCGCGAGCGCCATCAGCGCGGTGATCGCCGTGCAGTTCCCGTTCGCGATCAGGTTGGGGTGGCCGACGAGCGCCTCCGGGTTGATCTCGGGGATGACGAGCGGGACCGCCGGATCCATGCGAAACGCGGACGAATTGTCGATGCACACTATGCCCGCGCTCGCCGCGGGCGGCAGCGCCTGGCGCGAGACGGCGGCGCCGGCCGAGGCGAGCGCCAAGTCGAGCCCGTGGAACCACCCGTCGGTCAGCGTTCGCACGGCCACGTGATCGCCTCGGAAGGGCAGCCGCTGGCCCTCGGACCGCGGCGATGCGAACGCGACGAGCTCGGCGATGGGGAGACCGCGCTGCTCGAGGATCCTGACCATCGTTCGGCCGACGGCCCCAGTAGCGCCGACGACGCCGACGCGAAGCTCACGCATCGTCGTCGTGGGATCGAAGCGGCCCGCCGTCCGGCCCGAGGCCGAACCGGCGGTGGAGCGCGCGCACGGCACGCTCCTCGTCCGCGGCACGAACCACGCACGAGATGCGGATCGAGGTGGCGGCGATGAGCTCAACGTTGATGCGTTCGTCGGCGAGCGTCTCGAACATGTCCGCGAGCACCTCGGGATGCGCCTTGATACCGGCGCCGACGAGCGAGACCTTGGCCACGTCCGCGTCGGCCTCGTAGGTGTCCGCCGAAATGGCGGCCACGAGCTCCTTGGCCGTGGGCTCGAGGCGATCCAGCTCGTCCTTCGGCACCAGGAACGAGATGTCGGCTCGGCCGTCGCGCGAGCCGCTCTGCACGATCAGGTCGACGCTCAGGCCCTGGGCCGCCACCGCGCGGAAGATCGCCGCGGCGACGCCCGGCCGATCGGGCGCCGAGCGGATCGTGACCATGGCCTCCGAATGGTCCGCGGCCACGCCGGAGATGATCGCTTGCTCTCCCATCCGAGCATCCTCCTGCGTGATCCACGTCCCCGGCTCGTCGGAGAACGACGACCGGACGTGGACCTTCACCCCTCGGGCCCGAGCGTACTCCACGGACCGAAGCTGCAGGACCTGGGCGCCCGAGGACGCCAGCTCGAGCATCTCCTCATAGGAGACGGCGTGGAGCTTGCGCGCGTCCGGGACGATGCGGGGATCGGCGGTGAACACGCCCGGGACGTCGGTGTAGATCTCGCACGCTTCGGCGTGCAGCGCGTCCGCGAGCGCCACCGCCGTCGTGTCCGAGCCGCCGCGACCCAGGGTCGTCACGTCGTACGCGGTCGAGACGCCCTGGAACCCCGCGACGATCACGATGTGGCCCCGTCCGAGCGCTTCGAGGATCCGCCCGGGGCGGATGTCGATGATGCTCGCCCTGCCGTGGGCGGTGTCGGTGATGATGCCCGCTTGCGACCCGGTGTACGAGGCGGCCGGGTAGCCGGCCTGATTGATCGCGACGGCGAGGAGGGACATCGCGATGCGCTCGCCCGCGGTCAGGAGCAGGTCCAGCTCACGCGCGTTCGGCGTGGGAGCCAGGGACCGCGCCATCGCCATCAGTTCATCGGTGGTGTCCCCCATGGCCGAGACCACGACCACCACATCGTGGCCCGCCCGCTTCGCGTCGGTCGCCCGATCCGCGACAGCCCGGATGCGATCGGCGTCGGCGACCGAGGTGCCGCCGTACTTCTGCACGATCACGCTCACGGCGACCCCGACGTACCATGACGCGGCGGGCCGCTCGAATCGAAGACCACGCGGTACCAGAGCGCCTGCGCCGGGCTGACTCCGGCTCGGACGACCACGCCAACGCCCTCCAGCCGGCGGCCCACGATGAGCGCGAAGAGCGCCAGGGCGAGCGCAATGAACGGTCCGGGCTGCCCGCGCGCGGCGGCGACGGCCGGCACGCTGGCGAGGCCCACCGTGGTGCCGAGGCTGGTGGTGCGCAGGACCAGACCGGCGACGATCAGGGCGCCGGCGATCGCCATCTCCACCGGAAGGACCACCAGGAACACCCCCGCCGCGGCGGCCACACCGCGGCCGGCCATGGCGCGGCGATAGAAGGGGAACGCGTGGCCCGCCACGACGGCGACGCCGGTCGCCGCGAGCCAGGCATTCGAGAGATGGCCCCACTCGCGCGCGGCCAGCACGACAAGGAGGGCCTTCAGCACGTCGGCGACGGCCGCCACGGCCGCCCAGCCCATGCCGAGCTGGTCACGCATCAGCACGTGGGCATCCGCCTCGCCCTCGGTTCGCCGGGACTCGGCGATCACGCTCTTTGCGTTCCGAGATCGCGACACGAGCCAGGTGGACGGCAGGGTCCCGGCAAGGTACGCCCCGGCGACCCACGCCAGATGGGACCAGGTCACGGACGTAGCTTAGCCTCGTCGCACACGAAGGCCGCACCGGCGAGGCCCGGCCCCGTGTGCGCCCCGATGACGGGCGTGACCTCGACGACCAGCTGCTCGATCACCTCCGCCGACGCGGCGATGGCCTCGAGGAGCGCCTCCGCCTCGCGCGGCGCCGCGGCATGGAATGCGGCCAGGTGAACGGGGCGGCCCCGGATCTCCGCCAGGGATGCCTCCACGACGTGCGCGAGGGCTCGCTCCCGCGTGCGAGGTCTCGCGACGCCGGACGCCGCGCCGCGCCGGAACCGGAAGACCGGCTGCAGTCCGAGCGTGGTCCCGGCGAACGCCTGCAAGGCGTTCACGCGGCCCGAGCGACGGAGGAACTCGAACGTCTCGATCGTCGCGACCAGGGCCGCCTCCTCGGCGAGCGTTCGAGCCCGGCCGGCCACGCCCTCGAGCGAGGCTCCCATCGTCGCCGCCCGGGCGGCTTCGAGCACCACGAATCCCTGCGCCATCGAGGCGCTCATCGAGTCCACCACGTCGACGTGCGCATCGGTGCGGCCGGCCGCCAGCCGGGCATTGTTGCGCGACGCGCTCATGTCCGCCGCCACGCACACGCACACAATCTCGTCCTCGCCCGAACGCTGAAACGCGTCCAGGAAGTCTCCGGGCGAGGGCGCGGCCGTCGAGGCGTGGGCTCGGTCGGTCACGAGCCGCGCGTAGAAGTCGGCGGGCGTGAGGTCGACCCCGTCCCGGTACTCCTCCTCCCCCAGGAAGAGGTGCAGCGGCGCGACCTCGATCCGGTGCGCGCGCGCCAGCTCGGGCGGGATGTTGGATGCGCTGTCGGTGACGACCGCGACCATCGATCGTTCAGCACGCCGCCGGGCGCTCAGCCATGATCGACCATGTGCCAGACCATATCCGCTCGGATCAAGCGGCGGCCGGCGGGTTCCGGGCCGCCATCCGTGCACCGGGCTTTCGCCGCCTCGTCGTCGGCCAGGCCGTGTCCTCGCTCGGCGACTGGGTAGCGACCCTCGCGTTCATCGCCGCCGCGTTCGCGCTGAGTCGCGGGAACCAAACGGCCGTCGCGGTCGTGCTCGTGCTTCGCCTCGTGCCGCCGATCTTCGCGGCGCCGGTGGGAGGCGTGGTCGCCGACCGGCGCTCGCGCCGGACGATCATGGTCACCTGCGACCTTTCGCGGGCCGCCCTGATCGCGATCGTTCCGTTCGGCGGCCTCGGCCTGCTCTACGCACTCGCCTTCGTCCACGAGTGCCTCTCGCTCTTCTTCCTCCCTGCCCGCGACGCGAGCGTTCCGCTCCTCGCGCCCGCCGATTCGCTGGAGGAGGCGAACGGGCTGATCCTTGCCTCCTCGTATGGCTCGATCCCGATCGCCGCCGCCCTGTTCGGGCTCCTGCGGGTCGCTGCGTCGCACATCCCGTCGGCCGTGCCGTTCGCAACGCTCTTTCGCCGGCATCCAACCGCGTTCGCGTTCTTCTTCGACTCCGCGACGTTCGTCTTCTCGGCCGCGATGATCGCCGGTCTCCCCTTGCGCCGTGACCGCCGGCCCGCCGCGACGCCGCTTCGTACCGACCTCGCGGAGGGCATGCGGTTCATCGCGCGTCATCCGGGATTGCGATCGCTCGCCTACGGACTCACCGTCGCGATGCTCGGCGGCGGCGTCCTGTTCGCGGTCGGCATCGGCTACGTGAAGGAGACGCTCCGCGCCTCCGACGCGGCGTTCGGCTGGCTGTCGTCGCTCTGGGGACTCGGGATGGGGCTCGGGCTGCTGCTCGTACGGCGCGTGGTGTCGAGAGGCCGCGCTCGGGTGTTCGTCGTCGCCGTGGCGGCCTGCGGCGCCGTGCTCATCGTCATGGCGCTCGTCCCGGTCCTCTGGCTCGCGTTCGTCATCGCGGTCGGGTTCGGCGCGGCGTTCTCCGTAGCGATCGTGGTGGCGCTCACGCTCGCGCAGGAGGAGACGAGCGACGACGTCCGCGGCCGGGTGATGGGCGCGGTGCAGATGCTCTTCCGCGTCGGCCTGGGCCTGGGAGCGCTCGGGATCGGCGCACTCGCACGTGCCGCGTCGCGGAGCCGGCCGTTCGGCTCGCTGGATGGGAACCAAATCGGCATGCTCACCGGAGGGGCGGTGATCATCCTGGGAGCTCTGGCCGCGGCCGGCGCGATCCGCCCGTCCGCGTGGGTGGTACCTACATCTCCCGGCGGCCCTCCAGCGCCTGGCCCAGCGTGACCTCGTCCGCATATTCGAGGTCCCCGCCGACGGGCAGGCCGCTTGCCAGTCGCGTCACCCGCACGCCGGAGGGCCGTAGCAGCGCCGCGACAAACATGGCGGTCGCGTTCCCCTCGAGGTTCGGGTTCGTCGCCAGGATCACTTCCTGGACGCCGTCCCGCTGCACACGGTCGAGCAGCTCCTGGACCCGCAGGTCGTCCGGGCCGATGCCCTCGAGCGGGGAGATCGCCCCGCCCAGCACGTGGTATCGGCCCTTGATGACCCCGGCCTTCTCGATTGCCGCCTGATCCTTCGACTCCTCGACGACGCAGATGACCGTGGGGTCGCGGCCGGGGTCGCGGCAGATCCGGCACCGATCGCCCTCCGAGACGGCGAAGCACTCCGTACAGAACCGCACCTTGTCCTTGGCCGCGACCAACGCCTCCGACAGCCGCCGGGCATCCTCGGCGGGAGCCTTGACGATGTAGAAGGCAAGTCGCTGCGCCGACTTCGGCCCGATCCCGGGCAGCCGGGAGAGCTCGTCGATCAGATCCTGGATCGGTCCTTCGAACACCTACGGCGCCTCGACGTCGAGCGCGACATCGGGGATCTCGGCTACCTCCTCGACCTGGGCGCCGAGCGCTTCCTGCAAGCGCGCGACGGCGTCCTCGCGCGAGGGCGGCGGCTCGTCGTCCTCGACCTCGACCACTCCGCCGATCGACTCCCGCAGGACGCACACGATGCGGGGCGTCGTGCCGAAGACCTCACCGAACACGGCCCGGAGGTCCTCCTCCTTCGACTGGACCTTCTGAACGGCGAACTTGCGACCCGGCGGAAAGGCGAGCTCGAGGGTCTCGCCGTCGAATGCGGACGCCGTGACCGACTCGAGGTTCGCTCGAAGGATCATCTGGCGACGGTCGGCCAGCCGCTCGAGCACCTGCAGCCACGACCGACGGATCGTGTGCAGATCGATCGAGCCAGCATCCGGCGCATGAGCAGCTGAAGGTGCGGCGACCTCCGGGGAGGCGGCGTCGCCGGAGCGGGGGTTGGGCGGGGACTGGCCCGCGGAGGCGACGTCGCCGACCTGCGGGAGCTGGCCCGCGGAGGCGACGTCGCCGACGTCAATGCCAGCCAGTCGCTCGAGTCGCTCCATGCGCGCGCCGAGCCCGCCCGGGCTGGGATCGGCCTCCGGGATCGCCGAGCGAACGAGCGCGAGCTCGAGGGTGAGCCGGGGCGACGTTGTCCAACGCATGTCCGTCTGCGCGGCGAGCAGAAGCGAGAGGATCCGTGACAGCTCGCCGACGCTGAACTTCGCCGCCTGCGCGCCCAGCCGCTCACGCCGGTCAGGCGGCGCATCCAGTGCGCCCGGCTCGTCCGGGGCCGAACGAACGAGCAGCAGGTCACGCACGTGGGCGAGGATCTGCCCGGTCACGTGTCGGAGGTCCTGGCCCTCCTGGACCAGGCCGTTCACGAGCTCGAAGACCCCGCGAGCGTCGCCGACGGCCAGTGCGTCGGCCAGCTCGAACTGCAGGTCCGTCCGGGGCGCGCCGACCAGCATCCGGACGGTCTCGATCGAGACCGTCCCGCCCCCGAGCACGACGCTCTGGTCCAAGAGCGACAAGGCATCGCGCACGGATCCTTCGCCCTGTCGCGCGAGCGCCTCGGCGGCGTCGCGCGAGACCGTGACGCCCTCCTCCTTCGCGACCCGCTCGAGATGATCCGCCACCGCATCGGTCGAGACCCGGCGGAAGTCAAACCGCTGGCAACGCCCGACGATGGTCGCGGGCATCTTGTGCGGCTCGGTGGTGGCCAGAACGAATCGCACGCCCGGGGGCGGCTCTTCGAAGATCTTCAGCAGGGCATCGAACGCCTCCCGTGAGAGCCGCTGCGCCTCGTCGATGATGTAGACCTTCTCGCGGCCCTGCGCGGGGGCGGTCGGCGCTCGTTCGCGAAGCTCCCTGGCGTCGTCCACGCCACCGTGAGACGCCGCGTCGATCTCCGCCACGTCTAGATGCGTGCCCTCCCGGATGGCAACGCACTGGTCGCAGACCCCGCACGGCTCGGCGGTGGGACCGTGCTCGCAGTTCACCATCTTCGCGAGGATGCGCGCGGTCGAGGTCTTCCCCGTTCCCCGCGGTCCGCAGAAGAGGAACGCGTGCGACAGCCGCTCCTCGCGAACGGCCCCCACCAGCGCGCGGATGACGTGCTCCTGGCCGATCACCTGGTCGGGCGACTGCGGGCGGTACTTGCGGTACAGAGCGACGTCGTCGGTCACGCGTGCCTTCCCTTCGTTGCCCGTGGCGCGGGTACAAAAGCGGTGGCCGCGCACCCGCCGTTGACACCGCACGACTCGGTCGCTCGACGGGCCGCCAGCTCCGGTCAGGCGACCCCGCGGCACCCGCCACCGCCCGCTTACCGCTGCTACCTTCCGGTCCTGACGGGGTTCGCAGGTTGGCGTCGCGCGGGACCCGGCCTTCAACGCTGCCGTTCCCGGGGCGTTCCCGGACCATGCGTGCCGCGGGCGGGGATCGGTCCCGCTAGAGCGGATTGCGGGTACAGGGCACCGCTAGCTCCCCACCCAGCACGGCCACCGCGCCCGAGTATACCGGCGCGCTCCGATGGCAGCGTCGGCGCTCCAGCTTTGGCGGACTTCGGAAACGCGCGCCCCCGCTGCCGCGTTCATGAGGCGCGTTGGAACACGACCCGTCACGCCGCGAGGCCAAGGGGGGGAGCGCTCGGTCGCCAGAGGAGCCAGATGGCCACGATGCCCGTGGTGGCGACCAATGCGCTCAACCCCCAGACCCACAAGGACGTGACGGGCCGCACCGGCGGGATCTCCCCAGCCGGAACCCCCCCGTCGATCGAGAGATCGCTGATGATCGTTCCCGCCGCCGTGTCCAGGCGCATCGCCGTGAACCACATGCCGTTTCGCGGGAGCCACCCCATCCCGCGGTCGGAGCGCAGGTCCGAGAGCAGCGACGCGGAAGCGGGCTCGCTTCGCACCACGCGCAGTCCCGCCATGTCCGTCAGGCCCGGTGCGAACCACGGGTGGTCGTCGGTGAGCACGAACAGATCGGCGTTCACCGGCTCCGCGGCCACCTTGCCGAGGGCGAGGATCCGAAGCGGGATCCACGGGGCCTTCGTCGGGATGACGAAGTGCACGACGGTGCCCTGCCCCTCGAAGAGCCCTTCACGAGCTGCGCTTCCCTGGTTGAACGTGGCGAGGGCGAAGACCGCACCGCTCGAGCTGTAGGCACCGAGGACGGTTGGTGCATCGGCCGAGAGATCGAAGCCATTGGCCCCCGCCCCCCTGGCCACATCTGGGCCGCCGCCGCGCACCACCGTGATGTCCAAAGCGTCTACCGTCACGCGCTGGAGCACCTGCACGTCACCTTCCCTGGCGGCCGCCGCCTCGAAGGCGACAGGAGGAGGCGGGTTGACCTCGCGCTCGAGGCGCTCGAGGGTCCAGCCGCCCGCCTTCTCGATCTGCACGGGCACGCCCGGAAGCGGGACGATGTAGCCGAAGTCGTTCGCCGAACCCGCGAACACGAACCCGGTGACGTAGTGCTCGTACCCGCCGTGCCAGGCCGCGAGCGTCGTCGCCTTCTGGAGCACCTCCGCGTGTCCCGGGGCCACGAGCCCGCCGCACGCCGAGGCGACCCCGCTCCCAGCGATCAAGATCGCGCCCGCGCCAGCGAGCGCCGCCAACACCCGACGGATCATCGTGACCTCCTTCGGTCCAGGAATCGGGTGGTTGGACGCCGGGTTCGCGTGGGGGGTTCCCCGGGCACGCTTCCTGGGTATCGACTAGGCCAGAAGATGGTGACGAAATGTGTCCCTTCGCCCGATTGTCGTAGCTCCCCGCGGTCACCTAGGCTCGCCACGTGATGACCGCCCGCTCTGCACCTCCCTCCTCCCACCGACCCCGCCGGCTGCGTCTCGGGGTCGGCTTGGGGCTGGCGGGCTTGGGCGCGGCCGCGGTGGCCTTGAACCCTCCCATGTGGCCGGTCTCCCTGGGCTTGGCCGCCGCCATCCCGGTCGTGGACCGCGTCACCGTGCGTCGTCAGCCGAGCGCGAAGGGCCGCGAGGTTCGCGTCGGACAACTCCTGGCGACGCTCGAGCGGTACGGCTACCGCGTCATGCTGAACGTCCCGCTGCGGCGCCGCACGGCCGACTTCGTGGTGATGGGTCCAAGCGGCACCTACGTCGTCACGCTGAACGCCCAGCCCGGCCGCTACCGCTTCACGAAGGCCGGATGGCTCACCTACAACGGCCGCACGGTCGCCGATGTCGTCGGCGACGGCAGCACCCGCGTGGCCGAGACCAAGCGCATCCTTGCCGAGCACGGAGTGAAGTCGCCGGTGCAGTCCCTCGTCGCCCTCACCTCGACCTCGCTCCCCGATGGCCCGATCGACATGGGCAACGTCATGATCCTGGAAGCCGCCGACCTCCCCGCTTACATCAAGCACGGCCCCGATCGCCTCGCGGCGGACCACGTGCTTCGCATCGCCACCGCGCTCACGCCCAGGCGTGAGCCGCAGCGGCAGCGTCAGCCGCACGACGCTCACGTCCGCGCTCTCGTCTGATCTGCGGGTTGCCCGCCCCTGCTTCGATCCGCCACCCTAGTCCGCCATGAGCGGCCGAGCCCCGATCGTCACCTCGATCGTCGTCGACTTCGACGGGACGATCTGTGAGCAGGACGTCTCCGAGGAGCTCCTGCAGGCGTTCGCGCCTGCCGCCTGGTGGGACATCGACCTCGAGTTCCGGCGCGGCGAGATCGGCTCTCGCGAATGCCTTACACGGCAGGCTGCGCTCCTGTCAGGGACGCGGGACGAGCTGCTCCGGTTCGCCGTCGATCGCTACCCGATCGAGCCGTCGTTTGCGCCGTTCGTCGAGTGGGCGCGCGAGTCCGGCATCGAGCCGGTCGTCGCGAGCGACGGGATGGGCTTTTACGTCGAACCCATGCTTCGCACGGCGGGGGTCGACGGGCTGCGGGTGCTCACCAACGAGCCCCTGCCGGGTGGGCCGGCGACGGGATTCCGATTCGGCAACGCGCATCCCGAGTGCGTGGGCTGCGGGACGTGCAAGATGCAGATCGTGCAGCGCTCGCGCGCGAACGGTCCGGTTGCGTTCGTCGGCGAGGGCCACACCGACCGCTACGGCGCGCTCTTCGCCGACGTCGTCTTCGCGAAGAAGCACCTGCCCGAGATCTGCCGGGCCGACGGCGTGCCGTTCATCGCCTGGGAAACGTTCGACGACGTCCGGGACTCACTGGAGTCCCTGCGCGAGGTCCCCGGGCCGGTCGCGCCCAGCCGATGCCCCGGCTGGACCATCCCCTGACCCGAGGGAGTTCCCATCCTTTCCAAGCTGACCCGGCTCCTCGCCCGTACTCCGAGGGGTAGTTCCGCGTTCCACAGGGTACGAAAAGACGCACTCACCGAGGAAGGGGAACGGTATGCGCGAGGCGAAGAGGGGGCGTGGCAGCGTCATATCCACGATGGTCATGGTGGTGATCGCGGTCGGAGTCGCGGTGCTCGTGAGCGCGTCGCAGGCCGTCGCCGCCCCCTCCAGGCTGCGAGAGTTCGTCATCCCC
>VAYJ01000245.1:0-3236 GCA_005888465.1 Actinomycetota bacterium
GCCCGCGCCGACATTCACCAGCCCATCTCCGACCGGGAAGATCCAGCCGTATCCGGGCATGAGCTTGTCCCCGTCCCAGAGGTTCAGAAAGGACTCGAAGAGCGGCAGCTGTGGCCGGGGCGTTCGGTAGTAGCGCCGGGCGGCGATCCCCAGCGGACGGGCTGTGTCCCGACGCACGCCCGCCTGAGCGGCGAACCGGCTGGCCGCGCCGTCCGCGGCCACGACGTAGCGCGCCCGAACGTCGCGGGCGTCACCGTTCGCACCCGTGACCGCACCGCCAACCCAACCGTCGCGAACGATCGGCGCCCGGGCTTCCACGCCTGGCCGGAACACGGCGCCGGCCTTGACGGCGCGCCCTACCAGGAGATTGTCGAAGTCCAAGCGCGTCCGCACGACGCCGAAGGACGGGAAGCTTGACAACTTCGGCCACCGGAGGTCGACGATCAGCCCGCCTCCGCACGAACCCGGGCTCCTCCGGGTCGACGCCCATGCGGCGAATGGCCCGGACCCCGCGCGGCGTGAAACCGTCACCGCAGACCTTCTCGCGGGGGAACGTCGCCTTGTCGACGAGCAGGACGTCCAGGCCGTGTTTGGCCAGGTGGTAGGCGGTGGCCGAGCCGCCGGGGCCGGCCCCGACCACCAGGACGTCGGTCTCGATGGGAGCGGTCGTGACGGTCGCCCCGCTATCGAGAGGACTTTGTGAAGCGATTCACGAAGTCAATCGTATGCGCGAGCCCGGGACCCAGCAAACCGCCCTTACTCGTCGCGGAACGCGACCTGATCGGCCAGCTCCGCCAGGGCGGCCGACGCCGCAGGTGCGAGGGGCACCTGCGCGAGCTGCGCGGTCGCCAGCTCGGCCAGCTCGCGAACCAACTCGAGCGTCGACTCGAGCGCCCCGGACACGCGCATGATCGTCCGAACTTCCTCGATCTCCTCGGCTGGGAGGTCCCGGCGGCCGAGCCGCTCGTCCAGCACCCGCCGGGCCGAGTCGTCGCCGAGCTCGCGCGACTTGGCCACGAGCATCGTGTGCTTGCCTTCGAGGATGTCGGTGTCGCGATCCTTGCCCGTGACGGCGGGGTCCCCGAAGGTGCCGAGGACGTCGTCTCGAAGCTGGAAGGCCTCGCCGAGCGGCCGCCCGTAAGCCGCCAAGCCGTTCAGCACCTCGGGGGGTGCGCCGGCGAGGGTGGCCCCGACGAGCAGCGGCCCCGTCACCGAATACGACCCGGACTTGAGTCCCGCCACGCGCCGAGCTCGAGCCGCGCCCGCCGAGGGGTCGTAGCCGATTCGTTCGCGCGCGGACACGAGGTCCAGGAACTGCCCGCTCACCGCCTGGACCCGCATCTCATGGAAGTGGCCGAACGCTCGGACGACCCGCTCCGGAGCGAACCCGCATTCGGTGAGCAGCTCATCGGCGAGCGCATGCGCCAGGTCGCCCGCGAGGATCGCCGCGGCCTGCCCGAAGGACTCCCGGTCCGCGCCGGGCCCCGCCAGCAAGCGGAAGCTGGGCGGGGCTCCGCGGCGCAGGTGAGCGCGGTCCATGACGTCGTCGTGCATGAGCGCCGACACGTGAAGGACCTCGACGCCAGCGCCGGCGCGGACGATCTCGGGGCCGTCGACCCCGCCGCCGCCGAGATGTCCCCAGAAACAAAAGAGGGGACGCAGGCGTTTGCCCCCGGCGCGGAACAGTCGCGCGATCTCGTCGATCAGGGCGAGGGCCTCGGGCGCCAACGTGGCCACCTGATCCCGGCGGGCCGCCAGTTCACGCTCGACCTCGTCATCCACCCGGCGGCGGAAGGACTCGGCGATCGCGCCGCCATCGGGCGACGACGGTTCAGCCTGCATCGCGACCAGTATCCCAGCCGTGGCAGGGCGACCTAGAATCGTGCCGTGAGGGACTCCGACGATCGCTGCATCCGGTGTGGACGGGTCGTTCCCTGGGGCGCCTCGGTCTGCCGCGATTGCAACCCTGCCGGCCTGCCCGCCCCGAGCCGAACCCAGTATCACGCGACGCTCCTTCTCGCCGTGATCGCAGCCGCCGTGTTGCTCACGATCGTCCTGGCGCTCAGGGGCTGACCTCTCCGGTCTCGCCGTGGTGGGCGTGCTGGCCGCGAAGGTCGCGGTACCACCCCACACCGCAGGCGGCGACGAGCACGACGCCCGCGACGAGCAGCCACCGGGTGAGCACCACCCCGAGGACCAGGACGACCGCGGCCACGGAGAAGCCGAACGGCCAGATCGTGGGGGAGATCTCCTCTTCCCCGGCCTCCTCCTCGCCATGGGCGGCGTCGGGCGCCGGGCCCTCCCCCTCGTGACCGGATCCACCCTGCAGGACGCGGGCGATGTAGAAAAAGCCGACGGAGAGGATCACGAGCAGAGGAGCCCCGGTGCGCTCGTGCGCCGTGAACCAGAGCACCAGCCCCGCCGCGAGCACGAAGATGCCGAGCCCCAGCGCCACGCGGGAGGTGATCCTCACGCCGGATCACCCACTCTGCGTGAGGAGGTAGAAGGCCGTGAACAGGCCCAGCCACACGATGTCGACGAAGTGCCAGTAGATCGCCGCGGCCTCCACCGGCTCGTGCCGTCGCAGGGAAAGCTGCCCGCTGCGCGCTTGCTGCAGGACGACCCAGAGGAACACGACTCCGCCCATTACGTGCGCCATGTGCAGGCCGGTCATGACGTAGAACAGGCTCGGATAGATGCCGTCCCGGATCCCGAAGGTGAGCCGCGAGTAGTCGTACCCCTGGAGCCCCAGGAACGCGACGCCCATGCCGACGGTCACGGCAAGCCGCCTCGTCAGCACGCGGGTATCCCCACGCCGAGCGGCTCGGACGCCCGTCTGCAACACGACGCTGCTCGAGACCAGGATGACCGTGAGGATCGTCGGAATGGGCAGGTCCGGGATCGGAACCGACAGGGGCGGCCACACCGGCGCCTGGGCGTAAACCGTGAAGTACGCGCCGAACAGCGCCGCGAAGAACATGGCCTCGGATGCGACGAAGAGCACCATGCCGAGGATCGGGGTCGGGGTCGGGCCTCGGCGTCGGGATTCGACCGGCACGGCGGCGGCCTGGCTCATCCCGCCTCCCCTCGTGCCAGACGAAGATCTCGCACGGGCCGCTCCGAGGTGATCGGCGGCAGCCGGTCAAAGTTGTGGACCGGCGGCGGCGAGGATGTCGCCCACTCCAGCGTGTTGCCGCCCCATGGGTCGTCCGGTGCCGAGCGAGGCTTGCGAAGCG
>VAYJ01000245.1:3264-3752 GCA_005888465.1 Actinomycetota bacterium
ACAGCAGGTTGAGGAAGCTCCACCCACGGTCCGGCGCATAGTCGGCGATGCGCCTGGGCATGCCGCGCAGGCCAAGGAGGTGCATCGGGAAGAAGGTCATATTGAACCCGACGAGCTGGATCCAGAACTGCCAGATCCCGAGCCGGCGATCGAGCATCCGACCGAACATCTTCGGGAACCAGTAGTAGACGCCGGCCACGATCCCGAAGACCGTGCCACCGAAGAGCACATAGTGGATGTGGGACACCACCCAGTACGTGTCGGTGAGCGCGAAGTCGACGGCGGGCGCGGCCGTCCAGACGCCATCGATCCCCCCGATCAGAAACATAGCGATGAAACCGAGCGCGAAGAGCATCGGGGGTTCGAAGCGGATGTGGCCGCCGCGGAGCGTCGCGAGCCAGTTGAAGAACAGCACGCCCGTCGGGATCGAGATCGTCTCCGTCGTCGCCGAGAAGAACGGCAGCTCTACCGCACCCGTCGCGAACATG
>VAYJ01000250.1:0-2967 GCA_005888465.1 Actinomycetota bacterium
GATAGGATTGCCGTTCAACGTACCGGATTGAGGGATGAAATCCCCAGTGCCATCATACTGCGGATCGAAGGGGCGCATCAACTCCTCGGCGCCACACACCGCGGCCAGCGGATAGCCGCCGCCCACAATCTTGCCGATGGCAGCGAGGTCGGGTACGACCCCGTAGTACTGCTGAGCGCCACCGTAAGCCAGTCGAAACCCCGTGACCATCTCATCAAAAATAAGGAGCACCCCATAATGGCGGGTGATCTCCCGCAGCCCTCGCAAGAAGCCGGGCTGGGGCCGGACGAGTCGTTGAAACGGCTCAACGATGACCGCGGCCAGCTCGTCGGCGTGGGTTGCGATGATGCCCTCCACCGTGCCGAGGTCGTTGAATGGCGCGATCAGCACGTCGGCCTCGATGGAGTGAGGGATGCCCGAGGAGTCAGGCATCGGCGCGGGGAAGGCTTTGGGTGAGCGCGGCGCCCAACCCATCATCCCGTAGTCATGGGCGCCATGATAGCCGCCCTCGAACTTGAGGATTTTGTCACGCTGGCGATACGTGCGGGCTACTCGCAGAGCGAAGAAGGTCGCCTCCGAGCCCGAAGAGGTGAAGCGCACCTGTTCGGCGCAGGGTATCGCCTGACAAATCTCCTCCGCCAGCTGGATGATGGGCTCATTCACCATGAAGAACGTGCTGCCGGCCTCGATCTGCTCGCGTACAGCGGCGACCACGGCTGGATGCGCGTGGCCGAGAATGAGCGGACCCGACGCTAGCACGTAGTCAATGTACTCGCGCCCGCTCACATCGTAGATCTTGGAGCCTTTGCCGCGCTTGGCTACAAAGGCAACGTCGGCTGCGTAGCGCGCCGTGCCCAGTACGCCACCGGGCAGCCATCTCTGGGCGCGCTCCAAGAGCTCGGCTTCTTTGGCGGATCGAGCTCTTGTCGGCTCAGTCATGGCAGGCCTCGTGTCAGCGGTGGGTACGGTTTTCCAGCACTCCGGAAAGGCTCCTCGCAACTATCCGCTCTCGACCTTCCACCATCGTATCCGCTACGACGCATCGGAACGGGATGGTTGGCCCTCTTTCGATGGCCCATTCTATGCGGTCTTTGCCGGAAACGCACGTCGTGGATTCCCCGACCTGGGCCCCTTGACAAGGTGTAGTCGGTACCCTAGGTTACCGCCGTGTCATGGAGCGGGAACCAGTCTTCCCGCGCAGTAACCCGACCAGACATGGAGGCACGCTGATGAAGAAGGGCAAGATTTCGTTTAAGGTATCGCCAAAGGTCGCCGTGTGGTCGGTCAAGTGAAGAAGAAGAACCTGGAGATCGACTACAAGGGGCTCGCAGAGTTCAGCAAGAAATTGCCAAAGAGCAACATCTGGTTTGTGGCGCTGAATGCGCCATTCAAGACAACCGTCCTGACGGATTCGCTGTAGAAGGCATGCGGTCCACTCTTCGGAACGCTCTTATGAGCGTCTCCGGCGGCCTCCCGTCACCGCCACGATGCTAGGAATCGAGGGGACAAGCGAGCAGAGGTAACAGTATCGGAGGTGTGGTTGGGGGCGGCACGGCGAACGGTCAGCGCGAAGGGGACGAATGAATATCGTGGCCGAGTTGACAGTGAAAGCCCTGCGGGACCACGCCGGGGATGCGTGCCCTCACTACCGCCAGGCGCTGATCTCGGCCTGTAAGAAATCTCCGCCCCCGTTTGGGGCCAGGGGTTATGGCGACATCTACCGAGACGCTGCCACTGACCCGTACTGGCTGGCCACCTCGCTCATGACGAATGCGCAGCGCGAAGGCGAGGGCGCGGAACACCTGTGGGACCTGGCGGCGTGCACCCCCGACGCCCGCATTGCGTGGCAAATTAGGCAGCACGCGATCGATGAATCTCGCCACTCCCGGGCATATATCGCGATGCTCGACCTCGTCTTCCCCGGCGCGGTCGACGAAGAATTCCACGCGCAGCTCACCACCCTGTCGCCAGGCTATACTCGTCAAAGCTCACTGCTGCCCCAGGACGGCTCACCGTACGCCCATCCAATCACGGTCGATGAGCTCATCCAGATGAACATCGCCGAGATCCGGACGCGGGTTCATCATCTGCTCCAACGGCCGATGCTTCTGGCTCACTGTCCAGCGGACCGACGCTGGTACGCATGCTCGATACCTTGTTGCTGGACGAAACCCGTCATATCGCGTACACCGCAGCCTTGATCGAGGAGTTCGCAAGGAACGGCCAGGCCGTGCAGGTGAAGCAGCTCATGCGGGAGCGCTTGAGCGACTTCAACGCCATCACGAACGAAGAAATGGAACGAAACGTCTTTGAGTCAGTGTGAGCCGCTTTCCATTCCGGCGCTCGTTGGCCCGAGCACCGCGAGTGGAGGGTTGTGTCGAACAGTTGAGATATTCTCCCGCCCCTTCTGCATGTGAAGCCATCCGCATGGCGATGACTCCACCGACTCTTGTGAGGACTCTCTTGTGAGGACTCGGGCGCGCGTGGCCTGCGAGACGGCCCGCCAGGCACGCTTTAGCGTCGGTCGTCAACCGCCAAGACGCGACGATCGATTCCAGAGCGCCAGATGCGAAAGGCGAGGCGTGACCCTCAGGGATGTCAGGCGATGGGCTCGCGAGAACCGAATCAAGCGAGTCACGTTCGTCCGTGCCTACGACGATGCTTTTCTGATCGCAGTATCGCGGCTGCTTCAGGCCATCTATAGAGAAGACCATGCGCCGCATTCGGAGCTTCGACGCGATGCCGCTGGCCGATGGTCATTCCGTCTCGGCCGAAAGCCGACGCTTCGGGCGCCCGTGAACTGTTCGCTTCCCTTTCGAGGTCTCGAGGTTACAGGCCTCCCGTGGACGATCGAAGCTGGCAAACGGCGGACCGTACGCACTCCTCAGACCTTCCTGAAGGCCCTTCGCCGAGGTCTGGAAGCCACAGAAATCATCCGTCACTTCGAGTCATTGGTTGCGGATTTCA
>VAYJ01000250.1:3014-3521 GCA_005888465.1 Actinomycetota bacterium
ATCGAGCCAGTATATCAGGGACATACCCACTATCCCTTTCCCGCGCTCAGGATAGGGCCTTCCCTCGAGGACGTGGTCGAATGCTCCAACCTGTGTCGGGACGCGGTCGATCTGGCGTTGGCCGCCGTCCGGCCTGGCCGCTTCAACTCCGCCGATTTCGATGATCAGCAGGCCTGCTTCGACGAGTGGGCCGGCCTTTCCCTCGCGCGCGGCGCAGACCTCGTGATCCCTCTGCACCCGTGGCAGCTCAAGCTCTCACCGATCGTGCGCGAGCTGCTGAAGCAGCGGTGGATGACGATCCTTGACGAGCGGCTCAAGGCCGTGCCCCTGGCGTCGCAGCGGACATGCCGGATCGTGGCGACCGGGTTCGACGTGAAGCTTCCGATCGACGCGACTCTCACTAGTGAAAACAGACTGCTGTACCCGCTCAACTGGGCGAACGCGCCGGCCATTTCGGCTCTAGCTCGGATAGTGCTCGGGGCCAGCGGCGAGAGCACCCTCGATTTC
>VAYJ01000250.1:3609-6196 GCA_005888465.1 Actinomycetota bacterium
AGAAACGGTTGTCCCGGCGTTGAACCTCTGGTCCGGTCCCCAGCAGGCGCGCACACTGCTGAGCTTGCGCCGACCGCAGCAGGCGTATGAATTCTTCCGCGCCTATTGTCGCGTCCTCATGCGGGGCCCGGTCAACTTCTATGCCCGCTGGGGAATGGCGTTCGAGCCGCACCTGCAGAACGTGTACGTCGCTCTTCGCGACGGTGTGCCCTCGCGTATCATACTGCGTGACCTTGATAGCACGATCCTCGATCCCATACGCATACGGCCGGCCGTGCAGGCGAACCGTCTGCGGCTGGCTCCAACGACGTGGGACCACATGCCTACCTTCGAGATCGGAGGCCAGCGATTGGCCCATGCGTTGCTGTTCGGGCACCTGGGAGAAGTTATCTCTTATTTCCTCCGCAGCGGGGACGTGAAGCTCGAAAGGCTCACGGTCAGCGTGGAGGATACGTGGAGCGAACTGATTGCCGCAACCTCGTCGCCAGCCTCCCGCCGGCTAGTGCGTGAGCTGCGTGCGCAGTCCAACAGTGTGAAGGCCAATCTACCCCCCCGGGGGGTCCCAATAACTTTTGCAGGCTAAGGGCGCGAAAGATATAAATCACGCCAGAGAGGGCCTGTAAGCCGGGTCCTGTCACCTGGGGAATGCCCAGGGAGACGGTCATTTCTCTACGACGCCGGTTGCCCGGCGCCTCCAGCGGCCTTACCCGAGAGCGCCACGCGGGCCGCGCTTCACCCGATCGTGAGACCGGGATTGCTCTCCTATTTGGCCTTGCTCCGAGTGGGGTTTACCGAGCCGGCGTGGTCACCCACGCCGCTGGTGAGCTCTTACCTCACCGTTTCACCCTTACCGCCCCGTTTCCGAGACGGCGGTTTGCTTTCTGTGGCACTGGTCCGTGGGGTTGCCCCCCCTGGCCGTTAGCCAGCACCCTGCCCTGCGGAGCCCGGACTTTCCTCCCGCGTGAGTTGCCTCACGCCGGCGACCATCCAGCCTTCTCTGGCGCGAATCAAAGAGCGTGGGGAAGAGAAGCGAAGTATAGCACTTGCGAGGACCACCCCTCACCCTGGCCCTCTCCCCTGAGGGGAGAGGGAACACGCTAGGGGAGCAGGTCGGCGACGAGAATACGCGCGGACGGAACGGCGAGCGGAGCAATGTGTTCTTTCGGGCCGAGGCTCAGCGCCGCGCGGTAGCTCCACCCATGCCGGGCGCGAATGTCCGGACTTGCCTCGCGGTAGACCTCGAGGACGCGGTCGAGGAGGTTCACGATCCAGTAATCTGGGACGCCGGCACGCGCGTAGAGGCTCCCCTTCTCCTCGCGGTCGAAGGCGAGCCTCGACTCGGCAACCTCGATCAGGAGCGCGGGTCGAGAGGGATGGGTGCCGCTGTAGTCGCGAAAACTGCCGGGCACCACCGTCACGTCGGGCTCGGGCTCGGACTCGTCGTCCAGCGCGACGGGCATCTGGGTTCGGATCTCCCAGCCCGGGCCGAGGGCCGCGCGCAGAGCCTCCTGGGCCGAACGGATCGCGGTGGCATGAGGAGAGCCTTGCGGCTCGCGAACCAGCAACTCGCCCGCGACCAATTCGAGCCGGTCACCGGGCGGAAAGGCGCCGAGATCGACGAGGCGCTCGTACTCGAGTCGTCTCCATCGTTTGGTGCGTGCAGCGTTCCCGTCCATCGCCCGAAGACTAACCCTGCCTCTCGAAGCGGTCAATGTCGACCGAAGGAGACACCCAGGAAGTCACTACGGTAGGCCGTGACGGTCTGGGCCGCCAGCCGCTTCTCGACCTCACAGTGGCGCAAGAACTCGTGGTGAAGGCTCGAGAGCATCACGGGTAGGGCGCGGCCCTTGGCCGCGGCTACGGCAGCAGGTCGGCGACAGTGATGTTGGCGGTGGGCGCGGCGAGGGGCGCGATGCTCTCCTCTGCGTGAAGCCTCCGCACCACGCGGTACCCCCAGGCGAATGGTGCGGTGACGTCCGCGACGGGCTCGCGGTAGACCTCGAGGACGCGATCCACGAGGTTGACGATCCAGTAGTCAGGAACGTCCGCCCTCGCGTAGAGGCTGCCTTTGTGCTCGCGGTCGAGGGCAAGACTCGAGTCGGCGATCTCGACGATGAGGGCGAGCCGCGACGGTTTGGGCTCTCTCCGATCACGTGCGCGCCCAGCTGCCACGGACACGTCGGGCTCGGGTTCCGATTCTTCGTCCAGGGCAACGGGGAGCTGGACGCGGACGCGCCACTCCGGCCCGAAGGCGGCCACGAGCGCCTCATTCACGAGCTCGACGGCCAGCGTGTGCGGATCACCGTGCGGCTCGCGGACGACGAGCTCACCACCGAGCAATTCGAGACGCTCGTCGGGACGGAAAACGTGTTTCTCGATCAGCCGCCCGTACTCGAGCCGGGTCCAGCGGCGGATCTGCGCGGGGGTATCGCTCATGCGCCTAGGCTAGTCTTGGCCTCGCGAGTCGTCAACGTCCGCGAGGAGATACAGGAGTCAGCGCGCCGGGATGGCGGCGCGAGCGAGGGCATCCGCGCGGTCATTTAAAGGATGGCCGCTGTGGCCGGCCACCTTGTGCCACGTGACATCG
>VAYJ01000246.1:0-1077 GCA_005888465.1 Actinomycetota bacterium
CAGGAAGTACCTGCCCGCCCCCGGTTCGAGCCCGAGCCAGCGCGCCGCGAACACTCGGAGAACGTGTCCGCTCGAGAAGAGCAGCACGTCTCCCCCGATTGCTCGCACCCGGCGTACCACCCGGTCGGCCCGCGCTCCGACCTGGTCCGGCGACTCCCCTCCCGGGCAGCCGTCGCGGAACAACTGCCAGTCAGGGCGCTCGGCGCGGATGTCGGCGCTGGTGCGCCCTTCGTACGTACCGTAGTTCCATTCGAGCAGGTCAGGCTCGACTTCGGCCGCGGAGGCAAAGCCGGCCAGCTCGCACGTGCGGACCGCCCGCTGCAGGGGGCTCGTGAGCACCCCGGCGAACGCCAATCCCTCGAGCCGCTCTCCGAGCCTGCCCGCCTCGACTTCACCCTGCGGGGTCAGCGGGAGGTCCGTCACGCCCGTGTGCTGGCGAGAGATGGTCCAGGCGGTCTCACCGTGCCTCGCCAGGTACACGACAGGAAGCGCGTCGCTCATGGCCGGGGCCTCTCATCGACCAACACGGACCGGAGCATCATGTCGCCGCCGTTCACCCGAGAGTCCGGCGTGGAATTGGGTGCGTCATGACATTCCGGCGTTTGCGGCAAGCGATAAAAAGTGCCCAAGACCCGATTGGCCATATCGACCAGGACGATCCGTGCCGACGAGGGATCAACGCGACGGAACTCCGACCGCAGTGTGTGACGAACCAACCCCGCGAGCGCGCCCGCCATCTCGACGCCGGTGGCGCCGGCCCCGACCAGCACGAAGGTCAGGAGGTCACGATGACGACTGGGATCTTCCTCGGCCTCTGCTTGCTCGAATGCCTGGAGAACCTTGTTCCGTGCCGCGACGGCATCCGCCAGGCTCTTCAATCCCGGCGCGAACTTCTCGAACTCGTCGTGGCCAAAGTAGCTGTGTCGTGCGCCTGTCGCGAGAACGAGGTAATCGTACCACACCGGCACTTGTCTTCGATCAGCGACGTCGACAAAGACGGACCGGTGATTCACGTCCACGCCCGTCACTTCACCGAGGATTACCGTGGCATTGAATAGCCGTCTCCCGGGTAAATGG
>VAYJ01000246.1:1084-4430 GCA_005888465.1 Actinomycetota bacterium
CGGCGACGTCTCGATGGGTCACTCACGATCGCGGGGAGGCAGCATCGGCGGGCCCTCGTGGCTGACGAGCAGATCGTGCATGTCGTTGGCGTGCTCTTCCTCCTGGGCGAGGATCCGCTCGAGCAGCACGCGCGTGGTCGAATCCTTGTCGCCGAAGTAGCGCACCATGTCCCGGTAGGTCTCGATGGCGATGCGCTCGGCGATCAGGTTCTCCTTGATCATGTCGACCAGGTTCTCGCCCTCGACATACTCGGAGGCGGCGCGGGCGCTGACTCGGTCCGGGTTGAGGTCCGGCCTGCCGCCGAGCTGGTTGATCCGCTCGGCGAGAAGATCGAGATGCTCGGCCTCCTCCTTCGCGTGCTGGGCGAACTCTTCCTTCACCGCCTCGCTGGCGAGCCCGGTCGCACACACCGCGTGGAACTTGTAGCGCAGCACGCAGACGATCTCGGTGGCCACCGCATGGTTCAGGAGGGCGATGGCGTCCTCCACCTTGCCCCCGTAGTTCGGGGTTATGGCGCCGGCAATCAGATGCTGCCGGGCCCGGCGGCGGATCTCCTTGATATCGGCGAGAAACGACCCGAGAGCGCTCATGGGCTTGCCCCTTCCTGTTCGTCGATCGGTGATGGGCGCGCGCCGCCCCACGACTGGCTGGCCCCGCCCGCTGCTCTGTCTGTCCACTGGGATGCCGGCGCCGCCCTCCGGGCGTCGCGCGCGGCGGATTTTCGCAAGAACCAGATAGAAGTCCAGGACGTCGACCTGATGTCCGGCACCCCCGGGTTGACCGCAACGTGATACCCCGGGTGTCGAAGCTGCCGTACGGCTCCGTTTCGAAGTTGGTATCGGTCGCGGGAATGAGGAGCGCCTGGAGGCGGATGTTCGGATCGCCACGATCCCTCGCCACCGACGGACTTTCCGGCGACGGCACTTCGGCTGCCGTCCCCGGTGGGGCGGCGCCGCTGCCCTGTTCGTCGTCCTCACCGTTGTTGCCGCGAAACGGTTGGCCGCCGGAAGCCGCGCGCTCCTTTCCGCAAGAATCCGACAGGCGCATCGCGACCCGACCAAGCCGGCCGGCATCACAACAACCGCGCTGAGTTCTCGCGCACCGGGAGCACCTCAGGCGCCTGGCAGGAATCGATCGAGGTGGCGGCGCAGCTCGAAGAGGGCGACGCGCACAGTGTCGCTGCCGACCAGGCCCAGGTGAAGACCGGACTGGAAACGTGGTTCGCGTTGCCGGACATGCCGCTGCCGAGGAGAGCGCCGCCCAGGTGGAAGATGGCGCTCGTGACGTGGCTGGCGCTGCTGCCTCAGATCATCGTGCTCTCGTATCTCATCCCACCCTTGCGTCTGCCCTTTCTCGCCGGCACCGCACTGTCTACCGCCCTCCCTGTCATGATGCTCACGTGGGTGCTCATGCCATCGCTGACGCGCCTCCTGTACGGCTGGCTGTACGCGGGAAGCGACACGCCTCGCGTACCCGCCGTACGAGCGGAGTGAGGAGCGCCCGTCCGGCGGTCAGCTCGGCGGTGCGCGTCAGGCGCTGCACCCGGGCCCCACGCCCAGGTATGCTAGAGTGCAATTCCGGGCACGCGCTGGCGCTCGAACTTCCCGCGATGAGGCTCGACATCTCAGGAGGAAGAGTGACGATGCACCGGCGAGCAAGGAGAACGAACTTGGCCCATTCATCGCAGGCGAATTCGCTGCTCGCCTTCGCTGTGAGCGTTGCGCGGGGTTCGCGGGCAGACCTGCTGATCGTCGTCCTCGCGGCTCTCACCGCCGGCTGTGGCGACAGGTCCGGAGCCGCCGGGCCGCCGCCACCCACGGTCAGGATCGAGTCGGTGGTCGAGAAGGACGTGCCGATCTCTGCGGAATGGGTGGGCACGCTGGTCGGGTACATCAACGCGCAGATCCGCGCCCGCGTCAGCGGGCACCTCGTGAGCCAGAACTACAAGGAGGGCTCGCTCGTCAAGAGCGGCGACCTGCTGTTCCAGGTCGATCCGCGGCCGTTTCAGACCGCCGCCGATCAGGCCGACGCCAAGCTCCACCTGGCGGAGTCGCAGCTGAGCCAGGCCAGGGCCCAGGTCAGCGCGAGTCAGGCGCAGGTCGAACAGGCCATGGCGACGGTGGCCCAGGACGAGGCCCAGGTCAAGCGGGCGGAGGCCACCCAGCGTCAGACGGAGCTCGACGTCGGCCGCTACACGCCGCTCGCCCAGCGCGGGTCGGTCAGCCAGCAAGAGCTCGACAATGCGGTCCAGAGCAACCTCGCCAACCTCGCGGCGGTGGCGGCCGCGCGCGCCACGGTGCTGAACGCGCAGGCCAGCGTGTCGCAGGCAAGGGCCGCGCTCGAGAAGGCGCAGGCCGACGTGAAGACCCAGGAAGCCAATATCGCCGCCGCGCGCGCCGCGCTCGACGACGCCCGCCTCAACCTCGGCTACACGAGCGTGTTGTCGCCGATCACGGGGGTCGCCGGCTTCCGCGTCGCGAACATCGGGGACTACGTCGGGCCGAGCGACGCCACGCCCCTGACGACGGTCTCACAGGTCGATCCCATCTACGCGGAGTTCCCCATCAGCGAGCAGCGGGCCCTCGCCGTGTTCCGCCTATGGGACGCCGATCCGCGCGCGCCGCGGGACATCGAGCTGGAGCTGATCCTGGCCGACGGAGGCGTCTATCCCACCCGAGGCCGGGCCGCTGCCCTCGATCGACAGGTCGACGTGACCACCGGCACCGTGCTCGCGCGGGGCGTCTTCCCTAATCCCGGCAACGTGCTGCGCCCGGGCCAGTACGCCAAAGTACGGGCGGTCGTCGAGGTGAAGAAAGGCGCGCTCCTCGTTCCCCAGCGGGCCGTGCAGGATGTCCAGGGCCTGCACCAGGTCGCCGTCGTCAAGGCTGACGAGACTGTCGACGTCCGGCCCATCCAGGTCGACGCGCGCGTCGGTTCTCTGTGGATCGTCGCAAAGGGCTTGAAGTCTGGCGAGCGGATCATCGTCGAGGGCGCCGATCGCGTGCGACCGGGGCAGACGGTGCGGGCTGAGGCGAGCGCACCCTCGGGCCCCGGCCCCTCGAAGTAGGCCCACGATGGTCAGGTTCTTCATCAACCGGCCCATCGTCGCCATGGTGATCTCCATCCTCATGGTGATCATCGGCCTCGTTGCCATGGTGCAGCTTCCCATCGCGCTGTATCCGAACATCGCTCCGCCGGAGATCCTCCTCACCGCGCGCTACCCGGGGGCCGACGCGGTGACGCTCGAGCAGTCGGTCGCCACGCCGATCGAGCAGCAGATGAGCGGCGTGGACAAGATGCTCTACATGTACTCGCTCAACCAGGCCGCTGGCAGCCAGATGCAAT
>VAYJ01000247.1 GCA_005888465.1 Actinomycetota bacterium
CGCACGTTCTCGATGGCGATCACCGCCTGCGCGGCGAATGTCCTCAGCAACTCGATCTGCTTGACGGAGAACGACCCCGGCTCGGCGCGAGCGACGGCGATCGCCCCGATGGGGTTCCCTTCGCGAAGCATCGGGACCACCAGAATGCTTCGATAGCCTAAGGCTCGGGCGAGTGGGAGAGACGCCGCGGGAACTTCCGGGTCGTTCTCAAAGTCGCGCACCTCGACGACGGTGCGGTCAATGATTGCCCTGGCTACCTGGGTCTCCCGGCTCGGAGCCCTCGGGTACATGCGGTGAGCTGTTTCGAGCCCCTCGTCTGTCCAATTGTAATGAGCGACGAAGTGAACCAGGTCGCCGTCAAACCTGTACACACCACTCAGGAGGCCATCGCAGAGTCTGACCGCGCTTTCCGCGATCGTATCGAATACTGGCTGAGCGTCAGTGGGCGAGCTGCTGATCACGCGGAGGATCCCGCTCGTCGTCGTCTGCTGCTCGAGCGCCTCGGTCACCTGCGCGTGGGCGTGAGTAAGCGCGCGATTCTTTTCCTCGATCTCGGTGAAGAGCCGCACGTTCTCGATGGCGATGACGGCCTGGTCGGCGAAGGTCTGGAGGAGGGCGATCTGCCGGTCCGTGAAGAGCCGCACTTCGGTGCGCCGGACGTTGATTGCTCCGATCGCAACCCCTTCTCGCATCAAAGGGACGTTGAGGGTGGTGCGATGGCCCATGCGCCGCGCGATTTCGCTTCCCTCGGGAAACTCGCCAGACTGGGCTTGCAGGTCACCGATGTGCACGGTCCGAGCTTCCAGCATCGTTCGACCCAGAGCCGTCCCGCGGACGAGCGCGATCGTGTACTCGCCGATGGGCCCGTAGGGAATCGGGCCGCGATGAGCGACGAGACGCAGTCGGTCGCCGTCCAGGCGGAAGATGGCAGCGTCGGACGCCTCGCAGAGCCGGGCGGCGCTCTCCGCGACCGCGTCGAGCACCGGCTGGATGTCCGTGGGCGAGCTGCTGATGACGCGGAGGATTTCGGCCGTGGCTGTCTGCTGAGTGAGGGTATCGGTCAGCTCGCGGTTGCGCGCCTCAAGCTCCGTGAACAGGCGCCCGTTCTCGATGGCGATGACAGCCTGGTCGGCAAAGGTCTCGAGGAGCCGTACCTGGTGCTTGGTAAACTGCCCCACCTCAGCTCCGTGGACGTTGAGCGTCCCGATTGCCTGCCCGTCGCGCAGCATCGGCACCGCCACGATGCTTCGGTAGCCCGCCGTCCGGGCCGTCCCGGCGACCGCGTAATCGGGATCGTTCTGGACATCCGGGATATCAATCGTGGCTCCCGTCAGGATGGCGCGACTTGCGGCAGTGTGCCGGCCGGGCGGCGTTGGAAACAACCGCCGCAGGGCATCCTCACCCTCCGGGCTTGCGTTGGCCAGGGCGACGAGGTGAATGAGCTTACCATCGAATCTCAGCACCACTCCGTGCTGCGCATGGCAGAGTCGCGTCGCATGCTCAGCGATTGTGTCGAAAACGGGCTGTAGGTTGGTGGGTGAGCTACTGATCACCCGGAGAACCTCGCTGGTCGCCGTCTGCTGCTCGAGGGCCTCGGTAGTTTGCGCGTGAGCTTCTACAAGAGCGCGGTTCTTTTCCTGTAATTCCGTGAGAAGGCCCGCGTTCTCGAGGGCCATAGCGGCCTGATCTGCGAAAGTGCGAAGAAGGGCGATCTGCTTGGCCGTGAAGGGGCGGACCTTGGTACGCCGGATGACGATGGCGCCGACCGCGATGCGCCCGCGCAGCAAGGGCGTCGACAGCACGGTCCTCGCGCCCGTCGCGCGCTGGAGGACGGCGGCCTCCTTGAAGTCGCGTCGGGCGGCGCGTGCGAGGTCGCGGACATGGACTGCCCGCCGGTCCAGCACTGCCCGGCCGAGGACGGTCCCGCGGTTGATCTGGAGAGTCTCGCCGAGCCGCCACATGGCCCGCAGCCTGCCGTGCTTGGCCACGAGGCGGAGGCGGTCTCCTTCGGCCTGAAAG
>VAYJ01000248.1 GCA_005888465.1 Actinomycetota bacterium
TCAAGCTGAGTCTGTCGCTATTGTGTTGTCGCTAGCGGGCGAGGGCGACGCAGATGACTCCGGAGGCGACCACGCCTGCGCCAAGGAGGCGTTTGCCGAGCGCGCCCTCCTTCAGCCACAGGCTGCCCATGAGGGCCGAGATCACGATGGAGACCTCCCGTCCCGCCACGACATAGCCGGCCTTGGAGAGCTGGAAGGCGAAGAGCACGAGAAGGTAGGCGCCCGGGCTCAGCACGGCCGAGGCGAGCACGGAACGTCGATTCTCGCGCCACTCCCGGCTGAGCGACCCACGCCGGGCCAGCACTGGCGCCAGGAGCGCCACGCAGG
>VAYJ01000054.1:0-24144 GCA_005888465.1 Actinomycetota bacterium
CAGGTGCACGATGTCCACCACGCTCTGCGGCACGAGGAGCAACATGGGGTCCAGATAGTCGCTCCCGACCTTCGCACCGAAGTGCAGATGTGGTGGCATGACCCCGGGGTGCCCCCAGCCGGTCGCGCCGATCGGCGAGCCCGTCGTCACGACGTCGCCTTTCTTCACCGCGATCGAGGAGAGCCACGAATACGTCGTGCGAACCCCATCAGGGTGGTCGATGGAGATGAAGAGCGACCCCGCGACCGAACCGGCGAACGCGACCGTCCCGTCGAGCGGCGCCGCGATGACGGTGCCGTAGGGAACGGCGATGTCGATCCCTCGGTGTCCCGAGGCGTAAGGGTTTGGCGGCGGTTCGAAGCCTCGGATGACGGGCCCCTGGACGGGCCACGCGTAGGTGCCATAGGCGGGCTGGCCCGGGGCAAGGAATCCTGCAACGAGTCGAAGCGCGACCAGCGTCGCGGCGAGCATCGATGTTGGCGTCACCATGCCTCCCGACGCCCGGAGATCAGCCCCTTCAGGGTAGGCGTGGTCGGGACGACGCGACCATGACGTTCGTCACAGAAGCGCGATCTTCAGTGCGAGATCACTCGGCGTCGTGCTCGCGCAGCAGGTTGCGGAGCTGACCGACCGCCTTCGTGTGGATCTGGCAGACGCGCGACTCGGTGACGCCCAGCACATCCCCGATCTCCGCGAGCGTCAGACCCTCGAAGTAGTAGAGCGTGATGACGAACTTCTCGCGTTCGGAAAGCGAGTTGATCGACATCGCGAGCATCATGCGCATCTCGCTCCCCTCGAGCCCCGAGGTGGGGTCTGGCGAGCCCATGTCGGCGAGGGTGTCCAGGAGCGACAGGCTCTCGCCTCGATCGGCCCCGGTGGCCACGACCTCTTCGAGCGCGGCGACCGTGACGAAGGAGATCTGCGTCAGGATCTCGTGCAGCTCCGGCAGGCTCACGCCGAGGTGCGCCGCGATCTCCGCGTCAGACGGCGCGCGCTTCAGGTTCGCCTCCAGCTCGGCGTAGGCCTTCTCGACCTCGCGCGCCTTGAACCGCACCGACCGGGGCACCCAGTCGAGCGAGCGCAGCTCGTCGATGATCGCCCCGCGGATGCGTGGGATCGCGTAGGTCTCGAACTTGATCTCGCGGGCGAGGTCGAACTTGTTGATCGCGTCCATGAGCCCGAACATGCCGTACTGGACGAGGTCAGCCTGCTCCACGCTCGAAGGAAGCCCGGTCGCCACACGGCTCGCCACGTACTTCACGAGCGGCGAGTAGTGGACGATGAGCTGCTCCCGGGCGGGCCCGGACCCGGTGGCCTTGAACGTGCTCCACAGCTCCCCGATCGAGAGCCTTGCGGCGGAGTGCGGATCGTCGGCGGCGACTTGGCGTGTCGGCATCAGGCCCTCGGGTGGCTTCGGCGGTACGCATCGAACAGCCTACCCCGCGAGACGTGCGTGTACCGCTGCGTGGTCGCGAGGCTCGCGTGCCCCAGGAGCTCCTGAACGGACCGGATGTCGGCGCCTCCCTCAAGCAGGTGGGTCGCGAACGAGTGCCGCAGCGTGTGCGGGCTCACCGTCCGTCCCTGCATGGTAGCGCGGGCGTAGCGCTCGACCATCGCCCGAGCGTCCCGCGGCGTCATCCGGTGCCGGCGACGGTTGAGGAAGATCGCCTCGGTCGGTGCCTGCGCGGGAGCGAGCAACACCTGCCGTCCGCGCTCCAGGTAGGTCTCCAGGGCCTCCGCGGCGTAGTCGCCGATGGGGACGACCCGCTCCTTGCCGCCCTTGCCCAGGACCCGGAGGCGCCGCCCATCGAGGTCGACGTCACCCAGGTCCAGCGCGCACAGTTCGGCCACGCGGATCCCTGATCCGTAGAGGAGCTCGAGAGCCGCCCGATCGCGGAGCCCGACCGCATCGGTGGGAGGCGGGGCGGTGGCGAGCGCTTCGGCCTCGGACGCCTTGAGGACCGATGGCAGCCGCGAGGCGCCAGCCGGATGCGCGAGGACCGCGGCCGGATCAGCTTCGATCAGGCCGCGACGCAACGCCCAGGCGAAGAAGGTCCGCGCGGCGGCCGCCTTTCGGCCGACCGTCGTCCTCGCATAGCCGAGCGTAGCGAGCTGCGCCAGCCAGCGTCTCAGACCGGCGTGGGTGATGGCCAGGAGGTCCACGCCCCCGCGTCCTTGGAATCGGGCCAGCCCACCGAGATCGCCGCGGTACGCCTCGACCGTGTTCGGCGAGAGGTGCCGCTCGAATCGCAGGTGGTCGAGGAACGCCTCGATGATCCGCTCGTCGGCTGGCTGCGCGCCCGTGGGGTCGGGGGAAGCGGAGACCGTAGGGATCCTCCTGGTGGTCTGGGGCGACCCGACTTGTAGCACACGCAGGGGCGCCGTCAACCATCGTCGTCGCCGACGCGGCGTTCGTAGCGCCCGCCCACCGAGCGCACCAGACCGCGCACCTCGAGCTCGAGGAGGGCCGCGAGCGCCGCGCTGAGCGAGATACGGATCGCCTCCGCGAGCGCGTCCGGCGTGGTCGGTGCCCGCAGCCCGTCCCAGGCCTGCCGCGCGGCCTCGGAGACGCCGTCGGGAGGCGCCGTGCCGTCGCGCAACCCAACCTGGGCAAGCTCAAGGTCCTGGAGGAGATCGTCCGGACCGCGGATCAACGTCGCCCCCTCCCGGATGAGCTCGAGAGGAACCTGGGAGAGCGGGCTCCAGACCGGACCTGGGACGCCGAACACCTCGCGCCCGAGGTCCAGTGCATGATCCGCCGTGATCATCGAGCCGCTGCCGGCCGCACCCTCGACGACGACCACGCACCGCGAGAGCCCCGCCACGATCCGGTTGCGCGCGGGGAAACGGAACGGCTCGGCTCGTATCCCCGGTGGGTACTCGCTCACGACCGCGCCCGAGGTCGCCACGTCGTCGATCAGCTCCCGATTCGACGCGGGATAGACGAGGTCGATGCCGCACCCGAGCACGCACACGCTCCGCCCCCCGCCCGCGAGGGCGCCCCGATGCGCGGCCGAATCGATACCCCGCGCGCCGCCGCTCACCACGCCGACACCCGCGCGGGCGAGCGCGAGCCCGAGGCCCGTCGCCACGTCGCATCCTGACTCCGAGCAGTTCCTGGCCCCGACGATCGCCACTCGCGGGGTGAGCGACGCGAGCGACCGGCCGCGAACGAACAGGACCGCGGGGGGATCGAAGAGGTCGAGAAGGCTCTCCGGGTATTCCGGGTCGCCGATGGCCACCATGCGCGCATCGGCCGCACGAAGCGCCGACCGGACCAGCTCGGGGTCGGTCGCGACGGCTCGCTCGCGATCGCCCGCGCTCCCGCTTCGTCCTCGCCGAACGGCGGCGAGGCAGGCGGCCGCCGTCGGGTGCTCGACGGCGAGCTCGAGGAGCTTCCGGGCGGTCAGGGTCGCGAGCCCGGACAGGATCAGCAAGGCCTCTCGATCGGCAGAGGAGGACGCGAACCCGTGGGGCCAGCTCGGCAGGGACTCGGGCCTGGGCGTCCGCGGCGCGGGTGCCTCGCGGGCGAGATCGGCGGGCCGGCGCACGAGCTCAGCCCACCCCGGCACCGATCACCGTCGGCGGCTCCTGGTGGCTCGGGGCTCGAAACACGAGCGCCTCGGAGACGTGCTGGCGTTCGACGCTCGCAGCGCCCTCGAGGTCCGCGAGCGTCCGTGCCACCTTCAGGGCACGATCGAATCCACGGCCGGAGAGGGCGAGCGCCTCGACGGCGTCGGCCAGGGACGTTCGGGCGGCGTCGGTGAGCCCGGCGTGGCGCCTGGCGTAGGGGCCGGACATCTGCGCGTTGCACGTCCATGGGGTTCCCTCCAGGCGGGCGCGCTGCCGCTCCCGGGCGGCCTCGACCCGGCCCCGGATGTCGGCCGAACGCTCGCCCGCGGTCGATCCCAGCAATTCGCCGCGCGTGAGCCGCGGGACCGTGAGGGCGATGTCCACCCGGTCGCGGAGCGGGCCGGAGAGGCGCTGCCGATACCCCTGGACGCGGTGCGGAGGACACCCGCACGTCCGGCGAGGGTCGCCGTCGAATCCACAGGGACACGGGTTCGACGCGGCCATGAGCGTGAAGCTGGCCGGGAACTCGACCGATCCCAAGGCTCGCGTCACGACGACCCGGCCGTCCTCGAGCGGCTGGCGAAGGCCCTCGAGCGCGTCGCGGCGGAACTCGCTCACCTCGTCCAGGAACAGCACACCGTGGTGGGCGAGGCTCGCCTCCCCCGGCCGCAGGAACCCCGATCCGCCGCCGAGGAGCCCGGCCGCCGAGATGGTGTGGTGCGGCGCGCGAAACGGCCGGTCGCGGACGAGCCGGCCCTCGGTGAGCAGGCCCGCCACCGAGTGCAGCCGGGTCACTTCGAGCGCCTCGGCACGCGTCAGTGCGGGCAGGATCGTCGGGAGGCGGCGCGCGAGCATCGTCTTGCCGGCCCCCGGCGGGCCGATGAGGAGCGCATTGTGTCCGCCCGCCGCCGCGACCTCGAGGGCGCGTCGGCCCATGCCCTGCCCACGCACGTCCGCGAAGTCGAGCTCGGCGGCCCCGTCTACCCGCTCCTCCTGGGTCCGCTCCGACGGGATGCCTTCGGGGCGCCATGAGCCCCGAAGGAACCCCACCACCTCCGCGAGCGTAGGCGCGCCGATCACTTCGAGCCCGTCGACGAGGGAGGCCTCGGCCGCGTTCGCCAGGGGCACGACGACACCGGCGAGCCCGGCCGCAGCGGCGGCGATCGCGACGGCCAGGATCCCCGGGGTCGGCACGAGCTCGCCCTTCAGGGACAGCTCGCCGGCGAACACGTAGGACGAGAGATGGGTGCCCGGGACCTGGGCGGACGCGGCGAGCACGCCCATCGCGATGGGAAGATCGAAGCCGGGACCCTCCTTCCGGGCGCCGGCGGGCGACAGGTTGATGACGACGCGGCGAAGGGGCCACGTGAATCCGGCGCTCTCTACGGCCGGGCGCACGCGCTCGCGCGCGTCCTGGATGCCGGCTCCCGGCAGCCCGGCCACCGTGAGCGACGGGAGGCCCCGACCCACGTGTGCCTCGACCCGGATCAAGTGTCCCTGGACGCCGACCACCGCCACCCCGAGGACCCGGCCGTACATGGGACCTCAGAACGCTTCCTCGAAGAGCTCGACGGCGGGACGGCCGGCGGCGTCCATCCGAACGCTCGCCACGTCGAAGCGGACGGCATCGTGGTCGACGGTGACACTCGCGAGGAACGCCTGTGCGAGCAGCCGAAGCTTCCGCTGCTTGCGGGGGCCCACGGCCTCGAACGGTCCCCCGAGGTCGAAGCCCCGCCGCGCCTTCACCTCGCAGACGACGACCAGCCCGTCCCGGCGAAGGACGAGGTCGATCTCCCCCAGCGGGCACCGCCAGTTTTGCGCGACCAGCTCGAAGCCGCGCGCGCGATAGGTCGCGAGCGCCGCCTCCTCACCGGCGCTGCCGAGCTCCAGATGCCGGGCCCCCGTCATGCTCGGGGAGTATGAGAGGACCCACCGACATCCCTACTTCGAGAGCGGCCCCTCCGTGGATGCGTCCTCCGGCGCGAGCTCCTTGTGCGACAGCTCCTCGATGTTGACGTCGCGCCGCGTGAGCACCCGCACGCGGCTCACGAACCGTGCCGGGCGATACATGTCCCACACCCACGCGTCGGTGAGCTCGAGCTCGAACCACACACCGCCCGGCGACTCGTGGCGCGTCACCTCCACGCCGTTCGCGAGGTAGAAGCGGCGCTCGGTCTCCACGACCCGCGAGAACATGGGAAGGACGTCCCGGTACTCCTTCCAGAGCCGGATCTCCATGTCGTCCTCGAAGCGCTCGATGTCCTCGTCGCTCACGTCACAGCCCCTTCCGCTTCCTCGGCAACCGCCTTGCGGTACAGGCGTTCGTACGTGGCCCGGTCCTCGAGGTACAGCGTCATCCCCTTGAAGGACATCCGATGGATGGGGCAGGGTCCGTGCTCCGCGATGGCGGCCCGGTGCGCGGGCGTCCCGTATCCGCGATGGTGGTCGAACCCATACTGCGGGAAGCGCCGGTGATAGCGATCCATCATCCGGTCCCTGGTTACCTTCGCGATCACCGACGCGGCCGCGACCGAGGCGGTCACGACGTCACCTTTCTTGATCGCGAGGTTGGGGACCGCCACGCGGCCGAGGTGGAAGCCGTCCCAGAGCACGAAGTCGGGCCGGGTCTCGAGGCCCTTCACCGCGGCGCGAAGGAGCGCCAGGTTGGAGACGTGCAGTCCGCGGTGGTCGATCCGCCGAGGCAGCGCCTTGACCACCGAGACGCAGACCGCCCCATCGCGGATCCGGTCGAACCACTGATCCCGCTCGCGCGCGGTGAGCAGCTTGGAGTCCGTGAGGCCCTTGATGTCGAAGGACTCGGGCAGGATCACGGCGGCCGCCACGAGCGGGCCGGCGAGCGCGCCCCGGCCTGCCTCGTCGGCGCCCGCGATCAGGCGGAAGCCCTCCGCGCGCAGGCGGCGTTCGTAGAACTCGACGAGCTTGGGCCCGCTCTTCAGTCGGCCATCCTCCGGTTCGCCGACCAGCTTAGAGCCCGTGGAGCAGATGGATCCGTGAGGGGGGCCAGATCGTGATGAACGCCCTGCCGATCACCTTGTCGTACGGGATCAGCCCCAGCTGGAAGCGCGAGTCGTTCGAGTCGTCCCGGTTGTCGCCCATGACGAACAGGCTGTCGGGCCTGATCGTGGTTGGCCCGTATTCACAATTGTTGAAGGTGAGGCCTTTCAGGTAGGGCTCGGAGAGGGGTTGCCCATTGATGTAGACGACGCATCGGTGCATCTCCACCACCTCCCCAGGGAGCCCAATCACCCGTTTGATGAAGTCCTTGTCGGGCGAGGTGCTCACACCCAGCCCCTCCGTCAGCCAGTGCAGGAACGCCGACAGTGGGTTGCGGTGCGTCTCGACGGTGGGATGCGGATCGGAGAACACGATGATGTCGCCGCGGCGCGGCGGATGCAGGTGATAGACGACCTTGTTCACGAGGACCCGGTCCCCGATGTTGAGCGTGTGCTCCATCGACTCCGACGGGATGTAGAAGGCCTGGACGAGGAAGGTCTTGATGAGGAGCGCCAGCAGGAACGCGATGAGGAGCAGGACCGGCAGCTCTCCCAGGAAGGCGACCGCTCCTTTCTTTCGCTTCTTGTCGGGCCCCGGCTTCGTGGTCGTGGCCGTCGGCGCGGGCGCGGGCGGGTCGGCGACGGGTTCGGCGTCGATTGCCTGGCTGGGCCCTTCGAGCGGCTCCTCAGGACCCGCCACGGCTCAGCCCTGCTCCGATGCTGCTCCCTCGTCGGCTGCGGGCGCCTGATCCCGGGCCGAGGTGGTCTCCCGACGCTCGCGGATGCGGGCTCGCTTGCCGCGGCGCTCGCGCAGGTAATAGAGCTTCGCCCGCCGAACCCGGCCCTTCGTGACGACCTCGACCTTCGCGACGGTCGGCGAGTGCAGCGGGAAGGTCCGCTCGACGCCGACGCCGAAGGACATCTTGCGCACGGTGAACGTCTCGCGTAGCCCCCCACCCTGACGACGCATCACGACGCCCTGGAAGATCTGGATGCGCTCCCGGCCAGCCTCGGCGACCCGCACGTGCACGCGCAGGGCGTCGCCCGGACGAAGGTCGGGCATGTCCTCGCGCAGGCGAGGTCGTTCGACGAGATCGGTCTTGTTCATACGCGGATGCCTGCGATCCCTTCGGGGAGTCCGGCGGCTGCAGGAGGTCGGGTCGGTTGCGGCGCGTCTTTTCCAGCGCGGCCTCGCGGCGCCAGGCTGCGATCCGAGCGTGATCGCCGGACAGCAGCACCTCGGGAACCTCGAGCCCCCGATAGCTGCGAGGCCTCGTGTAATGCGGGTGATCGAGAAGCCCGCGGTCGAACGACTCCACCGCCAGGGACTCCTCGTTCCCGATCACGCCCGGGACGAGCCGGACGACGGCATCGACGATCGTGAGGGCGGCGGCCTCCCCGCCGGACAGCACGACGTCCCCCACCGGCCAGCCTCAGCGACCCGCACGTGCACGCGCAGGGCGTCGCCCGGACGAAAGTCGGGCATGTCCTCGCGCAGGCGAGGTCGTTCGACGAGATCGGTCTTGTTCATAGGTGGATGCCTGCGATCCCTTCGGGGAGGTGCGACTGCCCATGATAGCACCGGGCATTTGCGCTCCCGCGGCTACGGCTCGCGCGGATCCGGCGGCTGCAGGAGGTCGGGTCGGTTGCGGCGCGTCTTTTCCAGCGCGGCCTCGCGGCGCCAGGCTGCGATCCGAGCGTGATCGCCGGACAGCAGCACCTCGGGAACCTCGAGCCCCCGATAGCTGCGAGGCCTCGTGTAATGCGGGTGATCGAGAAGCCCGCGGTCGAACGACTCCACCGCCAGGGACTCCTCGTTCCCGATCACGCCCGGGACGAGCCGGACGACGGCATCGACGATCGTGAGGGCGGCGGCCTCCCCGCCGGACAGCACGACGTCCCCCACCGAGACCTCTTCGGCCCCCAGGAGAGGAACAACGCGTTCGTCGACCCCCTCGTAGCGACCGCAGACGAGCACGATCCATGGGCCGGCCGCGAGCGATTCGGCCAGGGGCTGATCGAAGGGCCTGCCGGAGGGCGAGAGCAGGACCACGCGCCTGTCGCCCGGGCCTAGGGACTCGACCGCCTCGACCACCGGCTCGGGCTTCATGACCATGCCCGGCCCGCCGCCGAACGACGCGTCGTCCACCTGGCGATGGCGGTCGTGGGCGTGGTCGCGGATGTCGGACACCCTGACGTCCACGAGCTCCTCGCGGATCGCCCGGCCGAGGAGGCTCTCGCGCAGCGGACTGTCGAAGAAGGCGGGGAAGAGCGTCAGGATGTCGATGCGGAGCGTCATGGCGTCGTGATGCCGGGAATCTCGTGGACGACCACCAGGCGCTCAGCGAGGTCGACGGACGCGATCACGTCGCGGAGCGCGGGGATGAGCAGCTCGCCGTCGCCGGCAAGGGCCGTGACCCAGACGTCGTTCGCCGGTGTTCGCACCACCTCACGGATCTCGCCCAGCACCCGCCCGGACGTCGTGCGCACCTGGCACCCTTCCAGCTCGTGCGGCCAGTAACTGCCCTCGGGGAGCGACGGCGAGGAGCCTTGCGGAACGAAGAGGTAGGCACCGGTCAGCGCCGAGGCGGCGTCGCGGTCGTCGACCTCGGCGAAACGAACCAGGACGCGTTGCTGGTGTGGGCGGGCGGCGGCGACCGTCAGGGTCCGGTCACCGTTCTCCCCCACGAACAGGCGGGCGCCAGGCTCGAACCTGCCCGGGACCTCGGAGAGCGGGAGCACGGCGACCTCCCCCCGGATGCCGTGTGCGCGACTGACCCGCCCGACGGCGATCCAGCCGGCGCCGGCGTTCACCCCACGATCTCGACCTGCGCGAGCGACCCCGACTTCGTGCCGGACGCCCGAACCACATCGCGGATTGCCCGCGCGGTTCTGCCCTGACGTCCGATGACCTTGCCGACGTCCTCGGGACCGACCTCAAGGCGGAGGACGAGCCCCACATCACCCTCGACCTCGGTGACGGTTACGGCCTCGGGGTCATCGACCAGAGCCTTGGCGACGTACTCGAGGACCTCGCGCATGACGGCGCCGCTCAGGCAGGCGCGGCCGAGGCCGTGCGGGACGCGGCGAAGCGCTCCCAGATGCCCTGCACCTTCAGGAGGCTTCGGACCTGCTCGGTGGGCTGCGCGCCCTGCGAGAGCCAGTAGAGCGCTCGGGATTCGTCGATCTGGATCAGCGAGGGATCCTCGAGCGGGTGGTACTTGCCGATGTTCTCGATCACCCGGCCGTCGCGCGGGCTCCGCGAATCCGCGACGACCACCCGGTAGAACGGCCGCTTGGCCTTACCCATCCGCATCAACCTGATCTTGACCATCTCGCTCGGATCCTCTCCTAGCGGGGCGGCTTCGGGAGCCGAAGGCCTCTCGCCGCCCGGCCGGCCATCCCGGCCATGCCCATCATCGACTTCATCATCTTCCTCGCCTGCGCGAACTCCTTGAGGACGGCGTTCACCTCGTGGGTGGTCACCCCCGATCCCCGGGCGATCCGCAGGCGCCGGCTCCCGCCGATGATAGCGGGGTTCCGCCGCTCCTCCGGGGTCATCGAGGTGATGATCGCCTCCGTGCGGGCCATCTGGCGCTCGTCCACCTCCAGGTCGTTCAGCTGCTGCTTGGCGCCGGGGACGCCGGGGAGCATCGCGAGGAGGTCCTGAAGTGGCCCGAGCTTCTTGACCTCCCGCATCTGGACCAGGAAATCCTCGAGCGTGAACTGCGAGCGGGCCATCTTCTCCGCGGCCTCGGCGGCGCGCTCCTGGTCGAGCTCCTTCTCCGCCTTCTCGATCAGCGTGAGCACGTCGCCCATGCCGAGGATGCGGGAGGCCATGCGGTCGGGATGGAACGGCTCGAGGTCCTGAGCCCGCTCCCCCGTCCCCGCGAAGTAGATCGGCCTGCCCGTGACCTGCGTGATCGAGAGGGCCGCGCCACCGCGCGCGTCGCCGTCGAGCTTCGTCAGCACGAAGCCGGTCGTGTCGATTTCGCGCATGAACGCGCGCGCCTGGGTGGCGGCATCCTGGCCCGTCATCGCGTCGCATGCCATGAGCACCAGGTGGGGCCGCGCGGCATCCCGGATGCGGCGCGCCTCCTTCATCATCTCGGGGTCGACGTGCAGCCTGCCGGCGGTGTCGACGATCACGACGTTTCGTCCCTCGCGGGTCGCTTGTTTGATGGCGTTCTTCGCGACGCGAACCGGGTCCTTCCCCTCCGAGGACACGGGCACGCCGATCTCGCGGCCGAGCGTCATCAGCTGCTCCACGGCGGCGGGCCGCTGGAGGTCCGCCGCCACCAGCAGCGGCTGGCGCCCCTTCTCCTTGAGGTGGAGCGCGAGCTTCGCCGCATGCGTGGTCTTCCCCGAGCCCTGCAGCCCGGCCATCATGATCACCACGGGGTTCGCGCCGGGGAGCGTGAAGGGACGGTGCTCGCCTCCCATCGTCACCGTGAGCTCGTCGCGGACGATCTTCACCACCTGCTGCGCCGGCGTGAGGCTCCGCATCACCTCGTCGGAGAGCGCACGGGCGCGGACCCGGCCCAGGAAGTCGTCCACCACCTCGAGCGCGGCGTCAGCCTCGAGCAGCGCCGTGCGGATGTCGTCGAGGGCCGCGTCCACCTGCTTGGGGTGGAGCTTGCCCCTCGATCGGAGCTTTCCGAAGACGGCGTTGAGACGGCCGCTCAGCGAATCGAACATCTGCCGGGATTCTACGGACCCGGCCGGCGAGCGCCTTTCGCGAGATAGGTCGCGAGCCCCACCCGAAACGGCGTGAGGTCGAGGTCGAAGTGGCCCCGAAGTGCTTCGGTGTCCGCCACTGCATCCTCGGTGAGGAACTCGACCGCCTCCGGGGAGAGCTTCGGCCATGGCCAGAGCTGAGCGACCGCGCCTCCCGCCTTCGCCATCCATCGCGGGATGTGCAGGAGAGCGCGACGGGCTCCGCGGACCGCGAGCATCGTTCGCAGCACCTCGTTCATCGAGAGCACGTCCGGGCCACCGATCTCGAACGTGCCGGAGAGGCCGCCGGGGCGAGCCGCCTGGGCGATCGCGCGCGCCACGTCCTCGACGAACACCGGCTGCAACGCTTGCGACCCGTCGCCCACCACGGGGATCGCCGGGAGGAAGCGGGAGCACCACACGAACACGTTGAGCGCGCGGTCCTCCGGCCCGTACACCCACGACGGGCGCAGGATCACGTGGTCGATCGCAGCGCGGCGCAGATGCTCCTCACCCTCCCACTTCGCGCGGTACCAGGCCTGCGACGCGTCCGCCGAGGCGCCCACCCCCGAGACGAAGACGAACTTTCGGGCCCCGACCGCGACGGCCGCGTCCACTAGGCGTGACGTGCCCCGCCCGTCGAACGCCTCGAACGTGTAGCCGCGTCGCGGCCGCTGGACCGGGAACGTCGGGAATGTGAGCGCCTGCACGACGACGTCGGCGCCCGAGAGCGCGGGAGCGAGCGACGCCTCGTCGAGCACGTCACCGCCGACGGCGCGCGCGCCGAGCGCGGCGATCCGTCGGCCGGACCGCGACGGGTGGGCCGTCATCACGAGGACGTCCTCACCGTCGGCCACGAGTCGCCGAACGGCCGCAGCGCCGATGAATCCGCTGCCGCCCGCGACGAGGATCATCGCCCGACGAGGGATCGGGCGAAGCGTTCGGCGTCGAACGGCTCCAGATCGTCGGTGCCCTCGCCCGTGCCGACGAGCTTCACCGGGACGCCGAACTCCTCGCGCACGGCGAGCGCGATCCCGCCGCGCGCGGTGCCGTCCATCTTCGCGAGGACGATCCCCGTCACGCCGACCGCCTCGGTGAAGGCGCGCGCTTGCGCGATGCCGTTTTGGCCCGTGGTCGCGTCCAGCACCAGCAGCACCTCGTCGGGCGGGCGGCCGCTCGCCTTCTCCAGCACGCGCCGGACCTTCGCGAGCTCCTGCATGAGGGGCTCGCGCGTGTGCAGCCGGCCAGCAGTATCGACGATCAGCACGTCGCTGCCGCGAGCCTGCGCGGCCTGCACCGCGTCGTAGGCAACCGCCCCCGGGTCGGCCCCGCGCTCTTGCCCGACGAGATGCGCGCCCGTTCGGGAGGCCCACGTCTCGAGCTGCTCCCCGGCCGCGGCGCGGAACGTGTCGCTCGCCGCCAGGCTCACGCGCCGCCCCTCTCGCGCGAGGAGGCTCGCGAGCTTGCCGATCGTGGTGGTCTTCCCGCTGCCGTTCACCCCGACCACCATCACGATCCCCGGCGACCCGGCCGGCGCCCGCCACGACGGGTCGTCGGCGAAGGTCTTCGCGACCTCGGCCGCGAGGACGGCCGCGGGATCGGCCGGCGGCCGGAAGGACGCGCGCACGCGGGTCACGAGGTCTGCCGCCGCGCGGGGGCCGACGTCCGCCCGGACGAGCGCCTCCTCGAGGGCGGTCCACGTCTCGGGCCCGGCCTGGCCCCCACCGAAGATGGCGCGGACCCTGGCCCCGAGGCTATCGCGCGCGGCGAAAGCCGGCCCTCGCTGCCCGGGCGGTGCTCGACGCTTGTCGCCACGGCTCGTGACGACCGCCACGACGACGATGGTGGCGACCACGATGGCCGCGGCGACGGCGAAGACGACCTCGGTGATGTCGGGCTCCTACCTCGAGGCCACGGCCGCGACCTCGACCAACCGTTGCGCGATGACGCGTGAGGCGCCGTCCCTGCCCATCGACACACCGTAGAGCACATCGGCCATCTCCATCGTGCGCTTCTGGTGGGTGACGATAAGGATCTGCGACGCCGCGGTGAACTCCCGCACGACGTCGAGGAAGCGGTGCAGGTTCACGTCGTCGAGCGCGGCCTCGACTTCGTCCATCAGGTAGAAGGGGCTCGGCCGCGCCTTGAAGATCGCGAACAGGAAGGCGAGCGCCGCGAGCGAACGCTCCCCGCCCGAGAGCAGGGACAGGCGCTTCACGCGCTTTCGGCCCGGACGCGCTTCGACCTCGATGCCGGAGCCCAGTGGGTCCGACGGATCGGTCAGCTCCAGGCGGCCCTCGCCGCCCGGGAACAGCAGCGCGAACAGGGCTCGGAACTCCCGATCCACGTCATCGAACGCGGTCACGAAGAGCTCCGCCATCCGTCGGTCGACCTCGCGGATCACCTCGAGCAGGTCCCTCCGGGCCGCCTTCACGTCCTCCATCTCCCGCACCAGGAAGTCGTGTCGCTCCTGGAGCGAGCCCAGCTCGCCAGTAGCGAGGAGGTTCACCTTCCCCAGGAGCCCGAGCCGTCGCTGCACGACGTCGGCCTGCTGGCGCAGCTCCCGGACGGTGTCCTGCGTTCCGAGCGCCGCGACCTCCTGGGCCGGGTCGACGCCGTGCGCGTCGATCAACACCCGCTCGGCGTCGGCGATGCGGCGTTCGAGATCCGAACGCGCGCGATCGACGTCTTCATGGGCCTCCCGGAGTCCGTCCACCTCGAGCGCCGCCTCACGCCACGCGCGATTCCATTCGGCGTGGCGGACCTGCGCGGCCCTCGCGGCCGCGGTCGTGGTCGCGGCCTCGGCAGCCGCCTCCCCCAGCCCGGCCTCGGCGGCACGCAGGACATCTTCGGCCTCCGCCCGCTCGGCTTCGGCGACCCGGACGGCCTCCCGAAGGACGATCGGGTCCTCCTCGCCCAGACGGGCGATATCTCGGGTCGCCCGCTCCGCACCGGCTGCCAGCCGCGCGTGCTCGCGACGAAGCGACTCGACCTCGACCCGCAGGTGCACGGGCGGCTCGGCGAGCGCCGGCAGCGGGGACGGCTCGGCCGGCTGCCCCGGCGCCGAGATCAGACTCGCCCGCAATGCGGCAGCGATCGCCCGGGCCGCCTCTTCGCGCTCGGCGAGCAGATGATCCTCCCGGGTCGCGGAGGCGACCTCGCCGCGTCGCCGCGCGAGCTCCTCGGCCGCCGCCGTGATCTGACGATCGGTCTCCTCGAGCGCTTCGCGCACTGCCTCGGCGCGACGTTCGAGCTCGGCCAGGTCGTGCTTCGCCTCGCGGATCAGGCGGCTGGTCGCCGCGACCTCCCGCTCGAGGGCGCCGGACTCGCGCGCCAGGTCGTCCAGCCGGCGGTCGGGGCCGGCCGGCGCGCGCACGAACGCCCATCCCGCCACGGCCCCCTCGGGGGTGACGAACTGCGCGGACGAGTGGGATCTCCGGAGTCCCGCGGCTTCGGCGAGAGTGCGAACGAGATAGGTCTCGTGCAGGAGCGACGCGACGAGGTCGGCGACGCGGGGGTCCGGCGACAGGGCATCCAGCAGCCGGCTTCCCGGCGACCGCCCGCCCGTTGGGGGCTCCGGTGACGGGGCCTCGTCCGCGATGGCGAGGAGGACACCGTGCGCGCCGTCGGCCTGGGCGTCGGCGATCGCCTGGGATCCGTTCGTGTACACGACGGCGTCCGCGAACGGCCCGAGCGCGCCGCGGAGCGCTGCGGTCAGATGGGGCGGACACCGAACCAGATCGGCGAGGATCCCGATCGGCCGGTTCCCGCGGCGCTTGGCGAACGACGCCGCCGGGGACTCGGCCAGCTCTTCGCGCCGGGCATGCAGCACATCCAGGCGTGCATGCAGCCCCTGCTCCCGGACCCGCGCGTCCGAGATCCCCGCCGCCAGCGTCGATCGGCGAGCCTCGAGGTCGGCGTGCTCGCCGGCGAGCGGCGTCTCCTCGGTGTCCAGGCGCTCGATCTGCGATTCGAGCACATGCGCGCGAGCCGAGGCCTCGTCGATCATCGCCCGAACCTCTCTTCGGGCCCGGCGGAGTCTCTCGAGCTCCTCCTCGTGTCCCGCGAGCGCTCGCTGCAGGGTCTCGTGTTCGGCCCGGCGCGCCGCCGAGTCTTCGCGCTGGAGGCGTCGCTCCTCTTCCGCGTCACGCCTCGCCTGGTCAGCCAGACGGAACGCGGCCTCGCCCTCCGCCAGCTCGCCGTCACGAACCGACAGCGTCGCGGCGACGTCGTCGCGGGCGCGCTGGGTGCGTTCGAGCTCCTCCTCGAGCGCGAACAGGCGCCCTGACGCGTTCACCGCTGCGCTCAGACGCTCCCGCGCCCCGGACTCCGATCGGATCGCGGCCCGCAGGCGCTCCTCGGCGCTGGACTTGCGGGTGAGCGCGCCGAGGTGTGCGGCACCGGCGGCTGCGGCAAGCTCGTCGGTGGACGAGCGTTCCGCGTCGGCGGCCGCGACGGTGCCGTCCAGCGATCGCAGGCGCTCTCGCGCCTGCGATCGCGCTTCCTCGGCCCGCTCCCACGCCGGAAGGTCTCGTTCGCGATCTCCGAGGAGCTCCGCGAGCCTCGCGGCCGCCAGCGTTCGCGCGAGGCGTTCGGCCTCCGCGGCGAGCACCTCGTGCCGGGCGGCGAGCTCGGCCTGCTGCTTCAGCGGCCGCAGCTGACGGCGCACCTCGCCGACCAGGTCCTGGATCCGCGCCAGGTCGCCGTCCAGGCCGGCGAGCTTTCGTTCCGCTCGCTCCCGGCGGCGGCGATGCTTGGTGATCCCGGCCGCCTCCTCGACGAACTGCCGCCGGTCCTCCGGCCGGGCCGCGAGCACGTCTTCGAGGTGCCCCTGCCCGATCAGCGTGTGCATAGCGCGGCCGATCCCCGTGTCGGACAGCAGCTCTTGGATATCGAGGAGCCGGCAGGGCCGTCCGCCCAGCCGGTACTCGCTCTCGCCGGATCGGTACACGGCGCGGCTGATCTCGATCTCGGAGGCCGGGACCGGGATCAACCCCGCGGTGTTGTCGATGACCATCCGGACCTCGGCCATGCCGAGCGCCGGCCGCCCGGGGCTGCCAGCGAAGATCACGTCGGCCATCTGCCCGCCGCGCAGCGCTCGGGGGCCCTGTTCGCCCAAAACCCACGCGATCGCGTCGGCGATGTTGGACTTGCCGGACCCGTTGGGCCCGACGATCACGCTGACGCCGGGCGTGAACTCGAGCCCGGTCCTGTCGGCGAACGATTTGAAGCCGCGAATCGAGAGCGATCGCAGGAACACGGTGCGACCGATGCTAAGCGCAGATGCCGCAGTAGTCTCGCAAGCCCCTCGGGAAATTCATGCTTCGATCCGGAACCCTTGCTCGCGGGTGGGCGGCTCCTCGAGGACCTCGACCGACTCGACACGGCCCCAGGTGGGCCCCTTCCGGCACCACGCGACCAGCCGATCGACCGCGTCGGCCGGGCCTTCGAAGGCCGCCTCGACCGTGCCGTCGGCGAGGTTTCGAACGAAGCCGGACACGCCGCGCGTGGCCGCCTCGTTCCGACACGACCATCGAAAGCCGACGCCCTGGACGTCCCCGGAGACGAGCACCCGCACCCGGCGGAGGCTCAGCTCTGGCACTGCGGGCAGTAATAGCTGGTGCGTCCGTTCAGCTTGACCGATGCGATCGGGGTCCGGCAGCGCCGACAAGCCATGCCCAATCGCCCGTAGACCTTGAGCTCCGACTGGAACTCGCCAGGCTTGCCGAACACGTCGACGTAGGCCTCGTCCGAGAGCGTCGTGCCCCGGAAGCGGATCGCATCTTGCACGACCTCGCGCATCGCGCGGTAGAGGCGGCGCACCTCCTGCGAGGAGAGCGTGTCCGACATCCGGTCGTAGCGCAGACCCGCGGCGAAGAGCACCTCATCGGAGTAGATGTTGCCGAGTCCCGAGACGAACTTCTGGTCCATCAGCAGGGCCTTCAGCTTCGCCCCCCGCTTCGAGAGCTCGCCGGAGAACTCCTGCCACGTGAAGGTGTCCTCGAGCGGATCGATCGCGATGTGATCGAGCTCGCTCACCTTGCCGAGATCGTCCACGGAGGTGACGAACATCTCCCCGAACGTCCTGGGGTCGATGTAGCGGAGGTCGCCGCCCTGCTGGAACTCGATCACGACGTGCGTGTGCGGCGACAGGGCTTGCCGCTTCGTCCCCCGCAGGAACTGCCCGGACATCCCGAAGTGCACGACCAGCACCTCGCCCTGATCCAGGAACAGCAGCAGGTACTTGCCCTTCCGGTCGACCTTCATGATCTTCCGTCCTGCGAGCAGGTCGGCGAACTCCTTGCGCCTCGCGTGGCGACGGATGATGCGCATCGCGTTTCGCTGCGGGCGCACGTCCACGTCCCTGATGCGCCGGCCGACGACCTCCTTCTCGAGGTCGCGCCGGACCACCTCTACCTCGGGCAGCTCCACCCAACCCTCCTGCACCTTGGCCGGCACCTCACTCGCCCCCCTCGCTCGCCAGACGCCCGTGCGCCTCGCGGGCGGCCCCTTGCTCCGCCTCTTTCTTCGACCGGCCCGTCCCTCGCCCCAGCTCGCGCCCTGCGAGGTAGACGGTCGCGGTGAACTCCTTCTCGTGGTCGGGCCCTCGCTCCTCGACGCGATACTCGGGAAGGCGCCCGAGGTCCTGGGCCGCGAGCTCCTGGAGCGACGTCTTGTAGTCGCGGTCGCCCTCGCCCCGGACGTAGGCCTCGATCCGCGGACGGAAGAGGCCCTCGATCACCTGGCGCGCGGCGTCGATCCCCCGGTCGAGGTACACCGCGCCGAACACCGCCTCCATCGCGTCGGCGAGGATGCTCGCCTTGTGCCGTCCGCCCGAGAGCTCCTCGCCTCGGCCGAGGCGGACCGCCTCCCGCCGCGCGGAGCTTCGCGAGCTCGCCCTCGGAGAGGTCTGGGTACGTCCGGTAGGCGAGGTCGGTGATGATCAGGCCGAGCACCGCGTCGCCAAGGAACTCGAGGCGCTCGTTCGTCGGCTGCACGCCCTGCTCGAAGGCGAACGACCGATGGGTGAGCGCTTCCTCCTCGATGGCGGGGTCGCCGAAGGTCAGGTCGAGGGCCCGCTCCAGGGCGCTCTGCTCGCGCGCCACGGCGATCCGGCTCCTGGCCTCTACTGCTCGACCTCGATGGCCTGCCGGCCGGCGTAATACCCGCAGTTTGCGCACACCCGATGGGGCAGCTTCGGCTGGTGGCACTGCGGGCACTCCGCGTACGTCGGCGGCGTGGCCTTCCAGTGGGCCGCGCGCTGGCGGCTCTTGGACTTCGCAGTCTTGCGCTTCGGGGTCGGCATGGGTTGGAGCTCCTCTCAGTCGGTTCGCGCGTGCTCGAGGGCAGGGTCGGACTCCTCGGCGCACGTGCATTCGTTCCGGTTGCGATCGCCGCCGCATCGCTCGCAGAGGCCCAGGCACTCGGGCCGGCAGAGCGGAGCGAACGGCATAGCGAGCAGGACCACGTCGCGCAGGAGCGGCTCGAGATCGACCGTGCCGTCAGAGACGGGGTACGCCTCGTCCTCGTCAGTCGCCCCAGGCGCGAACAGCTCGTGGATCTCCACGGTGAACGGGCTCGCCATCGTCGTCAGGCAGCGCGCGCAGACGAGCTGCATGCTGCCCTCGAGGGTCCCGGTCGCGAACAGCCCCTCGACCAGGCTCTCGAGACGCAGGGAGCCGACGACGTCGCGGTCCTCGGGGACGCTTGCCAGCTCGGTCGCGAGGCCTCCCACACGTTCGCGCACGCGCACGTCGCGCGTAGCCCCCACGGACCCCAGCAGGTCGCGAACGTCCAGCGTGATAGCCATCAGCGAACGTCCTCCCCATCGAAGAGCAGGCTCTCCTCCTGCTGCTCCTCCTCGTCGTCCGTCGAGCCGAATTCCTCCTGCGCGGGGGACACGCCGCGCAGCTTGTCCCGCCCGCGCTGCACCTGGCCGATCGACTTCTCGAGCTGCGTGCGCGTCTTCTCCAGGGCGATCTCGAACTGCGCGAGCTTCGCGTCGACGTAGTCCTCGGCTTCCAGGCGGAGCTGTCGCGACTGCTCCCGTGCCTCGGCGAGCAACCGCTCGGCTTCCTCCTTCGCCGCCCGCACAATCTCCTGCTGACCGAGGAGCCGCGCCCGCTCGATCCCGGCGCGCTGCACGATCTGCTCGCCGTCCTTGCGCGCCTTCGCGAGGAGCTGTTCGCGATCCTTCACGACCCATCGCGCCTGCTTGATCTCCTCCGGGAGCTCCTTGCGCGCCGCGCCGACGATCTCCAGGACCTCGTCGCGGTTGACGAGGACGCTCGAGGAGAGCGGCATCGACTTCGCCTCGTTGATGAGCTCCTCGAACTGCTGTAGCCGCGCGCCGATGTCCATGGGTGCTCAGTCTCCGATAGCGGCGAGCCGGTCCTCGAGCCGCTCGCGCACGAAGGCGGGCACCAGGCCCGACACGTCGCCCCCGAACCGCACGACCTCCTTGATAAGCGAGGACGACAGGTAGGACCACTGAGGGCTCGTCGCGACGAAGAAGGTCTCGAGGCCGGACATCGTCCGGTTCATCTGGGCCATCTGCAGCTCGACGTCGAAGTCCGTCACGGCCCGCAGGCCCTTCACGACAATACGCACCTCACGGCGGGCGGCGTAGTCGACGAGGAGCCCGGAGAACGAGTCGACCTCCACGTTCGCAAGGTCCGACACCGCCTCCTTCAGCATGGCCACGCGTTCCTCGGTCGAGAACAGGGGCTCCTTGGAGGGGTTCTCGAGCACGGCCACTACCACGGCGTCGAAGCTGCCGGCGGCCCTGCTGATGATGTCGAGATGGCCGTTCGTGACGGGGTCGAAGGTGCCGGGACACACCGCGCCGAGTCCCATCGGATGCGCCCTCCTGGTTTCTCATCAAGTATGGAACACGAGGAGCACGGCGTCGCCGTAGCTCAGCCGGCGCTCGATGGCCCAGTCTAGCGGAATTACCGGCGTGTAACTCTGAGATTCCCTGGTCAGGACCACGAATCCGCCCGCCGCCACAGCCCCCCGTCCGGCGAGCTCCGCCAGCACAGAATCGAGCAGCGGAGGCGGTGTCCGGTACGGGGGATCCAGGATGACCAGGTCGAACTGACTCTTCTCCCCCCGCAGCGCCCGCAGGGCATCGGTGCGGCGGACGGTGGCGAGCTTCGTCACCTTCGCCCGGCGGCAATTCTCACGGATGGTGGCAACCGCGCCGGGCGCCGGGTCTACGAACACCGCGCTCTTCGCCCCGCGCGAGAGCGCCTCGATCCCGACCGCGCCGGTCCCGGCGAACAAGTCGAGGACCCGGGCGCCCGCGATCCGCTCCCCGAGCGAGGAGAACAGCCCCTCGCGGGCGCGGTCCGACATGGGTCGCGTCCCCGACGGGACGGGCGCGAGACGAACCCCCTTGGCCGAGCCCGCAATCACGCGCAAAGCGGCCTCAGCCGTGGAACAGCCACTCGATGGCCTCGCCCGAGAACGCCTGGCGAAGGAGCGCGTCCAGCTCGGGGTGCGCGACCAGGTCGGGGTCGGCCTCGACGATCGCGAACGCCCGGGCCCTCGCCCGCTTCACGAGCTCGAGGTCGTCGGCGAGGTTCGCCAGCTTCAGGTCGGGAAGACCGGACTGGCGCACGTCGAACAGCGAGCCCTCGCCTCGCAGGCGCAGGTCGAGGTCGGCGAGCGCGAAGCCGTCGTTCGTTCGAGCCATGGCGTCCAGCCGCTCCTTCGCGAGGAGATTGTCTGGCTGGCTCGCGTCGAAGAGCACGCACGACGATGCGTGCTCTCCCCGGCCGATCCGGCCGCGCAGCTGATGCAGCTGCGCGAGCCCGAAACGCTCCGCGTTCTCGACGAGCATCACGGTCGCGTTCGGCACGTCGACCCCGACCTCGACCACGGTCGTCGCGATCAGGACGTCGGCCTCGCCCTGACGGAACGCCTGCATGACCGAGTCCTTCTCGCCCGGGCGCATCCGGCCGTGCAGCAGACTGATGCGCAGCTCCGGGAAGACCTCGCGCGCGAGCCTCGCCGCCTCCTGTTCCGCCGCCCGGACCTCCGCGCGGTTGCCCTCGTCGATCGCCGCACAGACGACGAACGCCTGGCGCCCCGACGCCGTTTGCGCGCGAACCAGCTCGTAGGCCGCGAGGCGCTCGGCCGGGGATCGAGCGACGGTCGTCGTGATCGGCTGTCGGCCCACAGGAAGCTCGTCCACCACCGACACGTCCAGGTCGCCGTAATACGTGAGCGCGAGCGACCGCGGGATCGGGGTGGCCGTCATGATCAACACGTCCGGCACGCTTCGTGTCGTCACGCCCTTCTCCTTCAACGTGATCCGCTGGTGCACGCCGAAACGGTGTTGCTCGTCGACGACGGCGAAAGAGAGGTCTCGGAACCGCACGCCCTCCTGGACGAGCGCGTGGGTGCCGACCACCAGGTCGATGGTCCCGTCGGCGACCGCCGCATGGATGCGCTCGCGCGCCTTCCCGGTGACCGAACCCGTGAGCGACGCGAACGTGATGGTTCCGGGCGCGGGTTCGCCAGGCTCCTCAGCCGCCACGGCACCGAGCAGGCTCTGCTGCCCTTCGATGCTACCGCCGGCCTCTCCGTTCGCCTGCTCCATGCCCGTGAGCTCGCGGCCGCCGATCGGCTCGAAGAGCGCCCGCACCGTCCGCAGATGCTGGCCGGCGAGCACCTCGGTGGGCGCCATGATGGTCGCCTGGTGGCCGGACTGCACCGCGATCAGGGCCCCGTAGAGCGCGACCACTGTCTTGCCCGAGCCCACCTCGCCCTGGATGAGGCGGTTCATCGGCCGTGGGCCCCCCATGTCCTCCGCGAGCTCCTTCATCGCTCGTCGCTGGGCGCCGGTCGGCTCGAAGGGCAACGCGGCAAGGAACGCGTCGGCCAGGTGGCCGTCGATGCGGTGGGCCGTTCCTGTCGCCCCTCGCTCCAGGCGTCGCTTCCGGAACGCCACCCCCAGCTCGAGCGCGAACAGCTCGTCGAACTTCATGCGATCCGTGGCGCGCGCGAGCGCCTCCGCCGTCTCGGGGAAGTGGATGGCATGGATCGCGTCGTCCTCCGAGATGAGCCCCTCGGCCTCGACGATCTCGGCCGGCAGCGGGTCGGCGATCGGCCCGAGCCGCGCGAGCGCTCGGTGCACGAGCTCGCGGATCGTTCGTGACGTGATCCCCTCGGTCGCCGGGTGCACGGGCGTGATGCGGCCCGTGTGCACCGTCTCGGCCTCGTCGTCGCGAAGGATCTCGATCTCCTGGTTCGCCAGCTGGAGGCGACCCCGGTAGGTGCCGGCCCGGCCGGAGGCCGCGAGCTCGACCCCCTCGCGATAGCTGGTGGCGGTCCACGGCTGATTGAAGAACATGAGGTCGAGGTACCCGGTGCCGTCGGCGATCGTGACCGTGACCATCGTTTGACGGCGCCGCGTGAGCCGCTTCACGACGCGCTTCACGCGGCCGATGACGGTCACCTGCTGGCCGAGCCGGATCTCGCGGATCGCGACCGTCGCTGACCGATCGATGTAGCGGCGCGGATAGTGGCGAAGCAGATCTCCGGCGGTCCGGATGCCGAGAGCGTCGGAGAGCACCTCCGAGGCCGGTGGGCCTTTCGTGCGTAGGCCCGCGCGGCGGGCGGCGATGCGCGCGTCGATCTCCTCGACCGGGCTCTGCAGCGTGAGCGTCGTCGTCACGTCGCGCCTCCGCGGTCGAGCGGGGCGACGGAGACCTCCTGAGGCGTCGCGACCCGGGCGCCGGCGGCGATGACGGCATCGGGCCGGTCGGTGTGCGCGTGGACTCGGACGACGCCGGCGTGCTCGACGACGGCAACCGAGTCGCCCAGCGCGTCGATCGCTTTGCGGAGCGTGGCGGCAGCTCCGTCCGCCGCCTCGAGCAGGTACTGCACCTCATAGCGAACCGCGCTCGCCCCGGATGCGATACGGGTGAGCGGGATCGTCGGGTGCGTCCCGTTCGGCATTGGATGCCCCGCAAGGGAAGCCGCGAGCGCCTCGATGAGCAAGACGATGCCCTTCGCGCCCGCGTCCACGACGCCCGCTTCGCGAAGCTCGGGGAGGATCTCGGTCGTGCGCGCGAGCGAGGCTCGAGCCGCCGCGAGAGCGGCATCGAGCACCTTGATGGGATCGCCCCCTCGGGCGGCACGTTCGCGCGCGGCCGACGCGGCCTCGCGCGTCACCGTGATCGCCGTTCCCTCGGCCGGCCGGGCGAAGGCCGTGGCGACCGCCGCCGCCCCGGACTCGAGCGCGGCGGCGAGTTCGGTCCCGTCCCCGGCACCGATCCCGCGCAGCATCTGGGACAGCACGACGCCCGAGTTGCCGCGGGCGCCGCGGAGTGCCGCGTCCGTCATGGCCTCCACGATCGTTCGGCGGTCGGTGTTGGTAGGCAGTGACTCCAGCGCGCGCTCGACGGCCTCCTGTGTATGCACGAGGTTGGTGCCGGTGTCCGCGTCCGCGACGGGATACACGTTGATCGCGTCGAGCTGGGCACGGTGCTCGCGCAGCGACTCCAGATACGCGGTCATCGCCCGCCGAAGGACGGGGCCGTCGAGGCCCGCGGGCATCACCACCGCAGGTCGGGGGGCATTTTCGGATTCTAGCATCGGCCCTCTCCGGCTCCGACGGTGCGCGATCGCGACCGCGTAGGTGACGCATCCGGCACAATGGATGGCGTCATGCCGCTCGTTCGATCACGTCCGCTGCTGGTCGCGGCCGTCGCGCTCGCCCTGGCCGCGTGCACGGGCAAGCCGAAGGGTTCGAGCGCTTCTCCCGTGGCGCTCCCGTCGTCGGCTACGGCCCTGCCGACGTTCACCGCAACCCAGTTCCGCGAGCTGCTCA
>VAYJ01000054.1:24166-38771 GCA_005888465.1 Actinomycetota bacterium
GGCGCAGGTTTCCGCGCACTACGCGGGCCGCGTCCAGTTCCTCGGCGTCGACATCGAGGACCAGCTCACGCTCGCGCGAGCGTTCATCGCGAAGTACGGGTGGACCTATCCGAGCGTCTTCGATCCGACGGGATCGATCCGGGACGACCTCGGCCTGCTCGGACAGCCGGTCACGATCCTGTACGACGCGACGGGAACGAAGGTCTTCAGCTGGAGCGGCGCGACGTCGCCCGGTCAGCTCGCCGCGGAGATCGCGAAGATCGTCCCGGCCTGATCAGTCCTCGGCGTGGCCGTTGTCGTCCGGCCCACGCAGGACCGCCGCCTCGGTGAGACGATCGAGTTGCCCGGTCTCCGACGCGGGCTCCTGGCCCCACGGATCGTGCTGCCCAGGCTCCGAAGGCTCCTCGGGCTGCTGGTCTCCCCAGAGCGACGACGATCGGCTCTCGGGCGGCGGGCCGATCTCATACGCGGGATAGTCGGCGAGGTCCATCGACTCGGCTCCGACCTCGGGCTCGGGCTCGTCCCGCGGCGCGGGGTCCTTCCGGGCCGGGGACGGCAGGAGCGGCATCGTGGAGACCGCGGCAAACTTCGTCATCCCCTCGCTCACGCTCACCATGGCGTCGACGGCAGGCGTGAGCGCGCTCTGCACGCGGGCGGGGACCTCCTCGATCCGGCGGCGCGCGTCGTCGATGCAGGACTGAACGTGCGCCATCAGGGGCTCGACGTCGTCCCGCCAGGCGGCGAAGCGCACCACTTCGTCCTGGACGTCCCGCCACAGCCGGTCGGCCTCCACGATCTGGTCACGGGTGGCCGTCCACGCCTGGATGATCTGACTGGCGGAGGCCTCGGCGGCGTTCACGACCTTCGCGAGCTCCTGGGGAACGAGCTCGCTCGGCCTGGTCTTCGCCGGCGTGGGGGCCGGAGCCGGGGCCGCGGAGACGGGTTCGGGCGCGGGGTGCTGCAGCGATACGAGACGGGACTCGAGGTCGGCGGCCTTCGACTCGGCAGCCTGCACGCGCCGCTCGGCTACCTTGAGCATGGTGTCGCGCTCCTGGAGCATCCGCTCGACCGCATTGGGGTCGTAGCCGAACAGGGACTTGTTCATCTTGGGACCGTGCTCACCCACCGACGCCTCCTTCGGCCGCAGCCCTCGGCTGCTCTAGGGATATCGGCGGCGGCCGGAAGCCGGTTGAACGATCCCGGGCCAGATCGGGGCTACCCTACGAGCGTCCTTCAGCCCGGCGGCCGGGCCGCCGATGGGCTCTAAGGAAAGGTGGGCCCGTGAGCTCGAGTCGAACCGACGTGCTGGATCCGCCGGCGGCGGAGGAGTTCCCGCGGTGGCTGACGCTTCGTGAGGCGTCCTTCCTCACGGGCCTGGACGAGGCATCCCTGAGGGTGCTCGTCGCGTCGGGGCGCGTCGGCTGCGACCGGTCGCTCAGCCGCAAGCTGGGCGATGGGTATCTGCTGCTCCCCAGCAAGGACCTGCGCGAGGCGGGGCTGCTGCCGGCCGACCCGGAGACGAGCCACGAGGAGGCCGCGCCGGAGCTGGTCGTCGCCGTCGAGGAGACGATCGCAGAGGAATCGCCCGTCTACCCCGTCGTCGAGCGGCAGCGGACGTGGCCGCGGGCCGTCCGTCGAGGAACGTTCGGCGGGCTCGTCACGATCCTCGTGATCGCGTCGTTCCTGCCGCTCCTGCACGGGTCCCAGACGTTCGCGGTGAACTCGGGCCAGATGGCTCCGGCCATCCGCGCGGGCGACCTCGTGCTGGATCGTGCGATCCCGGCCGCCGACGTCCGGGTCGGCGACGCGGTCACGCTCCTCGATCATGCGACGGGCACCGCGCGGACCACGAGGGTGCGAACGATCGAGCGGGTGGGTACGTACCTCCGGCTCGAGGTCCGTGCCGACCGCGAGGCGAATGTGCAATCGGTGGCCGTGCCGTTCGCTAGCTCGATCGACCAGGTCGACGGCCGCATCATGGGGATCGGCGGGCCCCTCTCGCGAGTGCCGGGTCACCTCGAGCGACACGCGTCGCTCGTCCTCCCCGGGCTCGCGCTCCTGATCGCCCTCGTGACGTGGGCGATCGCTCGCCGCCGCCGAGCTGCCTGAGCTTCTCGCTCGCAACCGCCGGGCGCCTGTTAGCGTGAATCCATGCGTGCCCGCTCCATCGCGGTCGTGCTCGCGTTGCTCGCGATCTTCGCCCTGCCCTCGCCCCGCCCGATCGGCCCGCTCGCCACGACGGCCGCCGCCGCGAGCTCGCTGCCCCGGATCACCTTCGTGGCGGCGCCCGGCGGAAGCATCCTGATCCACGGGGTCTACCCCAAGGTCTTCACGCACTGCGTGCGACCCGTCCAGCCCGTCCTGCACGCTCGGTTCACGGGGACGATCGAGGTCGGTCGGGACGCCCAAGGCATGCTGTTCGTGATCGGCGTGGTCTCCCTCGAGGACTACCTGAAGGGGATCGCGGAGGTGCCGCGCCTGTGGCCGATGGAGGCGCTCAAGGCGCAGGTGGTCGCCGCCCGGACCTATGCGCTTTCGCACATGGCGTACCCAGATCCGACGGGGGCCGAGCTCGGCTACCAGCTCTGCTCCACCGACGCGTGCCAGGTCTATCGGGGGCTTGGCATCGCCGAGGGGCCCTACGGCGGCCGCTGGCGCAAGGCGGTCGACGCGACGCGGGACCAGGTGCTCCTCTACGGCGGCCGGCCCGCCGACACGCTGTACTTCTCGACGTCCAAGGGCGTGACGCTCGGGAACGACCAGGTGTTCGGTTCGGCGCCGCTCCCGTACCTTCGCCCCATCGTCGAGCGCGACGACGGCGCCTCGCCCGTCTCGCACTGGCGCACCACGATCACGCTCGCCGACGTGACGACCTTCCTTCGCAAAGCCGGGGACTGGTCGGGTGGCACGATCGCCTCGGCGACGCTGTCGGGGTCGAACGTGACCCTGTCCGGAGGCGGGACGTCCACGACGATCGCGGCCTCGTCGTTCCGCAGCGACGTGAACGCCTGGGCGCACTGCCTGCACCCCGATCGCTATCCCACGGTGAACGCGGTGAACGGCACGACACTCCCCCAGACCGTCCCCTCGGTGTGGTTCTCGCTCGTGACGTCGGGAGGCTCGGTCGTTCTCACGGGGCGGGGGTGGGGCCACGGCGTCGGCATGGTGCAATGGGGGGCCGAGGGCAAGGCCGCCCGTGGACTCTCCTACAAGACGATCCTCGCCGACTACTACGGGGGCCTCCGGCCGCAGGTCTACACCGAGCCGGCGACGATCCGTGTGGGCATCGCGGTCGGGCTGAAGCGGGTCATCGTGAGCCCGGACGGCCCCGTCACCGTCTCGGATGCGACCGCGCCCGGCCCCGGGCCCTGGGTCCTCACGGGCCAGCCCGCCTTGCAGCTCGCGGCCTCCGGCCCGCCGCCGACCTACATCCAGCCCGGCTCCCTGAGCGCGCCCACGACCGGGCGCTCGGGCCGGACGATCTCCGCGACGCTCTCGCTTCCCCAGCTCTCGGTCGCCTCGCTCGTGCTCTCGGCGGGCGGTGTCGACACGCGGGTGACCAGGCCGGCGACGGAGCTCGCCGGGACGGTGACGCTCACGGGGACCGTTCCGGAGATCACGACCGGAACCTATGCCGTCCAGGCCGAGGTGAGCGACGGGATCGACATCGTGCGAACCCCTGCCCGCTCGATCCACATCGATGGCCTTGCCCCCACCGCCTCCCCCGGCGCCTCGCCGGGCGGCGCCGCCCTGCCTTCGACTGGCCATCCCGCGAGCCCGGCCGTGATCATCTTCCTGCTCGGCCTCATCGCCGTTCCGGTTGCCGCCGTGGGTGTCCTCGCCCTCCTCCGGCGCCGGCGCGGGCGCGTGGCGGGGCCCTGATCGGCTGCTACCATGCCCTGGCCATGGCTGCGGTCTGCGACGTCTGCGGGAAGACACCCATGTTCGGCATGCAGGTGTCGCATTCGCATCGCCGGTCGCCTCGGCGCTGGGACCCGAACATCCAGAAGGTGCGCGCGATCGTGAACGGCGTCCCCAAGCGCCTGTCGGTGTGCACCAAGTGCCTGAAGGCCGGGCGCGTCACCCGCCGGACGATCGCCTAGCCCCGGCTCCGCCAGCCCGGATCCACCGGACCGATCCCCCGCCCGATCCGAAGGGCATGCGCGATAGCCTCCGTCACGAAGGTCTTGCCGTTCGCCACGGCGGTGTCCAGGCTCTCGCCCCGTGCCAGGTAGGCGGTGATCGCCGCGGACAGGACACACCCGGTGCCGTGCGTATCCAAGGTGTCGATCCGTTCGGACCCGAGCCACTCCGCCTGACCCTCATGGGCGAACAGGTCCACGGCCGGCTCGCCGGGCGGGAGATGCCCTCCCTTGACGAGCACCGCGCGCGCGCCGAGCGCGAGGATCGCTTGGGCGGCGGCCTCCATGTCGGCGCGGGTCACGACCTCGAACCCGGCGAGGGCAGCAGCTTCGGGGAGGTTGGGCGTCACGAGCGTCGCCAGCGGCAGCAGTCGGCCTCGGAGCGACGCGACGGCGTCGGGCCGGAGCAGCGGATGGCCGTGCTTCGAGACGAAGACAGGATCCAGGACGAGCGACCGGACGCCCGACGCCGCGACGGCATCGGCAACGGCCTCGACGATCGCCGCGGAGGAGAGCATGCCCGTCTTCGCGGCATCGACCCCGATGTCGTCCGCGACCGCGCGGACCTGCGCGGCGACGATGTCGGCCGGAACGTCCGAGACGCCGTGCACCCCTTCGGTGTTCTGCACGGTGATCGACGTGATGGCGCTCATGCCCCAGACGCCCAGGGCGGCGAACGTGGCGAGATCGGCCTGGATGCCGGCGCCGCCGCCGGAGTCGGATCCGGCGATCGTGAGCGCCCGAGGCGGCGCGTCAGGGGCTCGAGGCAAAGTGGTCCCACCCCGTCGTGGCGAGGGGACGCTCCGCTCCGTCCGGCTCGATCGCCACCATGCCCTCGCCCGCTCGGAGCTCGCCGATGTCCGTGAGCGGCGTGCCGAAGCGCTCCGCGAGGAGCACGCGTGCCGGCTCGAACGCGTCCCCCGGCAACGCCACCAGGAGCTCGTAGTCCTCTCCCCCGCCGAGGGCAAGCTCCAGCGGGTCGGCGCCGAGGAGCCCCCGCAGCTCGTCGAGCCCGGGCGTGACGGGGACCGACGCCAGACGAACGGCGGCGGCGGCGGCGCTCGCCCGGCACAGGCGCGCGAGGTCGAGCGTGAGGCCGTCGGACACGTCGATCATCGCGGTCGCGCCAGCTTGGGCGAGGGTTTGCCCCTCGCCGACGCGGGCGAGTGGTCGAACGTGCGACGCGATGAGCGCCCGCGCGCGCTCCGCGGCGGCCGCGCCCCGGATGCGGCGCGGATCGACCCGCAGGAGGCGAAGCCCCGCCGCCGAGCCGCCGAGAGTGCCCGTGACCGCCAGGCGATCGCCCGGCCTGGCCCCCGCGCGCGTCACCGCTCCTCCCACCGCGACCTCGCCGGTGACGGCGACCGAGAGCACGACGACAGGCGCCCGGCTCGTATCGCCCCCGACCACGGACATCCCGTATTCGGCCGCCGCCTCGCGCAGGCCGCCGTACAGCTCGACGACCCACCCGGCATCCACATCCGCCGTGAGGGCGAGCGAGACCACCGCGAACCGAGGGCTCCCGCCCATCGCGGCCACGTCGCTCACGTTCACCGAGATGGCCTTGAACCCGAGGTCCCGCGGCGCCATCGCGTCTCGATCGAAGTGCACGCCCTCGACGAGCATGTCCGCCGTCAGCACGCCGGTGTGGCGACCCAGATCCACGAGCGCGGCATCGTCACCTGGCCCGAGCACCACACCGGGCGCGGGGCCGCCGAGGATCGTTCGCATGACGCCCACGATCTCGTCCTCCGTGAACGCCGATTTCGCCTCCCGGCGCACCCTCGCCATAATGCGAGCCTACCGAACGACGGATCGACCGAAGGAGGCGAGCGCGGTGCCGGTGATCAATACCATCGAGCTGGAGGGCGTCTCCGCGACCTCGTGGGGCGACGCCGCCCGCGAGGCGTTGCGCGAGGCCGCCAAGACGATCCGCGGGATCAACCGCTTGGAGGTCGTGTCCACCGGCACGACGGTGAAGGACGGCGCCATCACCGAATACCGCACCCACGTGCGGCTCTACTTCACGGTCGAGACCGACCGGTAGACACGTCGGGGTCGGGCGCGCGAGCGCCGGGGACGAGCACGATCAGCGCCACGGCGCTCACAATCAGTGCCGCCGCGAGGAGCGTTCGCCACGTGACCGACTCGCCAAGGACCGACCACCCCAGGAAGACCGCCACGACCGGGTTCACGTACGCGTACGTCGAGACGAGCGACGTCCGCGCGTGTCCGAGAAGCCACGAGTACGACGCGAACCCCACCCACGATCCGATGACGATCAGGTAGAGCCACCCGGCGAGCGACGCACCCGACACCGAGGCCAGCCGGAAGCCGGAGAATTCGCCTACCACGACGCCCGCCACCATCAGCACCGCCCCACCCGTGATCATCTCCATGCTCGTCGTGACGAGCGGGCGCCGCGGCAGGGCCAGGCTCCGCGACAGCACCGAACCCGTCGCCCAGCAGAGGGCGGCGCCGACGAGCACGGCGATCCCGGTCGGATCGAGCGAGCGGCCGCCGCTCCCCGACCGCAGGAGCAGCGCCACCCCGCAGAACCCGATGGTGAGGCCAGCCATGGTCCGCGGTCTGATCCGCTCCTCGCCGCGAAGCGCGGCGATCACGGCCATCCAGATGGGCACGCTCGCGATGATGAGCGAGGCCACACCGGTCGGGACCCGCTGCTCCGCCCACGACACCCCGCCGTTCCCGCACGCGAGCAGGAGCGTGCCGACGAGCCCCGTCGCCCGCCACTGCGCCCATCCGAGCCGGTCGGCGGCCGTCTCGCCGCGACGGACCGACCAGGCGAACAGGAGCCCCCCGGCGATGAGGAACCGCGTGCCGGCCATCAGGAACGGTGGGATCGTCTGCACGGCCTCGCGGATGCCCAGGTAGGTGGAGCCCCACACCAGGTAAACAGCGCCAAGCGCCGCCCAGACCTGCTTCGTCGTCGCCGTGCGTTCCGTGGCCACCGATCCCCCGCCCACGAGAGCACCAACACGCGCCCGCCGTGAAATCCTCCCAGCATGTCGGGCCGCTAGAATCGGTGACCCATGCGAGCCAGGAAGATCCACGACAACCCCTCCCCCGAGGAGCTTCGGGCCTTCACCGAAGAGATGCCGAGCTGCAAGCTCACAGCGTTCGGCAACGTCAACGTCCAGACGCGGGTCACCTCGCGCAGCACCAGTGCCACCTTCATCGTGGCGGACGACCCCGGGATCACCGACCAGAAGACCCTGACTCGCGCGGAGTACGACCGGATCTCGGCGCTGCAGGACGACTACATCGCTGGCCGCGAGATCCTCGTCGTGGACGGGTACATCGGGAACGTCCCCGGCTTCGCGATCCCGGCCCGCCTGTCGATCGAGCGAGCCAACGCGAACATCGCGGGGATGCAGCAGAAGCTCTACTACCCGCGCGAAGGCGGCGAGCCCCAGGTGCACGTCATCGATACGCCGAACCTCTCGATGCCTGGCTACCCGGAGGACCGCTGCATCGCCGTCGACCTCGAGCACGGCGTCACGCGCGTCATCGGGTCCGACTACTTCGGCGCACGCCGGCTGCAAGTACGTGCCCGTCGACGGGCGCGAAAAGGTCTTCCTCATCATCGGGCTGTCGGGGACCGGCAAGACGACCACGACGTTCACGACGCAGAACGATTCCCTCCCCGTCCAGGACGACTTCATCGCGCTCATGCCGGGGGGCAAGGTCCACGGCACCGAGAACGGATGCTTCGCGAAGACGTTCTCGCTCGACCCCGACTTCGAGCCGAACATCTTCCGGGCCGTGACGAGCAAGGACTCGTACCTGGAGAACGTCTACCAGGACGGCGCCGGTTCGGTGAACTTCTTCGAGACGAGCTACACGAAGAACGGCCGGGCCGTGTTCTCCTTGGCCGACCTCGGGCAGTACAAGGACGCGGCCTCGCTCCCGAGCGCCGACTCGCTCCTGATCCTGAACTGGAACGAGAACATCATCCCGGCGGTCGCGAAGCTCGACCAGGTGCAGGCGGCGGCGTACTTCATGCTCGGGGAGACGACGGGCACCTCGGCCGGCGGCAAGGCCGAGGAAGGGAAGTTCCTGCGGGTCCCCGGCACGAATCCGTTCTTCCCGCTTCGCCATGGCCTGCAGGGCAACCGCTTCCACGAGCTCCTGGACGGGCACCCGATGGAGGTCTACCTCATGAACACGGGGCGTGTCGGGGGCAAGTCCGACGACGACCGCTCGAAGAAGGTGAAGATCCCGACCTCCTCGGCCATCGTCAAGGCGATCGCCGAGGGCACGATCAGCTGGGAGGCGGACCCCGACTTCGGCTATCACGTCGCCTCGGCGGTCCCCGGGGTGGGCGACTTGGAGCTGCTCCAGCCCCGCCGGCTCTACGAGCGGCAGTCGCGGCTGGGCGAGTACACGGCCTTCGTCGAACGATTGAAGCGCGAGCGCGCCGAGACGCTCACGACGTACCGGGACCTCGAGCCCGAGATCGTGCGCGCCGCCTCGTAGCCGGCCTTACGGGACGTAGCCCCCGTCGATCCAGGCCCGGAACATGTCGATCTGGTCGGGCGGCCACGCGCCGTCGCACGGCATGTCGCCCTCCTCGAGTCGCTCCAGGATGCCCGACGCGTTCTCCTTGACGGCGTCGTAGTCCCAGAGATCGAACGCCCACTCCATGCGGGAGCGATCCGTCTCCCGGAACAGCGGCTTGATGTCCTCCTCGAATCCCATCCGGGGTTCGTCACTCATTCCCGTTCCTCCGTCGCTGCGTCGATGCGATCCTGCACCTCGCGAAGGCGTTCGACCACGCCCTCGAGGATGGTCACGGCCACGCTCGGATTCTTGATGAGGAAGGGCCGGAAGTACATGGCGTCGAGCACCATCGCCTCCACCGGCTCCGCAGCCACCACAGTTGCCGACCGCGGCCGGCCCGCGAGGAGCGCCATCTCACCGAAGAACCCGCCCGGCCCGAGCGTATGAGCCTTGCCCCCGGCCTCCACGGTCGCCGAGCCGGAGAGGATGACGAAGAGCCCGCCCCCCACGTCCGATTTCGCGACGATCGCCTGGCCGGCTTCGAACGAGCGGCGCTCCCCGATCGTGGCGATACGCGAGAGGTCCTCCGGCGTGAGACCCTCGAAGAAGGGGATCCGCCGCAGGGCCTCGACCTCGGGAGCGAGCTCATCCATCCCGGGAATGGTGAGGCATGGAAGCGATCGCTGGCAAGCGGGGCTCGGCGGGCGGCGCGGTGAACTGGCGGACGTGGGGGGTGTGGTGTTCGGCATGCCGGGAAAACTATCTACAAGTCGCAATATTGCGAGTTGGGGATATTTCGCACGGTATCGCCCGCCATCCCCTACCGAGGCGGCCGAGCAAGCAAGAACCCCGTCAGGAGCTGCAACGCAGCCAGGACGATCGGCACCATCACGAAGCCCGTGAACCGGCCGGGGTCGTCCACCATCGCGTAGCCGGCTGCGAGCGCGGCGAACGCGAACCACATCCCGATCCTCGACGTGAGGTGCACCGCGTACAGCACCCGCTCGCGGGCCGAGGCCGGCTCGTAGTCCGTGCGCAGCCATCGAACGAGCGAGAAGACGCCCGCGGCCGCTAGGGCCCCGGCGACGACCAGCTCGAACGCCTTCACGCGCCCGCCGCCAGGAGCTGGACGACCCGTTCGTCGGAGACCTGGGGGAACTCGCCGTACCACTGCCCCACCGCCGCGAAGGGCGACGGGGAGTGCAGGACCCGAAGCTCATCGGCCTCGCCCTCCAGCCGCCACACGATGTCCGGCGGTGCCACGGGCACCGCGAGGATCACGCGGGCCGCGGCCCGCGAACGGGCCCACCGCAGGGCCGCGGCGGCCGTCCCGCCGGTCGCGACGCCGTCGTCCACGATCACGACCACCTTGCCGGACAGGTCGGCGGGCGCGCGGTCGCCTCGATAGGCCGCCACCCTTCGGCGGATCTCCTCCTGCTGGGCGTCGATCTCGCTGCGAAGGTAGGAGTCGCTCACGTCAAGCGCGGCGATCAACCGTTGGTCGAGGACTTGCACGCCTTCGGCCACGGCACCGAGGCCGAGCTCGGGGTTGCCAGGCGCGCCGATCTTGCGCGGGATCACGACGTCAAGGGGCGCACCCAGGCGCTCCGCGACCACTGCCGCGACCTCCACGCCGCCGCGCCGAATGCCCAGCACGATGACCGGCCGTCCCACGAGATCGGCCAACGCCTCCGCCAGATGCCGGCCCGCGTCCCGGCGATCGTCGAAGAACGGCACGCCTCCGCCCAGGAACACCTCAGGGCTCGTGTTCGGCGTTCTGTTCGGCCTCCCGCAGCTCCTCGCGCTCCTGTCGCTCGCGTCGCTTGTCCGGGATGACGCGTTCGGGCGGCGGCATCGGCTTTCGGATCTGGCGATAGGCCTCCACGGGATCCGTGGGGCCGGGCGGGCGTCGCTTGCGCGCGGCCATCGCGCAATTATGCCGGGGCACCGAAAGCCCGCTAGGATAGCCGCCACATTCCGCCCAGGAGGTGAACGTGGTCAACGCCTACATCCTCATCCAGACCGAGGTGGGCAAGGCCGCCCAGGTGGCCAAGGAGGTCGCCGCCATCAAGGGCGTGGCCATGGCCGAAGACGTGACGGGGCCCTACGACGTCATCGTGCGTGCCGAGGCTCGCAACGTCGATGAGCTCGGCAAGCTCGTGGTCGCGAGGATCCAGGCGGTCGAGGGCATCACGCGAACCCTGACCTGTCCGGTCGTTCATCTCTGAGGATCCGAACCGTCAGGACGGGAACGCGCGCCCGCGCTTTCGTTCCCGCTCGTGTCGCTCGATGGCAAGCTCGATGAGCCTCGAGATCAGCTCGTCGTAGGGCAGCCCGCTCGCCTCCCAGAGCTTGGGGTACATCGAGATCGGCGTGAACCCGGGGATCGTGTTGATCTCGTTCAGCACCAGCTCGCCGGGCTCCCGAAAGAAGAAGTCCACGCGGGCCATGCCGGCCCCGTCGATCGCCTGGAACGCGACCACGGCCATGCGCCGGACCTCCTCCGCGATTGCGGCGGGGAGGCGCGCAGGCACGTCCAGGCGCGTGCCCTCCTCCACGTACTTCGCGCGGTAGTCGTACCACTCGGCGTCGGGCACGATCTCGCCGGGGATCGAGGCGACGGGCTCGTCGTTGCCGAGCACGGCGCATTCGAGCTCACGCGCTCCCTCCATCGAGCGCTCGATCAGGGCCTTGCCCGAATGCGCGAGGGCATCCTCGAGGGCCGCCGGGAGGTCCGCCGCGCGCTTGACCTTCGTGATGCCGATCGAGGACCCGAGCGCGGCCGGCTTCGTGAAGACCGGGAGGCCCAGGTCGGCGGCTCGCTCGAGCACGCCCGTTCGGTCCCGCTCCCAGTCGCGCTCGTGCACCACCTGGTGCGGCACCACCGTGAGCCCGGCCGCTTCGAAGAGGGTCTTCTGCACGGCCTTGTCCATGCCGACCGCGGAGGCCAGGACCCCGGCCCCGACGTACGGGATCCCCGCGAGCTCCAGCAGCCCCTGGATGGTGCCGTCCTCGCCGAAGGGCCCGTGCAGGAGGGGAAACACGACGTCGATCTCCATGCGCCGCCCGTCGTCGGTGACGATCGCAGCATCGCCCGGCTCGCGGGAGAGCGCCGCGGTCGGCCCCTCGTCCACGGCCACCGCCGGGAGCACGGCGACCGCGTGCCACCGGCCGTCCCGGTCGATACCGACCGTGAGGACGTCGTAGCGCTCGGGATCCAGGGCCGCCAGGACCGACCGCGCGGAGGTCACGGAGACCTCGTGCTCCGCCGAGCGCCCGCCGAACACGATCGCGACCCGGCGCCGCGGCGCGCCGCTCACGCCTTGTCCAGGGCTTGCAGGAGATCGGGGATGAGGTCCTCGGGATCCTCGCCGCCGACGGCGACCCGCAGCAATCCGTCCCCGATGCCGGCGGCCGCCCGCTCGTCGGCCGAGAGCTGCCTGTGGCTCGTCGAGGCCGGGTGGCACACCTGCGAGTGCAGGCTCCCGAAGGACGAGCCGACCCGCGCGACCCGGAGGGCATCCCCGGCTCTGACGCCCGCCTCGTAGCCGCCCTCGATTTCGATCGACAGCATGGCGCCGTAGCCGGCGCCGGCGAAGAGGGCCGCCGCACGCTCATGGTCCGGATGCCCGGGAAGGCCGGAGTACCCCACGTTCATCACCTTCGGGTGATCCGCGAGCGCCTCGGCGAGCGCGCTCGCGGTCGCGCACTGTCGTTCGATCCGAAGGGGCAGGGTCTGCAGGCCGCGGAGGGTCAGCCACGCCTCGAACGCGGCAGCCGTCGTTCCCTGGTCCAGCGAGAGCCTGCGGATGCGCTCGATCAGCTCGCGGTCACCCGCCACGGAGCCACCGATGACGTCCGAGTGGCCGTTCAGGTACTTGGTGGTCGCGTGCACCACCAGCGTCACGCCCTGGCGCTCGAGCGGCCGAAGGAGACAGGGGGTCGCGATCGTGTTGTCCACGACCAGCGGAATCTCCCGCTCGGCGCAGATCGCCGCGATCCCCTCGATGTCGGCGACGCGAAACGTTGGGTTCGCGAGCGTCTCCACGAGCACCGCGCGCGTGTCGGGCCCGATCCCATCGGCGACCGCGCCCGCCTCGGCCTCGACGAAGGTCGTCCGGATCCCGTAGCCGGGGAATACATGCGAGAGGAGCGAGAACGTGCCGCCGTAGATCGTTCGCTGCGCCACGATGTGCTCGCCGGTTCGAACGAGCGCGGTGAGCGTGGTGTGGATCGCGGCCATCCCGCTCGCGAAGGACCACGCGGCCTCCGCCCCCTCCAGCGAGGCGAGGAGCCGGTTGAGCGCGACATGCGTGGGGTTGCCGTAGCGCCCGTACACGAACCCGGGGCGCCGCTCGTTGATGACGTCGGCGTAGTGCTCCAGGCCCTCGTACAGGTAGTCGGCGGTGAGCCAGATGGGCGGCGAGACCGGTTCCTCGGCGATCGTGCCCGACCAGTCGCCCTCGTGGATCGCGCGCGTCGCGAACCCCGCGGGCCGCGGACGCTCGTTCGATGCCATGCGGGCTAGCCTATCGCGGCGCCGAGGCCACCTCGCGCTCGAGCGACGACATCGGCAGCGACCCGAGCGCCAGCAGGCGATCGTGGAAGGCCTTGAGGGAGAAGGCAGCCCCCTCGCGTTGGGCCGCCTCCCGCCGCCAGCGCGCGATCTCGAGCTGGCCGATCTTGTACGCGCACGCCTGGCCGGGCCACGAGATGTAGCGATCGACCTCGATCTCGGCGTCCAGCCGCGCCGATCCCGTCTCGATCATCTGCCGCACCGCGCGCTCGCGGTCCCATCCGAGCGCGTGGATCCCCGTGTCGACGATCAGCCGCCCGCACCGGAAGCCGTCGGCCTCCAGCATCCCGAGGCGCTCGTACTCGGAGACGAACAGGCCCATCTCCTCGGCGAGCCGCTCGCTGTACAGACCCCACCCCTCGACGAACGCGTCGCCCACCAGGCCGCTCCCGAACCGGCGGATCGGGTGTCGGTCCTCGAACTCCCGCTCGATCGAGAGCTGGAAGTGATGGCCGGGGTTCGCCTCGTGGTACGACGTGGTCGCCGTGTGGTGCAGGAGACGCTCGGCGAACCCACCCGTGTTCACGTAGTAGATCCCGGGCCGCGAGCCGTCGGCGCTCGCGGAGAGGTAGAAGGCGCCGGGCATGTCGGCCTCGCGGAACTCCTCCACGGCCCTGACGTCGCAGTTCGCGCGCGGGAGCCGCCCGAACCACGCGGGGGCTGCGTCCCAGCTCCTGCGCACCTGGTCCTCCACCAGGCGCACCATCTCCTCGCGCGAGCCCGCCGTGTTGCGCCCGGTGGCGTTGTACTCGGCGATCGCCGAATCCGCGTCCGTGTGGCCGAGCCGCTCGGCGATCTCCCGCCGCTCCTCCTGGATGCGCGCGAGCTCGGCGACCCCGGTCTCGTGCACCTCCTTCGGCTTGAGCTGGAGCGTGGTGAACGACTCGAGCAACGAGGCGTAGATCTCCTCGCCGCCGTCCAACCCGCCCAGCCCGATGCTCTCGCGGGTCCGGCGACGGTAGTCCCTGAGCGCGTCCAGGTACCGGCCGTAGGCGGGCCAGACCTCGTCCCGAAGCGCGGCCACCACCCTCATCTTCCCGGCGTCGTCGGCGCCCTCGGCCGGCGCCATCGCCGGCGAGGTCGACGGGTCCTCGGCGAGCAGTCGTTCCACCTGGGCGACGGCCCGGTCCGCCACGAGCGCCGGCTGGGTCTGGCCAGCGTCGGCGCCGCCGCGAGCCACGTCGATCACCGCGTCCAGGTAGGCGGGGATGGCCGAGAGTCGCCCCACGTAACGGTCCAGCCGCTCGGGGGTGTCCGCGCGCTGCAGCGTCCCGAGCTCGGCGAGCAGGTTCCCGGGGCCGAACAGATGCGTCACGGCGTCGAACCGGTCGATGCGGTGGCGAACGCGCTCGAGCTCGCGCCG
>VAYJ01000251.1 GCA_005888465.1 Actinomycetota bacterium
GTACTCGATCCCGTTGTGGACCATCTTGACGAAGTGGCCCGCGCCGTTCGGCCCGCAGTGGAGATACCCCTGCTCGGACGTGCCGTCGGCCTTCTCGCGTCCCGGAGTGCGGGCGATGTCGCCGGCGCCGGGCGCCAGCCTGGCGAAGATCGGATCGAGGCGCTTGACCACCTCCGGCTCGCCTCCGATCATCATGCAGTACCCGCGCTCCAGCCCCCAGACGCCGCCGCTGGTCCCCACATCGACGTAGTGGATCCCCTTCGGCCGAAGCTCCTTCGCGCGCCGGATGTCGTCGATGTAGTAGGAGTTGCCCCCGTCGATGAGGATGTCGCCCTTCTCGAGCAGCGGCAGGAGGTCGGCGATGGACTTGTCGACCACGGCCGCCGGCACCATCAGCCACACCGCCCTCGGCTTCTCCAGCCTCTTCACGAAGTCCGCGAGCGAGGAGGCGCCCACCGCCTTGTCCTGGGTGAGCTCCTGCACCGCCTTCGGCGACGTGTCGAAGACCACGCACTGGTGGCCCCCCTTGAGAAGCCGCCGCACCATGTTGGCGCCCATGCGGCCAAGTCCGATCATTCCGAGCTGCATCGCTGACTCCTTTGAAGAGCCGATTGCTCGGCCGCTTCGGTTTCGTCCTCTATGTGGTTCATCGAGGGTCCGGCCTCACCGCGGTCCCGCGCACGTTCGTGGTCCTCGTCGTCGTTTTCAGGCGGCCTGGGCCTGCTCGAAGATGTCCACGAACTCGCGGTATCGGCGGGCGATCTCGGCGACGGCGTCTTCCCGTGTGCTCTTCTTGGCCCGCCATGCGATGAGCGGCTCCCAGAAGTCCGTCCGCCCGACGGCGAAGCCGATGAACCCCGGGACGCCGGCGGCCGTCGCCAGCCACTCGCGCACCTTCTTGTCGTTTTCGCCCCGGCCCAGGATGATGCAGCCCACCGTGGCCCGGCCACCGCGGCGCGCGGCGGCCACGATCCTCTGGCAGTCCTCGCCCCGGTCGAGCCCCTCGATCTTCCAGACGTCGGGCTCGACCTGCGCATCCTGGAGCTGCTCGATCGCCTGGACCATCAGCCGGGGACGGAGCTCCGCGTCGTACGCCTTCGTGTCCCCATGGAGCCGGTCGAGCTGTGGCTTTTCCGCGGGCACCAGCAACTCGAACATGAACCGGCTCCGGCTCTTGTCGTGCAGGTACTCGGAGAGTCGCTTCAGGCGCGCCGCCTGTCGCCGGTTCAGAGCCGGATCGCCTTCCGGGTTGTAGCGCACCAGCACCTTGCAGAAGGTCGGGTGGAAGGCCTCGATGTGCTCGGCGAAGTCCTCGCCGTACTCGAAGTCGAACTCCTCCTGGCCGCTCTTCTCGGCGGGGCAGGCGATCGCGTATCCGTGCGCCGCCGCGTCCCGGAGGATGGCGGCCCCGAACTGCTCGTCCACCAGGATACCCGCCTTGTCCTTCGGCACGCCCGCCACCACGGCCGCCTTGAAGCCGTCGTAGATGACCTGCTTGGCGGCGGCGATCTGCGCGGTCTGCGGCGGCGCCAGCACGCCCTCCCAGCCGAACATCTTCGTCTGGAACGACCCGCGATGGTCGAAGGGCAGTATGTACAGAGGCCGGTCGAACCCGACCGTCGTCATGCTCCCGCCTTGAGCGTCCGGTAACGACGGATGAGATTGTTCGTCGAGCTGTCGTGCGCGGGCTCGGGCCCGCTCGCGCTCTCGAGCTCGGGGATGATGCGCTGGGCCAGCACCTTGCCCAGCTCCACGCCCCACTGGTCGAACGAGTCGATGTTCCAGATGGCGCCCTGGGTGAACACGGAGTGCTCGTAGAGGGCCACCAGCTTGCCGAGGGTCTCCGGGGTGAGCCGGTCGGCCAGGATGGTGTTCGACGGGCGGTTCCCCTCGAAGACCCGGTGGGGCACCAGCCGGTCCGGCGTGCCCTCGGCCTTCACCTGCTCCGGGGTCTTGCCGAACGCCAGCGCTTCGGTCTGGGCGAAGACGTTCGACATCAGCATGTCGTGGTGCCGGCCGAGCGGGTTGAGGGGCTTCGTGAACGCGATGAAGTCGCAGGGGATCAACCTGGTCCCCTGATGGATCAGCTGATAGAAGGAGTGCTGGCCGTTGGTCCCCGGCTCGCCCCAGTAGATGGGACCCGTCTGATACGTCACCGCGACCCCGTCGAGCGTGACGTGCTTGCCGTTGCTCTCCATCGTCAGCTGCTGCAAGTAGGCGGGGAACCGCTTCAGGTACTGCTCGTACGGCAGCACCGCCACCGTCTGGGCGTCGAAGAAGTCGGTGTACCAGACGCTCAGGAGGCCCATGAGCACGGGCAGGTTGCGCTCGAACGGCGCGGTGCGGAAGTGCTCGTCCACCTGGTGGAAGCCGTCGAGCATGGCGCGGAAACCTTCCGGTCCGATGGCCAGCATCGTCGACAGCCCGATCGCCGAGTCCATGGAGTACCGCCCGCCGACCCAGTCCCAGAAGCCGAACATGTTCGCCGTATCGATGCCGAACTCGGACACCTTCTGGGCATTCGTCGAGACCGCCACGAAGTGCTTGGCCACCGCGCGGACGTCGCCGCCCAGCCCCGCGAGCAGCCACGCCCGCGCGCTCGCCGCGTTGGTCATCGTCTCGAGCGTCGTGAAGGTCTTCGACGAGACGATGAAGAGCGTGTCCGCGGCATCGAGGTCGCGCGTGGCCTCCACGAAGTCGGTGCCGTCGACGTTGGACACGAAGCGGAACGTCATGGCCCGGTCGCTGTAATACCGCAGCGCCTCGTAGGCCATCACGGGGCCGAGGTCGGAGCCTCCGATCCCGATGTTGATGACGTTGCGAATCCGTTTGCCGGTGTGGCCCTTCCACGCGCCGCTGCGGACCCGGTCGGTGAAATCGGACATCTTGTCGAGCACCGCGTGGACCTGCGGCACCACGTTCTCGCCGTCCACGATGATCGACGTCCCCCGCCGCGCGCGGAGCGCCGCGTGCAGGACGGCCCGGTCCTCCGTGACGTTGATCTTCTCCCCCCCGAACATGGCGTCGATCCGTGCCCGCAGGCCGGATTCCTCCGCCAGCTGCAGAAGGAGATCGAGCGTCTCGTCGGTGATCCGGTTCTTCGAGTAGTCGAGGTAGAGGCCCGCCGCCTCGGCGGTCAGGCGCTCGCCTCGCTTCGGATCGTGCGCGAAGAGGGTCCGGAGATGGAGGTCCCGGACCTTCTCGTGATGGGCCTCGAGGGCCTTCCAGGCGGGACGTGCGGTCAGTCGGGCGATCCCAGCGGTCATGGCGCTACCCCTTTCTTTGCTTCGACAGGCCCTAGCCCAGTCTATTGCCGAACGCGTGTCCCACGTCCTACGCTCCTCCTCACCCTGTCCCTCTCCCCCTCCGGGGGCGAGGGGATCGAAACGGCTCCCTGTCCCTCTCCGAGGGCGAGGCTCGGGGTGAGGATGGCGCCTTGTTCACGAATTATCCGCGCTCGCTCGCCTTCCCGAGGTCGGCGCTCTTGGAGACGATCACCTCCATGAGCTCGTGCCAGGATTTCACGAAGGACTTCGCCCCCTCGTCCTGGAGCTGGGCGGCCAGCGCGTCGACGTCGACCCCGGCCTTGGCGAACTGCGCCAGCACGTCCTCGCAGTCGCCGCCGTCGGCGGGCAGGATCGCGCCGAGGTCGCCGTGATCGGCGAGGGCTTTCAGCGTGCCCTCCGGCATGGTGTTCACGGTGAGCGGCGCCGCGAGCGCCTTGACGTAGAGGACGTCGGAAGCCCGGGGATCCTTCGTGCCCGTGCTGGCCCACAGAGGGCGCTGCGGGCGGGCGCCCGTGTTGTAGGCGCGCTGCCAGCGCGGCGAGCCGAGCAGGTCGCGCGCCGCCTTGTACGTGCGCTTGGCGATCGCGATGCCCAGCTGGTTGCGGAGCGCGACGGGCACCTTGTTCGCGACCGCGGCGTCCCAGCGGCTGATGAACACCGAGGCGACCGAGCCGACATCCGGCTTGAGCCCGGCGGCCATGCGCCGCTCGATCCCGCGCATGAAGGCCTCGGCGGCGGCCGCGTATTGCTCGCGCGAGAACAGGAGGGTCACGTTGACGGGCACCCCGGAGAAGATCGCCTCCTCGATGGCGGGCAGGCCCTCCTTGGTACCGGGAATCTTGATGAGCAGGTTGGGGCGGCCCGCCCGCGCGTGCAGGTCCCGCGCGGCGGTGAGAGTGCTCGCGGTGTCGTACGCCAGGAGCGGCGAGACCTCCAGCGACACCCATCCGTCCACGCCGTTCGTCTTGTCCCAGGTCGGGCGAAAGAGGTCGGCGGCCCGGGTGAGGTCTTCCAGGGCCAGCTCGAAGAACAGCGGCTCGCCCGCCTTGCCCTCCTTGACCTTCTGGCGGATCGCGGCGTCGTACGCCGCGCTGTTCTTGATGGCATGGTCGAAGATCGTGGGATTGGACGTGAGCCCGGTGACGGACAGCTCGTCGATGTAGCGCTGGAGCGTGCCGCTGTCCAGCAGATCGCGCGTGATGTTGTCGAGCCAGAGGCTCTGGCCGAGCTCGTGGAGCATCTGCGTTGCCTTCATCGCGTCACCTCCGCGGAGAATGTGATCGGATCTGGTCGTTGTCCAGGAGCGTATTGTCCGCGTCGACCGGGAAGACAAGCGGACCCGCGGTCATGATGCGGCCTCCGCCATTCCGCCGGTCTGCGGACTGTAAAGCTCGGCCGAGCGGCTCGAGGTGGTCGTCAGCTCTCGCAGCCACTCGAAGGCGGGTCCGGTCAGAATCTGCTCCGTGCAGCGCCAGCGCCAGTTGCCCTCCGCACGGCCGGGCACGTTCATCCGGGCCTCTCACAAGGACTGATAGGGAGAATCGCCGTAGCCCGTCGGCCCCAGCGGCAGCGCCTGCCACCAGCTCTGCCCCGCCTCGTGCAGCCGGTCGATCCAGGCGAGCGCCGCGGCGCCCACATCACCGATGCCGTACGGCGAGGGCAGCGAGGTGACGTGCAACAGCACGCCGGAGGCCCGGTAGTCGGGCGGGAACGGGGGTAGGCTCATCTTGAAGCTCTCCGCGTAGATCTTGTAGATGTTCTCGGTGCCGGAGGGCCGGGCGGCAAACCATCCGCTCGCGGCCACCACTTTCAGGCCGTCGATCGGCGCATTGTTACCCGGGGCGCGCGTGAGCTTGGCGGTGATCGGCTCGCCGGCCAAAGTCGAGGCCTTGACGGCCTGGGGCGACAGCTTCGCGAGCCGGGCCTTCTGATCGGGCGTCGCCGGCGCGTCGATGCGTGTATAGCACGGCGCGCCGAACTCCTCCGTCAGCTCCTGGTAGTGCTCGCCTGGATCCTTGCCGGTGCGGGCGGTGATCTCGGCCGCGAGCAGGTCCATGATCGGGCCGTCCTTGTCGGTGGTCCAGACCGTGCCGTCGTGCCGCAGGAAGCTCGCCCCGGCGCTCTCCTCGCCCCCGAAGCAGCACGAGCCGTCGAACAGACCCGGCACGAACCACTTGAAGCCCACGGGCACCTCGGACAGGCGCCGGCCGAGCTTCTCGACCACTCGATCGATCATGCTGCTGCTGACCAGCGTCTTGCCGACCGCGGCGTGGCCGGGCCAGTGTGGCCGATGGGTGAGCAGGTAGCGGATGGCCACCGCCAGGTAGTGGTTGGGATTCATCAGCCCCGCCGAGCGCGTCACGATGCCGTGCCGGTCGGAGTCGGGGTCGTTCGCGAACGCGAGGCGGTACCGATCCTTGAGCCCGACGAGCCGCGCCATGGCGTACGGGCTCGAGGGGTCCATGCGGATCTTGCCGTCGTGATCCACCGTCATGAACGAGAAGGTCGGGTCGATCGCCGGATTGACGACTGTGATGTTCAGCTTGTAAATAGAGTTGATCGGCTACCAGTATGGCGCGGCCGCCCCGCCGAGCGGGTCCACGCCCAGCTCGAGGCCGGCGCCCCGGATGGCCTCCATGTCCACGACGTTTTTCAGATCCTGGACGTACGGCAGGACGAAGTCCTCCTGGTGCGTGCTCGCCGCCTTGATGGCGGTCGCGAACGGGACCCGCTTCACGCCGGCGTTGCCGGCCCGCAGCAGCTCGTTGGCCCGGTCCTGCACCCACTCGGTCACGTCGAGGTCGGCTGGTCCCCCGTTGGGCGGGTTGTACTTGAAGCCCCCGTCCTCCGGCGGGTTGTGGGAGGGCGTGACCACGATCCCGTCCGCGAGGTGCGCCTTGCGGCCGCGGTTGTACACGAGGATGGCCCGCGAGATGACCGGCGTGGGGGTGACGCCGTCGTCACGCTGGATGATGGTCTCCACGGAGTTGGCGGCCAGCACCTCGAGCGCGGTGCGCTGGGCCGGCCCGGACACCGCGTGGGTGTCCTTGCCCATGTAGAGCGGGCCGTCGATGCCCCGGCCGCGGCGGTAGTCGCAGATGGCCTGGGTGATCGCCGCGATGTGGGCCGCGGTGAACGAGCCACGGAACGGCGAGCCCCGGTGCCCGCTGGTGCCGAAGCTGACGAGCTGGGTCGGATCGCCCACGTCGGGCGGCCGCCCGTAGTACTCCCGCTCGAGCCGGGCCGGGTCGACCAGCATGGACTTCGGGGCCGGCCTGCCGGCCAGCGGAGAGATCGCGGCCACGTCGTTCATGCCTGGACCATCGCGGGCTCCATCACGGCACCGGGCACGGCTTGGCGTGCCAGATGTCGGCCGCGTACTCGGCGATGGTGCGGTCGCTCGAAAACTTGCCGGAGCTGGCCACGTTCAGGATGGCCTTGCGCGCCCATTCTTCGGAATCCGCGTACAGCGTCACGAGCCGGCGATCCGCCTCCAGATACGAGGTCATGTCGGCCAGGTGCATGTAGTAGTCGCCCCGGGTCAGGAGCACGTCGCGCAGCGGGGCGAAGACACCCGGCTCGTTGCGGCTGAAGTGATCCGAGAAGATCAGATCCAGCGCGGCCCGCGTCTCCGGCTCGTTGTCGTAGTGCCACTGGGGATGGTACCAGCCCCGGCTGCTCGCCACCTGGTCCGCGGTCAGCCCGAAGAGGAAGAAGTTCTCCTCGCCCCCCTCCTCGGCCATCTCGATGGTCGCGCCGTCGCGCGTGCCAAGCGTGAAGGCCCCGTTCATCATGAACTTCATGTTGCTGGTGCCGCTCGCCTCGTAGCCCGCGGTCGAGATCTGGTTCGAGACGTCGGAGGCCGGGATCAGTCGCTCGGCCAGCGACACGCGATAGTCCGGCAGGAACGCGACGTTCAGCCGCCCGCGCGCGGCCGGATCGCCGTCGATGGTCCCGGCCACGTTGTTGATCAGCTTGATGATCAGCTTGGCCAGCTGGTAGGCGGGGGCCGCCTTGCCCGCGAAGAAGAACGTGCGGGGCGCCATCTCGAGACGCGGATTCTCCCGCAGCCGATTGTAGAGCACCACGATGCGCAGCACGTTGAGGAGCTGCCGCTTGTATTCGTGGATGCGCTTGACCTGGCTGTCGAACATGGTGTCCGGGTCCACCGTCTGCCCCGCGGTCGACCGGAGCCACTCCGCAAAGGCCGACTTGGCCGCTCGCTTGGCCGCCCGAAACGCGTCGCGGAAGCCCTTGTCGTCGGCGAGCGGCTTGAGCCTCGCCAGCTCGCCGAGGTCGGTGATCCAGCCGTTGCCGATGGCCTCGGTGATGGTGCGGGCAAGGGCCGGGTTCGCCAGCAACAGCCAGCGCCGCGGCGTGACGCCATTGGTCTTGTTGCTGAAGCGCTCGGGGAACATGTCGGCCAGGTCCTTCACCGTGGTCGAGCGCAGCAGCGCGGAGTGAAGCGCCGCCACGCCGTTCGTGCTGTGCGAGCCCACGATGGCGAGGTTGGCCATGCGGACGTGCTTGCTCGCCCCCTCCTCGACCAGGCTCGTGCGTACCACGCGCCCCTCGTCGCCGGGGAAGCGGCGCCGGACCGCATCGAGCAGCCGGCGGTTGATCTCGAAGATGATCTCCAGGTGGCGAGGCAGCAGCGTCTCGAACCACGCGAGGGGCCATTTTTCGAGCGCCTCGGGCAGCAGCGTATGGTTCGTGTACGCGAGCGTCCGCTGGGTGAGGTCCCAGGCCTGATCCCATCCGAGGTGCGCCTCGTCGAGCAGGATCCGCATGAGCTCGGGGACGGCCACGGCCGGGTGCGTGTCGTTGAGCTGGACGGCGACCTTCTCGGGAAGCGCGCTCCAGTCGGCGTTGGCGCGCCGGAACCGTCGGACCAGATCGGCCAGCGAGCAGGCGACGAGAAAGTACTCCTGCACGAACCGCAGCCCTTGCCCGCGGACGGTGGAGTCGTCGGGATAGAGCACCCGGGTGAGCGACTCGGCCTCGAGCGTCTCCGCCAGCGCGCCGACGAAGTCGCCATGGCTGAACGCCTGGAAATCGAAGTAATCGGGCGCGGCCGCCGCCCAGAGACGGAGCGTGTTGATCGCCTTGCCGCCATAGCCCACCACGGGCCGATCGAAGGGAACGCCGATCAGCGTGGACGGCCGGCCGACGATCGGGCGCAGCGCTCCCCCCTGGACCTCGAACGAGCAGTTCAGCCCGACCCCGACCGTGTCGCCCGGTCGGGCGACCTCCCACGGGTCGGGGCGACGAAGCCAGTTGTCGGGCTGCTCGTGTTGCCAGCCGTCCTCGATGGATTGCTTGAACATTCCGTACTCGTACCGGAGCCCGTACCCCATCGCCGGCAACTGCATCGTGGCCATGGAGTCGAGAAAGCACGCGGCCAGACGCCCGAGCCCGCCGTTGCCCAGCCCGGCGTCGGGTTCCTCCTCGAGCAGGCCGAGCCAATCGAGGGACGTCTGCTTGACGGCCTCGCTCACACAGGGACCGAGGAGCAGATTCGTGATGTTGTTGGTCAGCGACCGCCCGATCAGAAA
>VAYJ01000242.1 GCA_005888465.1 Actinomycetota bacterium
CCGTTGAGTCCTTCCTTCCGATCAGTCGCGCTTCCCCATGTCGGGCCGAGCGACCTGGCCATCGACCTCGGGACCACGAATACCCGGATCTATGTTCCGGGTGTCGGTGTCGCTCTCGACGAGCCGTCCATCATCGCGATCGGTGTCCGCGACAAGGCCGTGATCGCCGTGGGACGAGCGGCCAAGGCGATGGTCGGGCGAGTGCCGCAGAGCGTCCAGGTCATCTCCCCCCTGCGTCGCGGCGTGATCGCGGACGTCACTGCCGCCCGCGAGATGCTCCGCAGTTTCCTGAAGACAGTGGTCGGACGGTGGCACGTGCTGCAGCCCCGCGTGGCCGTGGTGGTGCCCCACGGGACGACGCAGGTGGAGAAGCGCGCGGTCGACGAGCTCGGGCGCAGCGTGGGCGCGCGCAAGGTCTACCTGATCGAGGCGCCGGTGGCGGCCGCCCTGGGCGCGGGGCTGCCCGTGGCCGCGCCCGGCGCTCACACCGTCGTGAACATCGGGGGTGGGACGACGGAAGTCGCCGTGATGTCCCTGTCCGGCATCGTGGGCTGCGAGTCCATGCGGATCGGGGGCGATGACCTCGACGAGGCGATCATCCAGCACATCAGGAAGGGCCATAGTCTCCTCATCGGCAACCGGCAGGCCGAGGAGCTCAAGCTCGCCCTGGGATCGACGGTCCTGCTCGTCGGCCCCTCCGAGGACGGCCCGCTCATTCACGAGGTCAAGGGGCGGAACCTCATCAATGGCCTTCCCCGGAGCATCGGCGTGTCGGTGCACGAGCTGCGGGAAGCCCTCCATGAGCCGATGACGGCTTTCCTCGACGCCGTGCGGGCCTGTCTGGAACGGACGCCGCCCGAGCTGGCCGCTGACATCGTGGACACCGGTATCATCCTGACGGGAGGCGGGGCCCAGCTACCCGGACTCGACACCGTGCTGCGCAACTGGACCAACCTGCCGGTCACGGTCAGCAAGGAACCCAGCCACTGCGTGGTGCTGGGGGCAGGACGAGCGATGGAGGATCCCGCGCTTCTGCGCGCGATGGCCGCCTCACCATAAAACCCATTGGGCATGGAGGCTCCACGAGCATGGATTGCCACGACGCCCGCGAGCGATTTTCCGCTCTCCTCGATGGGGAGCTTGGCCTGACGGAGTGGACTGAAACGGAAGCTCATGTGAGCAGGTGCGCCGAATGTGGGGTGACACTGGAAAAGCTTCACCGGCTGCGACGCCCGGAGGAGCCTGGCTGCCGCCGCCCGCCGATGGCCTACGTGGCCGAGCCCTCTTATTTGAGGGGTGCGATCGGGCGCCTCGGCCGACTCCGGCGCTCGACGCTCGCGTTTCGGCTCCTCGTCGGGGCCACGGCGATTGCGATGGTTCTGGGAATCGTCTCCTATACTGCATCCGTGCGATCCGCCCTCGATGTCGCCGCGCGGGCCCTTGTCTCGTGGGCAACCTCAACTTCTCAGGCCGATGCGCCAGCGGCCAAGCCTTTCGCCTTCTGTCTCCGCAGCGGTCGACGTCATGCCGGCGCCGAGGAGCGTGACGCCCTCGGCTCCGGCGATGCCGCCAGCTCCGTCGACTGCGCGCAAGAGCAGTACAGTGTCCACCGAAGCCTCCCGGCCTGCCTCCGATTCCGCGGTGACGCCGACCGTCAAGACGCAAGACAAGGAGGCTCCGATCGATCCCCGTGCGGACGTGGTAGTTCAGCTTTCCGTGCAGAACCGGAGAGTGGCCGAGCAGGACCTCACCACCTCGCTATCGCTACTCGGAGGCTCCACGGCCGGGGAGAACCGGAACTCCACCATCATGGCCGTCATTCCTCGGTCGAGCTATGACGACTTCACACGCGGCCTGGCTCAGCTTGGCGCCTCGCACATGGAGGCGGAGCGCCCTTCGCTGCCCGATCCGGTACACGTGGCGATCCGCCTCGCCCGATAGGGCGAACGGATGTTGCAGCGGCAGGCGGACGACGAGCTTCAGGCGTGGGGTGGAGTGTGGGCGAACGGCGCGAGCTGACGTGAAGCGTGTGCGGAGCTGACTATTTCCTCCGGCGGAACCACGCGAGGCCGGCCAGAGCGGCCAGGCCTGATCCGACGAGGGTCAGGGTGCCGGGCCCGGGGATGCGAAAGGAGGTATCGTCGAAGAAATCGTTGCGCACCTGAGCGAAGGCCGATCCGTGATGCCCGGCGAGCACGCCCAGCACGACGAGCGAGATTCCCAGCCATTGACGAGCCATCTGCCGTAGCCCCCCCACCGTCGAGATCTTGAAAGAGAAAGATTCCAAAAGTGTTCGCACTCTGTTACATAAGCATCAAGCATGCCGCTTTTGCCAAGATCAACAATGGTCGCTGCTTTGAACACTGGGCCCAGGCCGTGCTCGCCGGACTTGCCAAGTTCTTCGACACTCACTGTCTGCGCCGCTCTCCTGATCCTCGTCGCGGCTCTCCTGGGAGGAGTCACGCCGGCTCGCGCTGAGGTGTCCGATCAGGATCGACTGAGACGCGCGGTGGACTATGTGCTCGCCTCTCAGCTGCCTTCGGGTTTCTTTCGATACGATCTCGATTTCCTGGCGGACAGGTCCGCGGAAGGCGACAACATCGTCCGTCAGGTCGCCACTGGCTACGTTCTCGCCGAGTACTACCTCCACGCGCGCGACCGACGCGTTCGTCTCGCCGTCGAAGCCACTCTCAAGGCATCGGGTGCCCTCTCGCTTCCCGTCGGCAAGAGCTGGATGCAATCGGCGCTGGAGCATGGCGGTCTCCTCTCACTGCCGATCGGGCGCTACAAGCTCCGCGCCGGTCTCGGCCGGATGAGCCTCCTGTATCTCCCAAAAGGTGACGGCAAGCTCATCTCTCAGGACGGTCGATACCAGAGAGCGTATCTCGGAGCGACGGCGGTGGGACTGCTGGCGGAGCTCCAGTACCACCAGGCGACCACGGACAATCGATTCGGCGATCTGCGCTCCGCCTGGGTCAAAGGTCTCATGAGCATGTGGATCCCCGGCCGGGGATTTCGGATCGCCCCGGACTCCATCGACGACTCGCCGTTCTTCGATGGCGAGGCATGGCTTGCCCTCGCCTACTATCACGATCTGTTTCGCCGCGATGAGAAGGTCGCGTCCCTCTTGCGCTCTCTCGACACCTACCTGATGGCGAGATATGCGAGCGAGGTCTCCACGGGCTTCTATCAGTGGGGCACCATGGCGGCCGCGCGGCGCCTCAAGACGACGGCTGATCCGCGGTATGTCATCTTCATTCGCGCGCAGGCGCAGGCATACCTCGACATGCGCCGGAGCGATCAGTGGCGCGGCTACAATACCTGCGCAGGGATCGAAGGGCTGGCCACGGCGGCGCGCGTGCTGCGGGAGGGCAGGGACGGCGACGAAGCTTTGCTCGAGCGCATACAGGCGCGAGTCCACGAGGAGATGGAGAAGAATCGCGGGCTGCAGATTCCGCCAAACGCGACGCGGATGGCGTTCGCGGACGGTGTCTACGTTTCCTCGCCTCGGCTCCGGGACTTCTCGGGCGCCTTCCTGGAAGGCAGGTACCAGCCCTATACGCGCATCGACGACACCATGCATTGCGTGTCCGCGCTGATCAAGCTCGCGCAGTGAGGTAAGCGGAGGCGCTCACTACTGGACGCTCCTGCTCCCCGTATTCTCCGGCCACTAGCTCAGTCCGCGGCCCTCACTTGCTTTTCGCGGCCCGCTCGGCGATCTCGCGGATCCTGCGGAAGGTCAGCACGCGCAGCCGATTGCCCTCGGGCAGCTTCTGGATGTCCTCGTCAGTGAGGGCCACCGTGTTGCCGTAGGCCTCGTGGACGGGGATGTCGCCCTCGGCCAGCGCGGCCATGACCTGCTTGCGGGCCATGGCCGCCTCGACATAGGGGGCCAGCTCCTCGCGCTTCGCCCGCTCGCGCTCGGCCTCGCGCTCCGCGAACTCCGGCATGACCTTGGCCGCGAAGAGCTCGAGAGACTCGCAGATGTGGTCGTGGCGGTTCTTGCCGCCCTGCTGGATGAAGATGGTCTGGTCGACCCCGGCATCCTGAAAGGTCCGCAGGGCCGCGCGCAGCTCGTCGGGGGTG
>VAYJ01000243.1:0-407 GCA_005888465.1 Actinomycetota bacterium
GCATCGGTCGCCTCCACACGGGGCGGATTCAAACCACGAGAGATAGTCAGCACGGCATTCGGTGGGCTTCCACCCCGGGCTCCCACCGACTTCGTGGCGATTGGGAGTTGCCCGACGCCCGGGACACGATCATTCCTCTTGGAGCAATGAATTGGTTGCCACGGTTGACGCGGCCAGTACGCTGACGGCCAGGATCAATCGACGCTGCCGTCACCTACTGGATGACCTCGTCGGCGCGCTGCAGCAGCGACGGCGGGATCGTCAGGCCGAGGGCCTTGGCGCTCTTGAGATTGATAACCAGCTCGAACTTGGTGGGCTGCTCGACGGGCAGGTCGGCGGGATTGGCGCCGCGAAGAATTCTATCGGCGTACTCGGCGGCGCGTCGGAGCATCTCTACGAGTTTGACG
>VAYJ01000243.1:423-3081 GCA_005888465.1 Actinomycetota bacterium
TAGCCGGTTCGTCAAGGCGAGCTCCGCGATGTGCGTGCGCGCACTGAAGATGGACGCAGACTCCAGCACAAATAGCGCCTGAGGGCGGGAGCGCATCACGGCCACCAACGCGCTCTTGATGTCATAGGGAGGGTTTCGCAAGTCCTGTACCTGGAGCTTGAGACCAAGCGAGCGGTTTACCGTTTGCACCTCTCTGAGCTGATCGGCCGACTCAGGATCGGCGAGGACGGCAACGCGGCTAACGCCAGGGAGCATCTTCTTGAACAACTCGAGCCGTTTGGATGTCAACTCGACGTGACGGAAGAATATCCCGGTGATGTTCGCGCCCGGCCGGGCGAGACTGGCGATGTAACCGAGCGCAATCGGCTCGTAGTTAATCGCTACCATCACGATGGGGATCTTAGTGGTTGCTCCCTTGGCGGCGCGAGTTCCGAGATCGGTGGCCGTCACGATGAGATCCACGTTGAGACGGACCAGCTCGGCAGCGAGGCCGGGGAGCCTATCGAGCTTTCCCTCGGCGTTCCGGAACTCGATGGCGATGTTCTGTCCTTCGACATAACTCAACTCGCGCAGTCTTTGCTCACAGGCAACCCAGAGGGTCACGGAGCGGAGGTTCGCGGTCGACAATATGCCGATCCGGGACACCTTCCCAGCTGGCTGCGCGTCGGCAACGAGTGGCGCGGCGAGGACGTTGCCAGCGACCAGCGCCAAGAAGGTGCGTCGCTCCATCAACGGGTCTTCCCGCAGGCGAATCGGGCCGGGTCCAAGCGGGAGCCCTCCTTATAGGCCGGGCGGGAGTCTAGCAGACTCAGGGCCTCTCTGGCTTCTCTCCGGAGACATGCTCCAAGGACGTCCAACACGGTCCGCTGGATTATTTCCACTTGCACGGATGCGAACCTCTATGCGGCTCGGGCTTCTCCCACGAACGGAAATGTGAGCAGGCCTGCCACCAGGCTGGGTGGCCCGTTGGGGCCACCAGGCGAATTTCGTAGTGATTTTCGCCCCTAAGTTCAGCTCGACAGCGCAGGCAGGATTGGACGGGTCATGCTACGCCCTGCTGCTCAAGGTCTTAAAGTCCGAACCGAAGAGGTGGTCGAGATCCAGCCCGCCGCGACCCCGAGCGACAAGGGTTCCGGAGATCTTCTGAAGAGGCCCTGCTGCTTTTGGCTAACAGCCGTCCGGCGAATCCGCATCTTTGGATTCGCCCAAGCCGATGGGCCTAGCCAGCCAGGAACGTGCGCGTCTCCTCCAGGAACTGGCCGAATGCCGGCTCTGTCTCGAGGAAGAGGTGGTTGCGCCCCTGCAGGGCCACGAACCGGGCGCCCGGGATGCCTGCCGCCATCCGGCGACCGGCCTCAAACGGGACGCGAGCGTCCTCGCGCGCGTGCAGCACGAGCGTCAGCTGGCGTCGAGTTGACATCGACAGGCGGCGCAGCGAGAATGTTGGCCACATGAAGGAGATCAGCGCTCCGACCGCGACCCTGCTTCTGACCTAGGCGCGCGCCTCCGCGGCGCGCGCGCAACGCCTCTCCCGTAGCTTGGAGGGGCGTTTTTGTTTCGAGCGAAAGGAGGCTCCCGTGGCTCGCAAGGCAGGCCGCGCCGAGCCGGCCCGGTACGACCATGGTGAGGTGGAACCGCGCTGGCAGCGTTTCTGGCACGAGCATGCGACGTTCCGAGCGGTACGTCGCCCGGGCCGCGAGAAGCGGTATGTCCTTGACATGTTCCCGTACCCCTCGGCGGCCGGACTCCACGTCGGCCACCCCGAGGGGTACACCGCGACCGACATCGTCTGCCGGCACCTCCGGATGCGCGGCTACGACGTGCTGCACCCGATGGGCTGGGACGCGTTCGGGCTACCGGCCGAGCAGCACGCCATCCGCACGGGCACGCACCCGACCGCGACGACGCGCGAGAATGTCGCCACGTTCAAGCGCCAGTTGAAGATGTTGGGCTTCAGCTACGACTGGTCGCGCGAGATCGACACGACGGACCCTCAGTACCTCCGCTGGACGCAGTGGATCTTCCTCAAGCTGTTCGAGCGCGGGCTCGCGTACCAGGACGAAATCCCGGTCAACTGGTGTCCTGGGCTCGGGACGGTGCTGGCCAACGAGGAGGTCATCGACGGCAAGAGCGAGATCGGCGGCTACCCGGTCGTGCGCACCCCGCTCCGGCAGTGGATGCTGCGCATCACCGCCTACGCCGACCGGCTGGCCGAGGACCTGAAGCTGGTCGACTGGCCGGGCGGTACGCTGACCGCGCAGCGGCGCTGGATCGGACGCTCTGAGGGTGCCGACGTCCACTTCGCCGTGGCCGACCACGCGGACGCCGACATCGGGGTGTTCACCACGCGCCCAGACACGCTCATGGGAGTCACCTATGTTGTGCTGGCGCCGGAGCACACGCTCGTCGCGAAGGTCACGACCTCGGAGCATCGGGACGAGGTGGGCGCGTATGTCGAGGCGGCCGCGCGCAAGAGCGATCTGGACCGCATCGCCGGTACTCCGCAGAAGACGGGCGTGCCCACGGGCGCCTTCGCGCTGCACCCCATCACGGGTGTCCGCGTGCCAATCTGGGTCGCCGACTATGTCGTCGGCAGCTACGGGACGGGCGCGGTGATGGCGGTGCCTGCGCACGACCAGCGCGACTTCGCCTTCGCCA
>VAYJ01000253.1 GCA_005888465.1 Actinomycetota bacterium
GCTCCATCGCGGATCAGACCGATCTGGCCCACCAGTACGTCTATCTGGTGTACGACCCGACCAAGCCGGGGACCGAGGTGCCCACGGGAAACACCTACGGGACGACCGTCTCCGGTGACCTACCGGCCAAGTACCACCAGGACACCGGGAGCCAGCAGGCGGTCTACTTCATCCGGCTCGACGGCGCGACGGGCCAGACCACCACCTCGGCCCTCATCGACGATCAGGCCGTAGGGCATCAACGCTTCCCGGACATCTCGATCGACGGCGGCGTCCTGCACGCCCTGTGGTGGGATAGCCGTCTGGACCCCAACTACTCCCCGACCCGTCCGATCGGCAACGACGCGAACGGGGTTACCGGACCCGCGCTCGACGTGTGGGCGGCGACGTCGTCGAACTTCGGGGCGACCTGGACCGGCCAGCACCGAGCGAGTGACTTGACCACGAACCCGAACTATGAGCAGTTCTCCAACCGGACCGTGCCGTTCGCCGGAGACTACCTATGGATCACCTCTCTCGGCACCTTCTCCTATGGCGTGTGGACCGACTGGCGGGACTCGGTCCAGGGAGCCGACCCTCGCGAGATCACCGAGGACGAGGACCAGGCCTCCGCCGACGTGCATCAGTGCCGGACCTTCGATCCGGTCACCGGGTGGAGCAGCGACACTTGCCCTCACGAGGGAGGGATCGACCAGAACATCTACGGCGACCAGACGTCCTGAGGGACCAGCTGAGGTTCGCAAGCTCTGCGAGCGGGGCTTGGCCTAGCGACAAGCAGGTGAGGCGCTGCTTGAGCGTGGCATCAAGGCGTGCTCTGGTCTGAACCCTGGCAGTGTTGGGCGAAGTGCTCCGCGCGCTGTCTGAGCCGAAGGTTTCGCTGGCAGAAGCAAGGACAAAGACCTCCGCGAGCCCCGGCTTATACGCGATTCATGGCGGTCCTGGCGAGTGGAAGGATCTCGGGCTCGGCATTCCCGCGGACAACCGGCCGCTTTACGTAGCGAAATCGGAGTCGAGTCTCATCAGCCGAGACGTCCACACCCATTTCGGGGACGGCCGAACCGGTCAGTCGACCGCTCGGCGTTCGTTCGCGGCACTCTTGCGAGGAAAGCTCGATCTCCGCGGCATACCGCGTAATCCGGCCAACCCTGGATACTTCGCGAACTTCGGTCTGTCGCCGGAGGATGACGCGAAGTTGACCGCTTGGATGCGAATGCATTTGCTCCTATCGACTTGGGTGCCATCAGAATCAATCGTGCTCCGTGATATCGAGAGAGACGTCATCATGCGCTGGGAGCCACCACTGAACCTCACTCACGTCGCGACGCCATGGACGTTGCGAGTCGTGCAAGCGCGGAGGGTAATGGCCAACCAGGCCAGGGCCTGGAGGCCATAGCCTTTCGGCCCCGCAAGCGCGGCCCCTCGACTCTAGGCGCCTGCCACGTCCGGTAGCATCGATCTCCCAACAGGGGTGGGGAGGTTCTGCCTTGGCCATGGTGACTTGCAGCCAAGTGGGCGGCTCGCTCCGCATCATCCTCGTGGGCCCGGGGGAAGCCGAACAGAGCGCAGATACCGTCCCCCATGTAAGCCTGGACGAACCCACCGTAGTCCTCCACCGCCCGGGCCATGGCCGAGACGCACTCACTGATCAGGGCCTCGACTTCCTCCGGAGAGACGGCCCCGGCGCTGGTGGGGTCGCATTGAATGTCACTCAGGTTTCTTGGTGTTGAACAGTCGATAGTGGTCCCAGCGGTATTTGTCCGCTCACACTGATGACACTCCGGAACACCGGCGTGTGCCGCGCCGATTCGGTAGTGCCTCAGTTTGAGCCGGGCGGCCTCTCTTTGCGGCCCCAGGGCCAGGGCGATCCCTTCATGAGGGCCTGCCTCTTGAGGTTGTAGATCGTTGTGTCGGAGACCCGCACGCTGGGCACCGGCTCGTGGTCGTATCGGCTTCGGTGCTTCCGATGCTTCCATCCGCTGTGATGACGGCCGCGATCGAGGCGCTCGTTGCAAACCTCGCAGTATGCCCACGCGGCATCAGCAGGATGCGGCATCGGCGGACTATCGACTGTTCAACATCGGGGAAACGCGGGGATGCGGGAGCCACCGCCGGTTGCGGCAGCGGAGGACCAGGAAGCTCGTCATGCAGATAGCTGCCGTGAGGCTGACCGTCAGCACCAAGTTAGGCCACCCTGGTTCTCTTCTTCCAGCTCGGGGGCCCCCAGCACGGCGGGCGGATGCTAGCTCTGTGTCCCCGGACCAAGCAACGGGCCGTGGGAAGGGTCAATCCGCAGCTCAAGGCCCTGATTCCACTGCCGGGGGCGCCACCACCCTGTCGTGCTTCGGGCGCCCGCGAACAATTGCCGTCCAGAGTTGGGCCCCGGTGGCGGCACGGTTTCTGCGCCCTTCAGCCTCAGCCCGTTGCCGACAACTAACGGCGAACGATCCGCAAGCGCAGCGCCAAACTGACCGCCGAAGTCACTGTGACGGTGATCAGGGCCAGGGTGGGACGGCCGAGGATCGAGCAGACCGCCACGAGAAGTAGCCGTCCGTCCCTGCCTCCCAGGAGGTAGCCCAATTGGCGCTCGGGCGCTGGAGGCAGCCCCAAGGCGGTAGCCCGGTCCTTCGATGCCATCGAGAGGAGACTTCCCGCCGTTGCGGCAACGGTGAGCCATGTGATGAGCTCGGCGGAGGAACCGCTGCCTCCACTGAGGGCCCACACGCCCAATCCGGCCATGACCGCAGCGTCGCCCACGCGGTCGAGGACCCCGTCCAGCATTGCCCCCCTGGGCCCGGCCCGCATGAAGAGTCGGGCGGTCTCGCCGTCGACGCCGTCAAGCACCGAAGCCGCGTAGATAACGATCCCCCCGAGGATCCCCCGGCTTGTCGCCAGCAGCCACGCGGCAACGAGGGCGAGGCCCACCGAGACGAGCGAGATGAGATCGGGCGAGGGGCGAACGGGGGCGAGGGCCATGGAGATCCGAGTCGAGACCGGGCGGTTAAGGTATCGGGACACGGGCCCGTCTCCATCCTTGACCAGGGATCGCCGCAGTTGGGACCGCGCCTTGCGGAGATCGTTCGGGGTGTCGATGTCCTGCCACCACATTCGGTCAGTTATCGGCACCGCTCGAAGCCGTCGGTACGCCGCCAATCGAGAGACCGCGCCGGACAGCGTGTGGTCCCCCTCGGCTGCGGCCTCCCGCTGAGATTCAAACGCCTCTGAAGGGAGCAAGAACGCCCCGCAGTCGATCGCCGGCTCGTCGATGTGCTTGCCGAAGGCCACCGCCACCTGGCCCCGAATACGAACCCGGCACCCCTCGTCCCAGGCGCCCGAGGACGGATCGGGATCGACGAGCACGGCGGGCTCCCCGGCCCGAACAAGGTTGTGCAGTGTCCCCTCTCCGAACACGTGGTCCACCGTGATCACCACGAACAGGTCCTGCCCATGCATGAACTCTTCCGCCGCAGCCAGCGAAGAACCGTTGCCCAGCTCCCAATCACGTGCCAGGACGGCATTGACCCTGCCCGGCTTCAGCCTGGACACCACCGTTCCAACAGGTCCGGCACCACGACGACCTCCCCGATACCCATGTTCAGGAGCCCTCGAACCGCTCTCTCGACCAGCTTCAGACCGCCCAGCTGGACCAGCGCCTTCGAACCTCCTCCGGTGACTGCCCTGAGTCGCTCTGAGCGTCCAGCCGCCAGCACCACGGCCATGCGTGGCTGGACCCCGGACGTCGGCCCAGGCGTCATCTCGAGGTGATGAGACGGGCGCTCGCTCGAGGCACTGTCACGCTCAGACGCTTCCGGCACGATCCACTCCTTCCTCGTTCCGGGCTACCAGCGGGTTTCGAGAAAACAGTCCGCCCCCGATCCAGGGGCGAAGGATGGCAGATCAGTGAACCCCGTGGGCTCGGCCCGCCGCAGGTCAGCTGAGTGGGGCCGTGTGCTCCTCGCCGAAGCCAGTCAGTTCCGATTGATCTCCTTCTATTCGCCGGCACCGACCAGGCCCAGGACCTCGCGGCCGTACCGTTCGAGCTTCGCCGGTCCCACGCCGGCGACGGCCCCAAGCTCCAGGGGCGTCTGCGGGCGGCGCTCGCGATCGCCCTGAGCTGGAGTCGTGGAACACGACGTAGGCGGGCACAAAGTCAGGCTCCGCATGCCGTCCGCCGATACCTAGGATGCGGTGGCCTCGTGAGGATTCTTCTGGTAGACGACCATACCCTCGTTCGCCGCGGGCTGGCCCACCTGGTCGCCATCTGCGTGGCGGGCGCCGAGGTCACCGAAGCGGGCAACGCTGACGAGGCCGTCCAAAAGATCTCGAGCGAGTCCTACGACGTGGCGCTCATTGACATCAGGATGCCTGGCCGCGACGGCCTGGAACTCCTGCGTGAGATCCGCTCGTCCTGGCCGAACTTGCCCGTGATCATGCTCTCGAGCTACGACAACCCCGAGTACGTCAAAGCGGCCCTGGGCGAGGGGGCAGCCGGCTACCTGCTGAAGGACACCACACTTGAGGACCTGGGGCAGGCCATCCTGGTGGTGTTGTCGGGGTCGGGCAACGTCTTGTCGCCGCGGGCGATTCGGAACCTGTTCCAGGGTCCAGACCCTCTCGACGAAGCCGCATTCGTTGAAGTCCCCATGCCGGATACGGGCCTCACCCCGCGCGAGCTAGAGGTCCTGCAGTTCCTGGTGTTGGGCCACAGTAACCGCGAGATCTCGAGGAAGCTGTTCCTGTCTGAGAAGACCGTGAAAGCGCACTTGGCCGCCGTGTACCGCAAGCTCGGCGTCCCGAACCGGACCAAAGCAGCCTTGGCGGCGGTCGCTATCGGCATTGGGACGCCTCACGGCCTGGCGTCTCTCCCCACCCAGAAGCTCCTAAGCCACCGTCACGAGGTTGCTGCGGGGCCGGCGGTTGATCCTGACGAGCCTGTTCATGTCCGCGCGACGGTAGCCTAGTTCAGGGCGTGGGGGGGGCCGCCTCGGCGACGCGAACAGTAGCGAGGAAGGCCTGGCGTCTACAGGTGGATCACGGAGCAGGTGATCGTGCGGGTGACGCCAGCGAGCGCCTCGATACTGCCCAACAGCCCCTTACTCAGCTCCTCCAGGCTTCGAGCCTCGGCCCGGGCGATCACGTCGTAGGGCCCGGTCACTTCGCTTGCGGAGTCCACGCCTTTGACCTTCGAGACTTCCCTGGTCACACGAGGCCCCGTGCCTGGCCGTGTTTGAATGAGGATGTAGGCCTGAACCATGTCCTTAGATGTCCCCCTTGACTTAACGGGCAATCGCGACGCAGCGGTCGGCTTGCCGCCCTCGAGTGATCGAGTCTCGCCTTTGCCTAGAGTAAGCCGGAACTGCGGCCGACGTGCGAGCAACCCCTCGACACGGCCGCAGCCCCGAAGGCCGACCAGCCGGGCATCCGAACCGGTCTTGGGGTGTTGACACCCTTCAAGCGGCCTATGCCCGCCTAGCCTCGACATGAGAAGGGACGCGGATGGCAGTCATCGAGATCGAGGGGCTGCGAAAGCAGTATCGGCAACTCCGAGGGGAACGGACGGTGGCACTGGACGGGCTCGATCTCTTCGTCCCAGAAGGCGGTGTCTTCGGGTTCCTCGGCCCGAACGGTGCAGGCAAGACCACCACGATCCGTTGCCTGCTGGGGCTGGTTCGCCCGACCCGGGGAGCGTGTCGACTCCTGGGAGTCGACACCGGGTCGGACCTCTCCCGCGTGATCCGCCGGGTCGGGACGATCGTGGAGACCCCCGCCCTGTATCCCCGATTCTCGGGGCGTCGCAACCTCGAGCTACTCGGCCGCCTCCATGGGATCGGTCCCAAGGCGGTAGGCGACGTTCTGGAGCGGGTCGGGTTGGCCGAACGCGCCGACCACCTGGTCAGGACCTACTCTTCAGGCATGCGCCAGCGCCTTGGCATCGGCGCTGCCCTGCTAAAGGATCCTGAAGTGCTGATCCTGGACGAGCCAGCGAACGGTCTCGACCCGGCAGGCATCAAGGAGGTTCGGGATCTTCTCCGCCGGCTCGGCGACGAAGGACGGACCGTGTTTGTCTCGAGCCACATCCTCACGGAGATACAGCACACAGCCGATCGGGTGGCAATCCTGTCGCGAGGTCGATCGGTGGCCGCCGGGTCGGTTGCCCAGGTCCTTTCGGCGGGCCGAGCGCAGGGAGTCATCGTCCGTCTCGCCGATCTCACGGACGGAGTGACGGCGCTGCGCTCCGCGGGGTTCGAAGCCGTGATAAGCAATCACGACGACATCCGGGTCACCATGCCGCCGGCCGACGCTGCCCGAGTCACCAGGGCGCTAGCGGATCAGGGCCTATATCTCACTGAACTCCGGCCGGACGAGGCAGATCTGGAGACCGTCTTTCTCGAGCTCACGAACGAGGCTGGAAGAGGGGGAGCCCAATGACTGCACTCCTGGCCGCCGAGATTCGCCGGATGACCTCACGCCGACTCTTCCGCGTTGTTGCTGCGCTGACGGTACTCGCCATCGTGATCGCCAGCCTCATCGTGGCCCTCCGCTCCAGGTCGACGAGCGGGATCGCCGGCGACCGCCGCTTCCACCTCACCGCTCTCGCGGTTGCTCTGGAGGGCACAAGCCCGGTGCTGATCATCGCGGCGTGGCTCTTGGGAGCCTCGTTCATCGGCGCTGACTGGCACGCGGGCACCGTGACCACGCTGCTGACTTGGGAGCCGCGACGACTCCGAGTGATGATGGCCAAGCTCGCGGGTTGCCTGACGGTGGTGTTCTTGCTGGTCATCGCCGTCCAGATCTTGCTGGCCGGAGGGCTGGCGCTCGCCGCCGCCGTGCGCGGAACGACGGAAGGCGTGGACGTCGCCTGGATGCGACACACAGCGGGCATCGCCCTTCGCGTCGCGGTCCTGTCCGGAGTCGGCTCGGCGATCGGCTTTGCCATCGCGTCGGTGGCCCGAAACACCGCCGCGGCCCTCGGGGTCGGGTTCGGATACACGGTGATCGTCGAAAACCTCGTTCGTGGCCTGCGTCCCCAGTGGGTTCCCTGGCTGGTGGGGGACAACGCCGTGATGTTCATCAGCGGCCAAAGCGCGGGACCCTCGTTCCATCGAACGATCCTGCAGGCGGGCCTGCTTCTCGTCGCGTACGCGGTCGCGCTGCTGATCGTTTCTGCAGCCGTGTTCCGGGCGCGAGACGTCACTTAGTACGATGGGCTCGCCGAAGCAGGGGGCTTTGAGATGAGGGCTCGAACTGCGTCGCGAGCCGCCTGGTCGCTGTGGTACCTCATCGTCGGATTGAGCGCGTCGAGCTTCGTGCTCACCCTGCTGAACCGATCCATCTTGGATCCGATCGACACCTTTGTCCTCGTGGGGATGGCCGTCGCGGCCGTCGGGTACGGAACGGTGGGAGCGCTGATCACTGCCAGCCGTCGGAACCGCATCGGCTGGATCTTCTGCACAATCGCTCTCGGTTTCGCTCTGTACGCGTTCACCTGGACATACGTCATCCGCGGCCTCGTCGCGGCCCCGGGCTCTCTTCCCGGCATCGCGTACATGGCCTGGGTGAGGACGTGGGTCCTGACCTTCGCCTTCGCTCCCATCACACTGGTGTTCCTGCTGTTCCCGAGCGGGCGGCTTCCGTCGCGCCGCTGGCGCCCCGTAGCCTGGATCCTGATCGTTGGCCCCGCGCTCAACTTGATGGCGACCGCCTTTCGGCCTGGGGTCCTGTTCGATCAGTACGGCGTGCGGGTCGAGAATCCGTTCGGCGTCGGGGGGGCCGGCCAGGGCCCCTGGCTCGCGCTCCGTGGTCGCCCTGGTCCGGCGGTTTCGTCGAGCGACAGGAGAGGAGCGCCAGCAGTTGAAGTGGTTGGCTTACGTGGGTGGGACGGCTGCAGCCCTGTTGTTCTCGGGCTTGGTTCTAGGAGCCGTCGGTTTCATCCAGTTCTCGGGCGTCGTCTCGTTGGCCCTGTCCCTCGGCGCGCTCTTCATCGGGATTCCGGTCGCTTCTGCCATCGCCATCATGAAGTACCGGCTGTACGACCTCGATGTCGTCGTCAAGAAGACGGTGGTGTTCGGAATCCTGGCTGTGCTGGTCTCGGTCCTCTACGTGGGGATCGTGGTCGGGATCGGGTCGGCGGTGAAAGGCAGCGAGAGGAGCCCCGCAACCGTCCTCACGTTCATGGCCGCAGCCATCCTGGCCCTGCTCTTCCAGCCGATCCGCCGGCGCGCGAACCACCTGGCGAACCGGCTCGTGTACGGTAACCGGGCCACACCATATGAGGTGCTGTCGGACTTTTCCGACAAAGTAGGCGGGTCGTACTCGACGGAGGAAGTGCTGCCTCGGATGGCGGCGATCATCGCCGCGGGAACCGGCGCCAGGAAAGCTCAAGTGTGGCTGCGCGTCGGGACCGACCTTCGCCCCGCAGCGTCATGGCCCCCAGAGGACGGAACGGCGAGCCCGGCGCTGCCTCTTTCCCAGGGCGACCTGCTCGGAGCCATCACGATCGCCGTCCCCGCGAATGATCCCCTCACGCCCTCGAAAGAGAAGCTCATCCAGGATCTGGCCGCTCAGGCTGGACTGGTGCTCCGGAACGTCCGGCTCATCGAGGAGCTGCGAGCCTCGCGGCAGCGCATCGTGAGCACGCAGGACGCCCGAGCCAAGGCCTTGGAGCGCAACATCCATGACGGCGCACAGCAGCAGCTCGTCGCGCTGATGGTGAAGCTTCGGCTCGCGGAGGGATTGGCAGAACGAGATCCTGATCGGGTCCCTGCGCTTCTCCAGGGATTGCAGTCCGACGCCGGGGATGCCCTGGAGAATCTGCGGGAGCTGGCCCGGGGAATCTATCCGCCGCTTCTGGCCGATCAGGGGCTTCCCGCGGCGCTGTCTGCGCAGGCCCGCAAGAGTCTCCTGCCCGTCACGGTGGAAAGCGACGGGATCGGTCGGTACTCGCAACAGGCGGAAGCCGCCGTGTACTTCTGCTGTCTGGAGGCCATGCAAAACGTGGCGAAGTACGCTGGAGCCTCAACGGTCCACATCCACCTGGCCGTCGAAGAGGGATGGCTGATCTTCTCCGTCATGGATGATGGACAAGGCTACGACTCCTCTACCACCCCCATGGGCTCCGGCATCCAGAACATGGCCGACCGCCTGTCCGCGTTGGGAGGTTCGCTGAACGTTCGTTCCGTGCCGGGGACCGGAACGAACGTCGCCGGTCGGATCCCCGTCGAGTAGTCGGCAGGGCTCGACGGCGTTTCCTAAACGTGGTGTCGCAGGTTCGATTCCTGCCGGGGGCGCCCCTCCCTTGTCGTGCTTCGGGTGATGCTTGACGGAGTTCCGGCTGACAGGACAAGTCCCAGAGCCAAGCTTCCGGCTTCGTCTCTCGTGGCTTGACACAACGCTGATACAACCGTATGGTTGTAACAGTGCAGATCGCGGAGCCCGACTTCGACCGCGTGTTCGCCGCCCTCGCGGATCACACA
>VAYJ01000254.1 GCA_005888465.1 Actinomycetota bacterium
AGTGGCGGTCTCGGCTGATCTCGAGGATCTCGTACACGAGACGCGGCACCTCGATCTCGAGGTCGTAGTCGCCCTGGGCGGGTCCACCCGACGCGTCGAGCTTGAAATACAAGGTCCAGGTCGTGCCGAAATCGGCTTCCCCGACGACCCGGCCCGCCATGAGGTTCATGTGATGCCCGGGATCCGGCGTGCCGCGGTCCTTGCGGATGAGCCGCACGTATTCCGGCCGGATGAAGAAGGCCAGCGAGCTCTCCGGTGCGGGCAGGTACGAGCGCGTGGGCGAGTTGACGGCCTCCAGCAGCTGCTCGCGCCAGCGAAACTGGATGCGGTCCGCCGTGGCCTTGAGCACCGTGCCGTGCAGCACATTTCGGATGCCGACGATGCCCGCCACGCGCTCCGAGGCCGGCTGCCACAGGAGCTCGGCCCGCGGCGCGGCCTGGATGACGCGACCGTCCTCGTAGACCACGATGCGGTCGCCCAGTCGATAGGCCTCCGTGAAGTCGTGGGTGACGAGCACGGCGGCGGTACCCCAGTCCGACAGGATCTGCCGGAGCTCGTCCCGCAGCGAGCTGCGAAGAGGGGCGTCCAGGGCCGACAGCGGCTCGTCGAGAAGGAGGAGCGCCGGATCCGGGGCGAGAGCCCTCCCGAGGGCCACGCGCTGCCGCTGACCGCCGGAGATGTCGCGCGGACTCCGGCCCTCGAGCCCCTCGAGGCCCATGCGCGCGATCACCTCCGTCGTGCGGCGCCGCGCCTCGGCGCGCGGGCGATCGCGCAGCCCGAAACCGATGTTGTCGGCCACGGAGAGATGCGGGAAGAGGGCGTAGCCCTGGAAGACGTAGCCCACCCGCCGTCTCTGAGGCGGGAGGTCGGTTCCCGCCTCGGAATCGAAGAGCACGCGGCCGTCGATGACGATCCGGCCCGCGTCGGGCCGTAAGAGGCCCGCCAGACACTGGAGAGTGAGCGTCTTGCCCGCGCCGGAGGGGCCGAAGAGCGCGGCCACTCCCTCGCCGCCCGTCCACTCGACGTCGAGCGTGAACCCGGGCAGGCGCCTGTAGAGGCGGACCTCGAGGCGATGGCTCACTGCGCGCGCGCTCCGAGGCGGCCCGCGGCCACGAGCACGGCGCACGAGAGAACGGTCAGCAGCGCGACGAGCAGGAGCGCCTCGTGGGTCTCACCCGTCTGCACGGCCGTGTAGATCGAGAGGGGCACGGTCTGGGTCTTGCCCGGAATGTTGCCCGCGAGCATCAGGGTGGCGCCGAACTCCCCGAGCGCCCGAGCGAAGGCCAGGACGAGGCCTGCCAGGATACCGTTCCTCGCCAGAGGGAGCGTCACTTCGAGGGCGGTGCGCCACTCTGACCGGCCGAGGGTGTAGGCGGCCTTCTCGAGCTCGCGATCCACGGAGGCGATGGCGGCCGAGGCCGTGCGCACGAGGAGCGGGAGCGCCATGACCGTGGCCGCGATGGCCGCCGCGTACCAGGTAAAGGCGACGGTGAAGCCCGTCGCCTCGTAGAGCGGCGCGCCGAGCACGCCCCGGCGCCCCAGCACCACGATGAGGTAGTAACCCGTGACCGTGGGTGGGAGGATCAGCGGCAGCGTCACCAGCGTGTCGACGGCGGCGCGGCCCCAGAACCGGCGGCGGGCGAGCACGTAGGCGAGCGGGATGCCGATGAGGGCCACGAGGAGCGTCGCCACCATCGAGACCTTGACGGACAGCCAAAGCGCCGAGAGGCTCTGAGGACTCACCGCGCACCGAGGGGAGGCGGCTGGAACCCGAGCCGCGCGAGCACCGCCTGCCCCTCGCGGCTGAGCAGCAGGTCGATGTAGGACTGGGCCAGGCTTCGCTGCTTGGACGTGGCCATCACCGCGGCCGGGTACACGACGGGCCGATACGTGTCCTCCGCAGGCCGGAACGCCTCCCTGACATTCGTGGCCCGGGTAACGGCGTCGGTCGTGTAGACGAACCCCGCGTCCACTTCACCGCGAACTACATAGTCAAGCGCCTGGCGGACGTTCTCAGAGAAAACCAGCTTCGGCTGGATTCGCTCCCACAATCCGAGCGCCCGCAGGCTCTCCTCCGAGTACTGGCCCACCGGCACCGTCTTCGGGTTGCCGATCACGACGCGCTTGACGCGGGCGTCGAGAAGATCAGCCGGCTTGTTGACATCCCCGCGGGAGTCCGTGGGCTTGATCACCGTCAAGACGTTGCGCGCGAACACGCGCCGGCTCGAAGGAACGATGAGACCCGTCTTCTCCAGCTCGTCCATCTGCCGCTGGGCGGCAGAGATGAACAGATCCACGGGGGCCCCGGCCTCGATCTGCTTCTGAAGTTCTCCCGAGGAGCCGAAGTTGAACCGGAGGACAACGCCGGGACGCCCGGAGGCGAATCCCTTGCCGAGCTCCTCCACCGCCTCCTTCATGCTGATGGCCACGGAGAGCACGAGCTCCTGGGCGCTGGCCGGCGCGGGGGCGAGCAGGAGGGTGAGCAGAAGAACGGCGACGCGACTCATTCGACCCTCAGTATACCGAAGCCTCGCTTCAGGCGCGGCGGCCCTGCTGAATCCAGGTCAGGCTCCAGTT
>VAYJ01000055.1 GCA_005888465.1 Actinomycetota bacterium
GACCGACACGGGCTCGGTCCCGGGAACGACCGGCGAAGGCGTCCAACCCACCCCAAGCTCGGCGACGAATCGCGACCGGACGGTGAAGCCTGCCTCCTCGCCGGGCGGCTCCGTCGCTGTGAAGAGCGTCCGGCGGCGTGCCCGGGTTCGCACGACGTGGAACAGGCGGCGTTCGTCCTCGAGTCGCGCACGGTTCCGGTCGGCCTGCGTCGCCCGGCTCTCGAGGGCGGCGAGGTCGAACATCGGCTCGTTACGCGCGAGGCTCGGGAAGCTCCCCTCTTGCGCGCCGACGACCACGACCGTGTCGAACTCGAGACCCGCCGAGCCATGGGCCGTCAGCACTCGCACGGCGCCGAGATGCCGGCCGCGCGGAGGGACGGCGGTGCCGGGACCTTCGTCGCCCGCATCGATGGATCGCAGGAACTCCCCCACCGAGACGCGCTCGCGACGGCACCCGCGAGCGCCAGCACCCCGGCCAGGTCCCTCCTGGCCTCGTCGGACCCGCTCGAGGCGGCCGCCACCAGGCGCTTCGCGTGCTCCAGGCCGGTCCAGAGCTCCCGGAAGCAGTCGAGCACCGAGCGCTCGGCGAGGGGCTCCGCACGCTCGAGCGCCTGCGCGAGCGATCGGACCCCGGCCGCCTCCTCGGCGGTGAGTCCGTCGACCCGATCGATGGCGCCCGAAGCCGACGCTCCATCGGCCCGGGCCGCGCGAACGAGCGCCCGGGCAGCCGCAGGGGAGAGCCTCGCGAGCTCCGAGGTGAGGAGCGGCTCCACCAAGGCATCACGCTCTTGGGGCCGCGCGACCCAGCGGAGCGCCAGCATGAACGGGATCGCCGCGGGCTCGGCGAGGAGCGAGACGCCGTCCTCGGGGACCGCTCGCGGCACGCCCGCCTCGTCGAGCGCGCGCAGCAGTCCGCCCACGTGGCTCCCCGTCCGTCGAACGATCACGGCCATCTCGTCCCAGCCGACGCCATCCCGCACGTGGGTGCGCCGAAGCTCCCGGGCCACGGCCGCAACCTCCTCCGACACGTGCGTCGACACCCAGGCGGCGGCCGAGGCCGGACCGCGATGGTTCGTGAGGAGCTCCACCGACTCCCGCGCGGGGCTCGGCTCCATCAGTCGGCGAAGGGGGCGATCCGTCTTGCCCTGGAACGCGAAGACGTGCGAGCCGGCGTCCCCGGCGACGACGAGGCTCGTCGAGCTCACCGATTCGATCAATCGAGCCGATGCCGCCGTCGCGTCCTGGACGTCGTCGACGAGCAGGTGATCCAGCGTGGGCTCCGCAGCCTGCGCGGCCTCCGCGGCCCGCGCCAGGAGGCCGGCGAAGTCGACGATCCGCTCCGCGGCGAGCCCATCCAGATAGCGGCCGTAGAAGAGCGCGAGCTCGCGCCACGGGTGGAGCTCCGACGCCTCGGCTCGCTGCAGGAGCTCCTCGGGTGTGAGCATCGCCTCCTGGGCACGCAGGACGAACTGCCGGACCTGGTCGGCGAACCCACGCATGTCCAGCATCGCGGCGTAGACGGGCCAGTCGGCGCGTCGCTCGGTCGCGAGCATGCGGGCGACGCGGGCGAACTGCTCGGAGGCGGAGAGGACCGTCGGCGGCTCGTCGTAACGCAGCGCCCGGTAGCGCAGGCTCATCACGTGGAACGCGAGCCCGTGCACGGTGAGCGCTCGGACGACCGGGAGGGACGTGCCGAGCCGCTGGAGCAGGACGTCCCGAGTTCGCTCCTTCGCCTCGCGCGTGGCGACGACGAGCGCCACCCGCTCGGGATCCGCGCCGCCTTCGATCAGCCGGGCGAACTGCTCGCGGAGCACGGCGGTCTTGCCCGTCCCGGGTGCACCGGTGACGAGCAGGACGCCGCGTTCGTGAGCGAGGACCCTGGCCTGCAGGGGGTCGGGCTGGAAGGTCATCGCCCGCATGCTACGACCCGGCACCGACAGCCCAGCTACCCACGCTCCCGTAGGTCGGCCTGTTCGTCGAAGCGCCGGTACAGCCCCGCCGGATCGAAGCCCATCCGATCACCGGTGGACGGGACGAACCGGACGGAGAGTCCCTCAGCGGGCGCGCGCGCGCGAGCCGCCGCGGCGAACCAGCGCAGGCTTCCGGGCGCGAGCACGGTCGGGCCCGAGGTCCCCGGGGCGCGCGGCTCATCGTGGGAGACGACCGGCGTGCGACGCAGGATCCGACGGATCCGCTGTTCGTCTTGCGAACCGGCGTCTTCGATGACGACCTCGGCGCCGCCCCAGGCGGCGCGTCCCACCGGCTGGTCCGGCGCGTCGGCCCGGAAGAACTCCGCAAGCACGCCGCTACCCCTCGGGCGCGATCTCGGGCGCGCCGAGCGCGACCCACGCGAAGGCCGCCCCCAAGGTCTGCGACGGCATCGCGGCATCGGCGGCGCTCAGCACGTCGACGAGGGACCGCCGGTCGGCCTCCGAGAAGCCTCGCTCGCGAAGCGCGGTCCACTGCAGCTCGATCGGGTGGGGGAGGCTCGAGATCCCAGCGAGGACGCGCCGGCGAAGCAGTTTCGCCGCCCCGGTCCAGAGCTCGGTGCGGCGCCCGCGGTCGAGCTCCTCCCCGATCGCCGCGTAGGCAACCGGCCAACGGGCGAACGCGCGGACGAGGCCGCCGCCCCCGTCGCCGTCGGTCAGGACCAAGTTCGGCTGTACCGACATCCATCGCTGCCAATCCGGGACCCCTCGACGAACGGGCGCCTCCTCGCGGCCCGTGCCGCCCAGCCGCTCGCGACGGGCCGCGCGCAGCAGCGCGTGCACGACGATCTGCGTCTTCGCGGTCGCGAGGTGGGCGGCTCTGGACACGTCCTCGACCCTGTGAAGCTCCTCCTCGGACAGGTCCGGGCTCAATCGCTTGCGCAGATCGGTCCCGTTCGCGATGGCCCGGGCGGCGTCGGCGGCATCGGTTCGGATCGCGCGCGCCAGCAGGAGGAACGTCTTGCCCACGTTCGGCCGGATGGCCGACCATGCGGCGGCGAAGAACGCCGGGTAGGCGGCTGGCGACTCGAATGCCGGGTCGACCCAGGCGGTCCGCAGCGTCTGACGGATGTCCTCGCGGACGGCGCCGATCACGGCGTCGTCGCCATTGGCCCGGCGCTCGGGCCGATCCGTCTCACCCTCACCGCTGTAGGCGTAGGCACACACGGGTGTCGCTCCGGCTCCGGTTACCAGCGTTCGCGATCGCGACGCAAGACCTGAGCCTAGCACCGGAACGGTCCTCGGCCACCTGTCGGCGCAGGCAGCTACACTCGGGCGCTCGAGGGAGGCTGCCGCATGCAGGACGCGCGCCACCGCGCCTCTCTCCCCCTCGTCGGACCCCGCGGCTGGGACATCCCCGCCGCGCTCCTCGCGTGCGGGCGCCGCCTCGAGGTTGAACGGGGAACCGTCGTCACCCGCGAGGGGCGGCCTTCGCACGTGTGGCTCGTCGTCGAAGCCGGCGCCCTCCGCCTCTCGAGCACGAACGGGCGTGGGTGCACCGCCACCTTCGCCGTGCTCGGCTCCGGCGATCTCCTCGCTCCATCCTCACGGGGAGAGCTCCTCGCGGAGGCCCGTGCGATGATCGACTCGGTCGTGTTCCGCGTCCCGGCGCCGGACATGGACGGCGCCATCGAGCGCGACCCGGCCATCGGCTCGTGGATCTCACTCGCGCACCATCGACAGGTGGATCTGCTTCGGCGGCGACTTGCGAGCGCGCTGTCGCTCGGCGTGACAGACCGGCTCCTGGAGGTCCTTCGTAACCTGGCATCGACCCATGGGGCCCACACGCCGGACGGCGTTCGCATCGAGCTCCCGCTCTCCCAGGAGCTACTCGCCACGATGGTCGGCGCGACGCGCGAGAGCGTGAATCGAGCCGTTCGTGCCCTGGAAGCGCGCGGCGCGATCCGGCGAACGAAGCGCGGCTATGTGGTGTTCGACCCGCGCGGACCCGCAAGGGCAAATCGCTGATGGTCCTCGGTGACGATGCCCTCGTCCTGGAGCTTCTGAAGGTGGGCGAGGACGGTCCGCGCCGCGGCCGGCAGCAGCTCATCCGGGTACCCCGCATAGATCTCGGAGGCGAGCTCCGCCGGCGACCGGGGCTCCTTCGTCCGGCCAAGCGCGTCCACGACCTGGCGCTCGCGCATCCGTCGGTGCTCCAGATACTCGGCCAGCCACTCTGGCGCCCGTTCCACGACGGGGCCGTGCCCCGGATACAGGCGCCGCGGCCGCAGTTCACGGAGGGCCTCGAGCGACCGCAGGTAAGCAGCCATGTCCCCCTCCGGTGGATCGACCACGCTCGTGCCCCGCCCGAGCACCGTGTCGCCGGTGAAGAGCCAGCCCTCGTGTTCGGCGAGGAACGCCAGATGGTCGGGAGCGTGGCCGGGCGTCGCGACGACGTGCAGGCTGACGCCGCCCGCCTCGATCACGGCTCCGTCGACGACCTCGCGCTCTCCGAGCTCAGGACGGGCCGCCAGCACGGGGGCGCCCGTGTGCGCCGCGAGCCACGCTGCACCCGGCGCGTGGTCGAGGTGGTGGTGGGTGAGCAGAATGGCGCCGACGGATCCCGCCGCGTCGATGACGGCCTCGAGGTGCTGCGGCTCGGAGGGACCCGGGTCGATCACGATCGCCGGGTCGGCACCCACGATCCAGGTGTTCGTGCCCTCGAGGGTGAAGGGTCCCGGGTTCGGCGCCAGGATCCGCAGGACACGCCCCACCGCCGAATGATGGCAGAGTATGTTCCATGGACGAGCCCGAGTCGCTCGAGCGACGTGTCGTCGAGCGGATCCGACGGGACGGCCCGATGACGTTCGCCGCCTATATGGACGCCGCCCTCTACGACGAGTCGAGCGGCTACTACGCACGGCTCCCGATCGGCGAGTCGGAGGACTTCGCGACGAGTCCCCACGTGTCACCGGTCTTCGGCGAGCTGGTCGCCACCCAGGTCAAGGAGTTCTGGCAGTTCCTCGGCGAGCCGGCATCCTTCGAGATCGTCGAGGCCGGCGCGGGGGACGGCACGCTCGCCGTGCAGATCCTTGGAGCCATGGAGCCCGCAATGGCCGACATCATCTCCTATACGGCGGTCGATCGAAGCCAGGCGGCGCGAAACGCCCTCCGCCGCAATGGGATCCGCATCGCCGCCGCCCTCGGAGAGGTCGCGCCGGTCGAGGCCGGATGCGTCGTCGCGAACGAGCTCCTCGACAACGTGCCCGCGCATTGGGTGCGCCGCGAGGCGAACGGCCCCCTCCAGGAGCGCTACGTGGACCTGGACACGAGCAGCACGCTCTCCTTCGTCGACCGGGAGCTCTCGATGCCGCAGCTCGGGCTGCTGGCCGCCTCGCTCCCGCCGGGCGCCGAGTCGCTCGTCCGCCCCGCGGCGCTCGAGGTCATCGAGGAGATCGCTCGCGTGCTCGGGCGTGGATACGCATGGATCGTCGACTACGGGTTCACCGGTGGAGCGACGGCCGAGCGCCCGTACGGCTATCGCGCCCACCGACTGGAGGAGGACGTCCTGGCCGCTCCGGGTTCCCGCGACATCACTGCGGGGGTCGACTTCGACGCACTCGCCCGCCACGCTCGGCACCTCGGGCTCGTGGTGTGGGGCCCGGTCACCCAGCGGCACGCGCTGCGATCGCTCGGATGGGCCACGATCGATCGCGTTCGACGCGAGGCGCAGGCGGCAGCCATCGGCGCGCGGCAAGGGATCACGGCGCTGCGCGCCTACAGCGACCGGGGACGAGCGGCACAGCTGATCGCGTCCGGGGGGCTCGGCGACTTCCTGGTCCTGGGTCTCGGTGTGAACGTGGATCCGACGCGCGTCCCGCAATCGATGCGCGGGGATCTCTCCTAGCGGTCGACGTCGCCGACGACGAAGAAGACGCTCCCGAGGATCGCGATGAGGTCGGGGACGAGCGTCCCCGGCAGGAGCGCCGGGATCATTGCCACGTTCGAGAACGACGCGGTCCGCATCTTCAAGCGATACGGATAGTCACCGTCGTCGCCGACGACGTAGTAGCCCATCAGTCCGAGCGGGTTCTCGGTCCGAACGTAGATCTCGCCCTCGGGCGGCCTGATCTTCTTGGGAAGCTTCGGCGCGATGTACTGGCCCGGAGGCAACCGGTCCATGCACTGCTCCACGATCTTGCAGGACTCCCACATCCGCTGCACGAGCACCCACAGCCGGTCGTAGCAGTCGCCGTTCTGCCCCACGGGCACCGCGAACTCGACCTCGCGGTACTTCTCGTACGGCTCGTCCTTGCGCGGGTCCATCGCGACGCCGGACGCCTGCAGCACTGGACCGGAGCAACCGTACGCGTTCGCGACGTGCGGCGGGAGGATCCCGATGCCCTTCGTGCGCAGGGCGATGATCTCGTTGCCCATCACGAGGCTCTCGAAGTCGTGCAGCTTGCGCCGAACCCACACCAGGACGTCCGCCGCCTGCTTGAGGAACCCGCGCGGGAGATCGTCCTTCAGCCCGCCGACCCGCACGTACGAGTGGTGCATGCGCGCGCCAGTCGCCGTCTCCATCAGGTCCTGGATCATCTCCCGCTCGCGGAACGCGTAGAACATCGGCGTCATCGCGCCGAGCTCCAACGGATAGGAGCCGGTGAACATGAGATGGTTCAGCAACCGGTTCCACTCCGCCATCATCGTGCGGATCCACTGGGCTCGTTCGGGGACCTCGATGCCCATCATCCGCTCGATCGCGATGACCCACCCCAGCTCGTTGTTGAACGCCGAGAGCCAGTCGTGCCGGTTCATCAGCACCAGGACCTGCCGCGGGTCGCGGTATTCCGCGAGCTTCTCCGCCGCCCGATGCATGTAGCCGATGACGGGCTCGGCGCGGATGATCTGCTCCCCGTCCAGCTCGAGCACTACGCGCAGCACGCCGTGGGTGGAGGGGTGCTGCGGGCCGATGTTGAGGATCATCTCCTCGGTCCGCAGGGGCCCTTCGGTGACGATGTCAATCCCACCGCCGCGGAGCATCCAGGCATCGCTCGCGGCCGTGTAGGCGGCGCGCTGACGGGTCTCCACGGAGTCCATCGCTCGAAGCCTAGCAGAGGCCTCCGGCGCGATCGCCGGGGGGTTCGGCGCGAGGTGCGGCTGCTAGGCTCACCAGCCGATGACGATCCTTTCGTACCTGCGGTTCTCGCTCATGCCCGAGAGCGACCTCGCCCAGTTCGAAGAGGATCTGCACGCGATGCTCGAGCTCGCGCGCGCGCAATCCGGTTACCGGTGGGCCGAGATGGGTCCGACGATGACCGACTCCACGGGGTACATCGTGGTCTCCGAATGGGAGGACATCGAGGACGTGCGCGCGTGGGAGCACATCGAGGAGCACGAGGGCGTGATGCAGAAGTGGGAGCCGACCTATCGCGAGCCCCTCGTGCATCAGCGGTTCGTTCCGTGGCGGCGTCCCGACTCGTGAGCGCGCAGGCGCAGCCCGCGGATCGGCGCCGGGCCGTGCCCTCGGTCGACGCGCTCATGCGCTCCGCGGCGGGGCGAAAGGGCGCGACGAAGCTCGGCCGGCCACTCGTCAAACAGGCGCTCGTGGCGGCGCTCGACGAGGTGCGTGCCATGGCCGCCACCGGGTCCGACGTGCCTGCCGACGAGGAGATCCTCGCTCGCGCGCTGGGCGAAGCGGCCAGGAGCTTCGCCGGTCTGAGCGAGGTCATCAACGCGACGGGCGTCGTCCTGCACACGGGACTCGGGCGCGCGCCGCTTCCTGCTCGATCCGCAGAGGCCGCCGGCGCGGCGGCCCGAGGCTACGCGGACCTCGAGGTGGACCGCACGAGCGGCGGACGCGGACGTCGCACCTCCCGCGCCGAGTCGTTGTTGCTCGCGCTCACCGGTGCACCCGACGCGCTCGTGGTGAACAACAACGCAGCGGCGCTCCTTCTCGCCCTGGCGGCGATCGCCCCACGCAAGGAGGAGCGCCGCTGCGGCGGCGTCGGGCGCGAAGCTGGTCGAGGTCGGCACCACCAACCGGACGCGGATCGGCGACTACCGTCGCGCCATGGGTTCGAAGACCTCGCTGATCCTGAAGGTCCATCCGAGCAACTACCGCGTCGTCGGGTTCACCAATGCCGTGCCGGTGGCCGACCTGGTGGCGCTCGGCTCCCCGGCCGGCGTGCCGGTCGCCTTCGACGTCGGGAGCGGACTCCTTGACCGCTACCCCGAGGTCCCCGCGGACGAGCCGGCCGTCACGCAGGCGCTCGCCGACGGAGCCGACCTCGTCACGTTCTCCGCCGACAAGCTCCTCGGCGGTCCCCAGGCCGGCGTGGTCGTGGGCCGGACGGACCTGATCGAGCGCCTGCGCCGACACCCGATCGCGCGCGCGCTTCGGGTCGACAAGATGACGATCGCGGCGCTCGAGAGCGTGCTTCGTCTGTACGCGACGGGACGCCGCACGGAGATTCCGATCTGGCGTATGCTCGCGACGAAGCCGACAGCGCTGTTGGATCGCGCCCGAGGCCTCGCGTCGGCGTTCAAGAAGGCATCCGCCCGTCCCAGCGAAGCGGCCGCCGGCGGCGGCTCGCTCCCCGGCCACGCGCTCGCGTCCGCCGAGCTGGTGATCCCGTCCGCATCGGCCGAGCGAGTCGCCGCGCGGCTTCGCCAGGGACGTCCCGCGGTCTTCTGCCGCGTGGAGGATGCGGCGATCGTGTTCGACCTGCTCACCGTGCCACCGGAGCTCGACGATCGGCTGGCCCGCGCCATTCGGTACGCGCTCGAGCAGGGATGAGCTCCGGGCTCCACGTCGTGGCCACAGCCGGCCACGTCGACCACGGGAAGTCCTCGCTGATCCTGCGACTCACCGGGATCGATCCCGATCGCCTGGCGGAGGAGAAACGCCGCGGCCTCACGATCGACCTCGGGTTCGCGTGGACGACTCTCCCCTCCGGCAGGGAGATCGGCTTCGTCGATGTCCCCGGCCACGAACGGTTCGTCCGAACGATGCTCGCGGGGGTCGGACCGGTTCGCCTCGTGCTGTTCGTCGTCGCGGCCGACGAGGGCTGGAAGCCGCAATCGGAAGAGCACCTGCAGATCGTCGACCTGCTCGAGGCAGACGACGCCGTCATCGCGCTCACGAAGCGGGACCTGGTCGACGACGCGACCCTGCGACGACGGGACGACGAGGTGCGCGGCCGCTTCGCGTCGACGCGGCTCGCCGGCGCCCCGATCGTTCCCTGCTCGGCCGTCACCGGCCAGGGCATCGAGGATCTGGTCGCGGCGCTGGACGCGATGGCCGAACGCGCCCGCGAGCCGGAGCGCGACGGGCGGCCGCGCCTGTTCATCGACCGCGCGTTTACCATCCGCGGTTCGGGGACCGTCGTGACGGGGACCCTCACGGGGGGCGAGCTCACGACCGGCGAGGAGGCGGAGGTCCTTCCCTCCGGCCACAGGGCGCGCATCCGGTCGATGCAGACCCACCACCGCGGGATCGACCGAGCCGCCCCCGTGTCCCGCGTCGCCGTCAACCTAGTGGGGACGGCGAAAGACGAGCTCGATCGCGGCGACGTGCTGTCCGTCCCCGGCGCGTGGCGCCCGACCTCGCTCATCGAGGGGTGGATGCGCCCGGTCAGGGGCCTCGCGCAAGCGATCTCAACGCGAGGCGCCTTCAAGTTCTACGCCGGCTCGGCCGAGCGCGACGCGCGCATCCGCCTCTACGGGAGCCGCGAGGTGGCGCCCGGCGGCGAGTCGTTCGTGAGGATCTCTCTTCGGCGCCCGCTGGTCGTGGCGGTGGGCGACCCGTTCGTCCTTCGCGACGCGGGACGACGCGCGACGGTCGCCGGGGGACGCGTGCTGGACGTCGATCCGCCGAAGCGGCCAGGTCCCGACGCGATCGACCGGCTTCGTGGCCGGATCGGGCTCCAGGGCAAGGCGCTCGCCCTCCGGCTCGTCGTCGAACGTGGAGCGGTGCGCGCCGACGACCTCCTGCCCCTGACCGGGCTGCGGTCATCGGCGGCGGGCACCGTGAAGGTCGCCGTCGTGGAGGGAGGATGGGTGCTCGCTCCGGGCTTCGTCGAGGCCTTCGGGCAGGCGCTTCGCGAAGCGCTGAGCGACCATCACGCCGCGCATCCGCTGCAGCCCGGCCTGGAATCGGGCGAGGCGCGAGCGTGGCTCGCCAGGCACGATGCTCGGTTCCAGGACGCGAGCCTCGCGCACGCGCTGATCGCGCACCTCGCGAGGACGGGCTCGATCGCGGTCGACGGGTCGCACCTTCGGCTCCCCACGCATCACCGCTCGACCGCGGGCCGGGACGACGCCGACCGGCTCGTGGCGGCCGTCGCGGCCGGCGAGCCGACGCCACCGTCGGTGAAGGACCTGGCCGCGACTGGCTTCGGCGCCGAGCTCCTACGCGCGGCCTGCGCCGACGGCCGGCTCGTGCGGATCGCGCCGGACCTCGTCGTCACCCCGGAGTTCCTCGCGCGGGCAACGGAGACGCTCCGAGAGCTGGGCGACCAAGGCGACATCACCGTCTCGGCGTTTCGCGAAGCGCTCGGGACGAGCCGGCGGTTCGCGCTCCCGATCCTCGAGCACTTCGATGCCCGAGGCCTGACGAAACGGAAGGGCGACGTCCGGGTCCTGCGCGAGGAACGCTAAGGCTCAACCTCGGCGATCAGCTCCACTTCGACCGGCGAGCCGAGCGGAAGCTCGGGCGCGCCGACCGAGGCCCGGGCGTGGCGGCCGGCCTCGCCGAACACCTCCGCGAGCAGATCGCTCGCGCCGTTGGCCACCTTCGGCTGATCGGTGAATCCCTCCGCGGACGCGACCCAGACGGTGACCTTGACCACCCTGCGGACGCGGTCGAGCGAGCCGAGCGCATCACGCAGGACCGAGAGCGCCTGCATCGCGCACCGCCGTGCCGCCTTCGATCCGGCCTCGACGTCCAGGCCGGCTCCCAGCTTGCCCGACCACATGAGCCGGCCCTCCGCGAGCGGGATCTGCCCGGCGACGAAGGCGAGCGAGCCGGACACCACGACGGGTACGTAGGACGCGACCGGCGCGGGTGCCGGAGGAAGCTCCAGGCCCAGCTCGGCGATCCGTGCTTCGGCGCTCACGCGCCGAAGGCTATCGCATCAGGATTCGCCGACGAGCCGGAGCCGCTCGGCGTCGGGCTGCAGCCGCTCTCGCAGCAGGACCCGCCGCTCGAGCTCGTTCAGGCCACCCCAAACGCCGTGGGCCTCACGGATGCGGAGCGCGTAGTCGAGGCACTCCATGCGGACCGGGCACGTCGAGCAGATGATCTTCGCCTTGCGCTCACGGGTGAGGCGGGCTTCCTTCGGCTCCACATGTGCCGGCGGGAAGAAGAGCCCGGCGTCCTCGCCGCGACACGCGGCCCGCCATTGCCACCCGTACTCCCAAGTATCGGTCGCCACCGCCAGGGCCGGATCGGCCGATCCCTCCTTCCGGACGCTCACCTGGTTGTTCGTGCAAAGACGCACACGGGATGGCGGCTGGTTCCGGCATGGCGGGCTCGTTCACGAAATCGGCACAATCCGCCAAGCGCGAGCGCCTTAGTCGGACTCGGGCTCCACCCGCAGGATGAGGCCCTCGACCGCCCGGACCCGGATGCGGGATCCCTTGCGGATGGTGCCGTCCATCGTCCGGGCGCGCCAGAGCGACCCCTTCACCAGGACCCCACCTTCGGGATTGAGATCGCTCCGGGCCTCGCCCACGAGCCCGACGAGGCCGACCTGGGCCGTGTGGATGCGCTCGCGAGACCGCAACGCGACTGTCATGGCAAACCCGAAGAACAGGACGCTCCCGGCCGTCGCGACGATGATCAGCCAGAGCGGCACGCGGACGGCCGGGACGAGGCCCCGCGAGGCGAATACCGACCCGGCCGCGAAGAGCGTCGCCCCTCCGAGGGTGAGCCACTGGACGCGACGGATGACGACGTCGAGCCCCATGAGCGCCGTGCCGGCCACGAGCAGCGCGATCCCGACGCCGTGCACCGGGGCGACCGACAAACCGTAGACCGCGAGCGAGAGCGCCAGTGCCGCGGCGATGCCGGCGACCCCGAAGCCCGGTTGGGTGAGCTCGAACGCGAAGGCCCAGAGCCCGAGCAGCAGGAGGACGTAGACCGCCGTCGGCGTGCTGATCGCGTGCAGGACGCCCCGAAACGGTCCGATCTCGTGGAAGCGAACGTCCACGGGGCGGTCGATCCGGTTCGCGGTGGCAAGGACCACCTCGCGACCGCCGGCGCGGACGGTCTGTCCGTCGAGCTTCGCGAGCAGGCCGGGGATGTCGACCGCGACCATCGCCACCGCGCCCTGGGCGAGCGCGGGTCCTGCGGGGAGCGCCCGGCCCGCGGACACCGCCCGGGCGCCGTCGCCTGTCGCCTGCGCCCCTGGGGCGAGTGCCACGAGTTGGGCCGTTCGCCCGGCAGCGTCGCCCGGCGCTTCCGACGCCTCGCCCAGGTCGAACGGGATGCCCGGTCCCACGCCGGCGCCCGGTGCCATGGCGGCGAGCGACCCCGCATACAGCAGGAAGAGCGCGCCTCCCGCCACCCGTGCACCGGACGGCCCGACCCAGACCACGACCGGGATCGAGGCCGAGCGAATCGTTCGCGCGAGCGACGCAGCCTGGTCGCCGTAGGAGCCGAGCGAGTCGAGCTGCAAGATGACGGTCGAGCCGTCGCGTTCGGCGTCCAGGATCGTGCCGCGCACGTAGCCTGCGAGCGCGGGGTCGACGATCCCGTGGACCTTGACGATGTCGACGGTCGGGGTGGCTGCGGCCACCGCCAGAGCGGGAAGGCAGAGGCAGAGGACGAGGGCAACCACCAGCGCGGACGCGACCCTCGTTCGAGTTGGCGCCACGCGGCGATTCTACGGTCGGTGCTCTGGGCGGATTTGCGGTGCGCTCAGGCGGTGACGCCGATGCTCTGGATCTCCTCGCGCCAGTCCGTGCCGACCGGCGAGCTCCGGATCATGGCCCGGCGCTCCTTGCCGTTGGTTCCGCCCCAGATGCCGAACTCGACTTTCGCCTGCAGCGCGAACACCAAGCAGTCGACCTTGACCGGGCACTTGACACAAATGGTCTTGGCCTTTCGCTCAGCTCGGGCCCGAGGGGCGAAGAACATCTCCGGGTCGTACTGGCGGCAGCGGGCTTGCTCCTCCCAGGACATCTCGGCCCATCCTAGGAGCCCTGCTCCAAACCGCGAATAGTTCATCTGGACTATTTTTCGTTCTCCCCCGCACAGACCATGCGTGCGAACTGCGATGGTCGTCGCTAAGCTCGGTGGCCAGCACCGTGCCTAGCCCTCGCATCCGCCCACCCCGGGCCCGAGCCCGAATCTCCTGGCGCCGACTGGCGCGCGGGCGGGTCGCGCACGCGTTCCTGCTTCCGTTCGTGGTCCTAGCGACCGCGGCCATGGTGAGCCTCGCGATCCTCCCGCCCATCCTCGCGATCGGCCGCGCGGCGCAGCTCACCGACGCGAAGCTCCTGGGCTCGACGAACCGAAATTTGGTGTTGCCGTCGCTGCCCGAGCGCTCCACGATCTATGCCGCCGACGGATCCGTTCTCGCGACGCTCTTTCAGGACGAGAACCGCGTGTACGTCCCGCTCGCTCAGATCGCGCCGATCGCGCGCCAGGCGGTGCTCGCGGTCGAGGACCACAGCTTCTACAGCCACGGCGCCGTCGACGTGATCTCGATCCTGAGGGCAGCGCTCGCGAACCTCAACGCGGGCAAGATCGTCCAGGGCGGCTCGACGATCACCCAGCAGCTCGTGAAGAACACCGAGGTGGGCACCGAGGAGACGTTCCGGCGGAAGTTCCAGGAAGCCCAGGACGCCATCCGGCTCGAGCGCACCTACTCGAAGGACCAGATCCTGGAGATGTACCTGAACGAGAGCTACTTCGGGAACCGCGTCTACGGGATCGGGACGGCGGCCGAGTTCTACTTCGCGACCTCGGCCGACAAGCTCACGCTGCCGCAGGCCGCCCTCCTCGCCGGCATGCTGCAGGCGCCCGTCCTGTTCGACCCGATCACGAACCCGACCGATGCGCTCGTTCGGCGCAACATCGTGCTGAAGGACATGGAGGCGTTCAACGTCCAGCCGTTCGGTCAGATCAGCGAGAGCGAATACGAGACCGCGTCGAGCACGCCGATCGTCCTGTCGTCGAAGAAGCGCGGCGGCAACGCGTTCGGGCCCGAGCCGTACTGGATCTCGTTCATCGTCAATCAGTTCGAGAACGACCCCTCGTTCGGCGCCACGATCGCGGATCGCGCGAAGCTGCTCTTCCAGGGCGGCCTGCACATCTACACGACCCTCGACCGAGGCCTCCAGAAGTACGCCAGGCTGGTGATCGAGCGGCACCTGCCCAAGGCCGGCCCGAAGCCGCCCGCCGACCCGCAGGGGGCGCTCGCCACGATCAATCCTGACACGGGAGCGATCGTCGCCCTCGTGGGCGGGACCAACTACGAGAAGTCGAAGTTCGACCTCGCGTGGCAGGGGCGTCGGTCCACGGGAAGCGCCTTCAAGGCCTACACCTTGACGGCGGCCATGGAACAGGGCGTCCCGCCGGGCCGCGTCTACAAGGCGAACTCTCCTCAGACCGTCGACGGATGCCAGGCCGGCGGTTGGACAGTGAACAACGCGGAGCCGGGGCTCGGCGGCTACATGAACCTCTGGGACGCGACGACCCATTCCGTGAACGTCGTGTTCGCGCAGCTCATCCGCGACGTCGGCCCGCTGAACGTGCTGAACACGGCCGCGGCGATGGGCATCCCGCGCAGCAATATGCAGCCCGTGTGCTCGCTCACCCTCGGGACCGGTGTGGGCACCAACCCGCTCGAGATGGCCTCCGGATACGCGACGCTCGCGAACGGTGGCAAGCACTGCCAGCCGTTCGCGGTCTCGAAGGTCCTCGACCGCGAGGGCAACCAGGTGTTCAAGGCCAAGCCCTCGTGTAAGCAGGTCGTGCCGCCCGACGTCGCCGCGCAGGTGACGGCGATGCTCCGCAACGTCATCTGCTGCGGCACCGGCACGGCTGCCCAGCTGAACCCCCCCCGTCCCGAGGCGGGTAAGACGGGCACCGGGCAGAACTACCAGGACGCGTGGTTCTGCGGGTACGTCCCCCAGCTCTCTACCGCCGTCTGGGTCGGCTACTCGTCGAAGGAGATCCCGATGCGCGGCTTACGGGTCCTCGGCGGCGGCAACGCCTTCGGCGGTACGCTCGCCGCCCCGATCTGGCACGACGTCATGCAGCATGCCGTCCAGGGGCTCCCCGCCAAGAACTTCCCGAACCCGCCGCCGCAGAAGGGCGGCACGGTCCCCGACGTCACGGGGATGCAGCAGAAGGACGCCGAGAACACGCTCACGAAGGCGAACTTCGTGCCCATCGACAAGAACGTCGCGTCGGCAGAGCCGAAGGGCACCGTCGTGTCGCAGGACCCGAAGGGCGGCTCGGTGAGGACGCTCGGGTCCGGGGTCACGATCAACATCAGCACCGGCGTCGCGCCGAAGGTGGTGGTGCCGGACGTCGTCGGGCAGACCCAGGATGCCGCCACCGCGGCCCTGCAGGCCGACGGCTTCGTCGTGGTGGTCGTCTACCAGATGGTCATCGACCAGCAACAGATCGGGATCGTCCTGTCGCAGGACCCGGCAGCCGGGAAGAAGGTTGCCCAGGGCAGCACGGTCACGATCACCGTCGGGCAGGGACCGTCCCCTTAGCGCCGTCCGCTAGGGACCGAGGCGGGCCCGCACGAGGTCCTGGACCTCGCGGCCGTCGACACGTGCCTTCGCCTTGCCCATGACGTAGCCCATGACCTTGCCGAGGTCGGCGGGGCCCGACGCGCCGGTCGCGGAGACGGCTTCATCGACCAGCGCGGCGACCTCATCGCTCGAGAGGCCGGCGGGGAGGTACTCCTGCAGCACGCGTTTCTCCGCGCGCTCCCGATCCGCACGGTCGGGCCGGCCGGCGGCCTCGTAGGCCTCGATCGCCTCGCGCCGACGCTTCACCTCGCGGGTCGCGACCTCGCGCACCTCGTCGTCGGAGAGCGGATGCAGGACCTCGACCTCCCGGTTCTTGACGGCGGCCGAGAGCAGGCGAAGCGTCGCGAGGCGAACGACGTCGCGTGCCTTCATGGCAGCTTGGATCTCGCGAGAGACCCGCTCCCGCAACGGATCGTCCGTGTTCGGCACCTACAATCGCACCCTCATGTGGACGGCACGTCCCCGACTCGCAGCGTGCTCGGAACTGTAGCGAACGCGCTCCTCTGGTCGCTCGGCATCCTCTTCGGCGCCGGACTTGTCTGCGTCGCCTACGGGGTCCTGATCGAGCGGCGCTGGTATCGCGGCGTGCGCTACCGGCTGGAGGTCGCGCGCCCGGGCCTCTCCGCCCCGCTCTCGATCCTGCACCTCTCCGATCTGCACTTCCTGGCAGGCGACCGCCGGAAGGCTCGGTTCCTCGCGTCCCTCGGCCGCCCCGACGTGACGGTCCTGACGGGCGACGTGATCGGCGAACCGGAGGGCGTCGAGGAGGCGGTGGCGGCCCTGCGCCCGCTGCGCGGCAGGCTCGCCTCGTACGTCGTCCTGGGATCGAACGACTACTTCGTCCCCGAGCCACTCAACTACCTCAACTACTTCGCCGGCAAGCGAAGGAGGCGTGCCGGCGTGCGCAGCCGCTGGCGCGAGATGGTGGCGCAGCTCGAGGCGGACGGCTGGACCCACTTGCCGAACCGGCGGACGGAGCTCGCGGTCGACGGCGTGCGGCTCGAGGTCATGGGGATGGACGACCCGCACATCGAGCGGCACGACCTCCGCGTCGCGCCCCGTCACGACCCTGCGGCGCTGGGGCTCGCGGTGGTCCACTCGCCCGACCCCGCGCCTGAGCTCGCCGCCCTCGGCTATGACCTGATCCTTTCCGGCCACACGCACGGCGGCCAGGTACGGCTCCCCGTGGTCGGCGCGATCGTCACGAACAGCCAGATGCCGACGCGCCTGTGCCGCGGGCTCTCGCGCCTTGGCTCGAGCATCCTGCACATCTCCCCGGGGCTCGGCACGAGCAAGTTCGCGCCGTTCCGGTTCCTCTGCCGGCCCGAGGCCACGATCCTTGAGCTGGTGCCCGCCCCTGTACACTGAACGGCGATTCGGGGCGTAGCGCAGCTTGGTAGCGCGCAGCGTTCGGGACGCTGAGGTCCCGGGTTCAAATCCCGGCGCCCCGACCAGCAGGCGCCGGCGTGCCGACCGGCCTGCTGGCGTGGAATAATGGCGTGCCGTCCCCACGCGGGCGGCGTCCGCTGTGAGCCCTCGCTCGAAGGAAACGGATCAATGCAGAAGCTTGGACCGAAGCACCGGATGTGCCGACGGGTCGGAGCCGCCGTGTGCGGCCGGCCGAACTGTCCGACGAACAAGCGGCCCTACCCGCCCGGCCAGCACGGGCGCGGGCGTCGCCGTCCCTCGGAGTTCCACCTGCGCATGCTCGAGAAGCAGAAGCTCCGCGCGATGTACGGCGTCGGCGAGCGGCAGTTCCGCGGGTACTTCCGCGAGGCAGCCGGCGGCAAGGGCGTCACCGGCGAGGAGCTGCTCCGGTTGCTCGAGACGCGCATGGACTCGCTCGTGCTCCGCCTCGGGTTCGCGCAGACCATGCGACAGGCACGCCAACTGGTCAGCCACGGGCACATGCTGCTCGACGGCAAGCGGATCGACATCCCGAGCGTTCGCGTGCGCGTCGGCCAGACGATCCAGGCGACACCCGCCGCCCGGAACTTCCTCTCGATCCACGAATCGCTCGAGGTGACCCCCGACCCGCCGCCGTACCTCGAGCGGGACAAGGGGGAGGTCTCCGGCCGGCTTTCGCGTGACCCGCTCCGCAGCGAGATCCCGCTCCCCGTCCCCGTGGACGAGCGGCTGGTCGTCGAGTTCATGTCCTAGCGCACGCCGCTCATGCCGCGCGCGCTCATCACGGGCATCACGGGCCAGGACGGCCAATACCTCGCCGAGCTCCTGCACGAGAAGGGCTACGAGGTCTTCGGGCTGATCGCGGGGCAGGCCAATCCACGCGGCGACCTCGTCCGGGAGACGCTCCCGTGGGCTGAGCTCGTCCCTGGAGTTCAGCCAGCCCGACGAGGTCTACAACCTGGGCGCCATCTCGTTCGTGGCCCTCTCGTTCCGCCAGCCGGAGTTGACGGCGAACGTCACCGGTGTGGGAGTGCTCCGGATGCTGGACGCCATCCGCGTGGTTGGCGGCCCGCAGCGCAACCCCATCAAGTTCTACCAAGCGTCGTCCAGCGAGATGTTCGGCAAGGTCCGCGAGTCCCCGCAGAACGAGGGGACGCCGTTCCACCCGCGAAGCCCCTACGGCGTGGCGAAGGTGTTCGGGCACTACGTGACCGTCAACTACCGTGAGGCCTATGGCCTCTACGCCTGCAGCGGGATCCTGTTCAACCACGAGTCGCCACGACGGGGCCTCGAGTTCGTGACCCGCAAGGTGACGAACGGCGTGGCCCGGATCAAGCTCGGGCTCCAGCCGGAGATCACCCTCGGCAACCTGGACGCGCGGCGGGACTGGGGCTACGCGGGCGAC
>VAYJ01000255.1 GCA_005888465.1 Actinomycetota bacterium
GCTTCGCCTCGGGCACCGTGGCGGGGACGCTCACGCGCCGTTACCACGGCCTCCTGGTGGCCGCTCTCCAGCCCCCGCTCGGCCGTCATTTGATGGTGGCCAAGATAGAGGAGGTCGTCGGCTACCTCGGCGAGACCTTCGAGCTGGGCACCAACCGCTGGGCCAGCGGCGCCATCGCTCCCGAGGGCCACCGATTCCTCGAGGCCTTCCGATTGGAGGCCATGACCCCGGGGTGGACCTTCGCCTGCGCTGATGCCCTCATCGAGAAACGCGTGTGGATGGAGGAGGGAAAGTCGACCACCTATGTCCGGTATCAGGTGCTGCGGGGAAGCGGCATCGTCGAGCTCACCCTCAAGTGCATGGTCAATTGCCGAGACTTCCACGCGACCACTCGAGACGTGAGCCACGCCATGTCCGTCGCCGTGGTTCCCGACGGGCTGGCCGTCACCGCGCTCATGGGCGCTCCCACTCTGCGCCTGCTGTCCGCGGGCGCGCGGGCCGAGCCTGCCCAGGAGTGGTATCGCGGCTACTACCTCGCCCGTGAGGACGAGCGCGGGCTCGATCATCTCGATGACCATTTTCATGCCGGCACCTTTCGGGCCGGCCTCGAGGCGGGCCGCTCGCTCACCGTCGTCTGCTCGATCGAGCCCGACCCGAGCCCGGACGGCGAGGCGGGCTGGGGCCGTCGCGAGGGCGTCGTGCGCGCCCTCCGACAGGGGTGGGATCAGGCGAGGGCGACGCCGGCACCGCCTCCCGGGTGGATCGATCAGCTCGTCCTGGCCGCCGATCAGTTCATCGTTCGACGACCGCTGCACGAGGTGCCGGGTGGGCGCTCGATCATCGCGGGCTACCCGTGGTTCGCGGAATGGGGGCGCGACGCCATGATCGCCGTCACGGGCCTCGCGACCGCCACGGGCCGCCCAGACGTCGCCCGTCAGGTTCTCACGACGTACTCCCGCTTCGTGGATCGCGGCATGCTGCCCAATTGCATTCCCGACGGCGCGGGCTCGCCCGAATACAACACGGCCGATGCCGCCCTGTGGTACATCGAGGCCCTTCGCGCGTACCACGCCGCCACCGGCGACGACACTTTTCTCTCGACGCTCTTCCCCGTGGTCGAGGACATCGTCGGCTGGTACCGGCGCGGGACGCGCTTCGGCATCGGCGAGGACGCCGCCGACGGCCTCTTGCGCGCCGGAGAGGCCGGCGTGCAGGTGACCTGGATGGACGCGAAGGTCGGCGACGTCGTGGTGACGCCGCGGATCGGCAAGCCCGTGGAGATCAATGCGCTCTGGCACAATGCGCTCCGGGCGGGGGAGGGCTTTGCGAAGCGACTGGGACGACCGCACACGGAGTGGAGCGATCGCGCGGCCCGCGCGGCCGCGTCCTTCGAGCGCTTCTGGAACCCGGCGGCCTCATGCTGCCATGACGTGATCGACGGGCCGGCCGGTGCCGACCCCTGCGTGAGGCCCAACCAGATCTTCGCCGTCTCGCTGGCCGCCTCGCCCCTGCCGCGGGACCGGCAGCGCGCCATCGTCGACATCTGTGCGCGCCGGCTGCTGACCTCGTTCGGTCTCCGCAGCCTCGACCCCGCCGATCCCGCCTACCGCGGGCGCTACGCGGGCGGCCCGCGCGAGCGCGACGAGGCCTATCACCAGGGCACGGTGTGGAGCTGGCTGCTCGGACCATTCGCGCTGGCGCATCTCAAGGTCTACGGAGACGCCGCGGCGGCGGCGCGCTTTCTCGAGCCCATGGGGCGCGCGCTCGCCGCCTATGGACTGGGAACGCTCGGGGAGGTCTTTGACGGCGATCCGCCTTTCCGCCCCGGTGGCTGTCCGGCGCAGGCGTGGTCGGTGGCCGAGACGCTGCGAGCCTGGGTGGAGATCGACGCGGCGGCAGGAGGGTCGAGAGCCTGAGCGTGGACCTGACGCGGAAGGGGCGCGTGGCTCTCGTCATCATGGCCAAGGCGCCCGAAGCGGGTCGAGCAAAGACGCGCCTCACTCCTCCGCTCTCCGCGAGCGAGGCGGCCGAGCTTTCGCGCTGCTTCCTTCTCGACACCATCCAGCGCGTGCGAGAGGTTCGCGACATCGCTCCCGTCATCGCTCACGACCCGCCTGAGTCGGCGGCCCTCTTCGCGGCGCTCGCGCCGGAGTTCGGCCTTCGGGCGCAGCAGGGGCCCGATCTGGGCGCGCGTATGGCCGAGTGTATCGCCGCCGGCCTCGCGGCAGGCGCGCCCGCGGTCGTCCTCATCGGAACCGATGCGCCGCACGTCCCCGCCGAGCACATCCGCCTCGCCGTGAGGCTCCTCGGCGAAGGCGCCCACGACGTGGCGCTCGGGCCGAGCGAGGACGGCGGCTACTATCTGATCGGCCTGCGGCGACCGCAGCGCGAGCTCTTCGAATCCATGGCGTGGAGCACGGCGGGCGTCTTCGAGGAGACGATCGCGCGGTGCCGAAGCCTCCAGCTTCGCGTCGCCCTGCTTCCCCCGTGCTACGACGTGGACACCGCCGAGGCCTTGGCGAGGCTCGAGGCCGAGCTGGCCCGGAGCGGGGGGAAGGCCGCGCCGCGAACCTGGCAATTCCTCGCCGGCCGGCAGCCACGC
>VAYJ01000256.1 GCA_005888465.1 Actinomycetota bacterium
TCCATGCCCTCCCCAAGCCTTACGCGGCACCGGAAAGAGCGCGCCACTGACAAGGCGGTCGCGGACGGCTTGGCAAAGGTCGTCACCCGAGGAGCCTCCAATTCCCCACGCTCGATTCAGCAGCCGACGGCTCATGGCTATCAGACGACGAGATTCATCCAGCAGGATCAGGTTCTTCTCGTAGAGCGCCTTCGACCGAGACAATCGCGCATCGGTGAAGTCGAACCGATCCCAGATGGGGCTGACAGGTGGCTGGCCCATGATGACCCCCGACGATACACGCTTGGGGTAGGTGACCAAGCCATTCACCGGGGTCTGGGCGTTCAAGAGCGCCAACCATACAAGGCCGGAGTGAGGGCCACCGGAGTATGCGCGTGGGTGGCTACGGGGGCAAGACCGATCGGATATGTCCGATAGACGACAGAGAACGGGGTAAGCATTTGTCAAAAACCTGACGACTACTTCCCTCCAAGTAGCTGATTTTCTGCTGGCGCATAGGGGACGACCGGATCGGTCGGGAAGCTCGCCCCTAAATTCTCCCTTGACCTTCCAGTAGCTGGAAGGTCTATCGTGGCAGCCCATATCAAACAGGGAGGTGCGCCGGTGGCACACGCTCTCACCATCGGTCAGCTCGCAAAGGCGACGGGCGTAGCAGCAAAGACAATTCGCTTCTACGAGCAGATTGGCGTGCTGCCGACCCCGAACCGCACGGAAGCGGGGTATAGGCAGTACGACCAATCTGGCGTGCAGCGGCTACGCTTCATCCGGCGGGCCCGCTCGTTGGGCCTGCCGCTTCGTGACGTCAAGACAGTGATAGTTGGCCTGGATGGGGGACCACGCCTGGCCGTGCGTCCTCGTCTGCTGGCGCTGGTCCGGAGACAGCTCTCTGCGGTACAGCACCAGTCCTCCGAGCTCGGACTGCTCCAGCGGCAGCTTGAACACGTGTTGCACCGCCTGTTGACGTCGCCCCGTGAGCGGTCCAGAGAAGGATGTCAGTGCCTGGACACCGAGAGCGTTGGTGAACGCCAGCCACATGGAAGAGTTGCCCGCACGCGAGCGCAACTCAAAGGACCAGGTGAGCGAGCACTCCGTTGACGGGGAGGGGCGAGTACCGGTCGCGGTGCTTGCGGCGGCGTTCTTGTTCAACGTTGGCCAAGGTGTTCTCCGCCCAACGCTGCCGCTCTACCTCCAACGATCGTTTGCGGCGAACTACAGAATGGTGACCTTGATCCCGGTGGTCTTCGGATCCGGGAAATGGATCGCGAGCGTGCCGACGGGTTACCTCCTCGGCCGCCTCGGTCGACCTCTTATGATCTGGGGCCTGCTGCTGATCGCGCTTATCGACCTCGCCAGCGTCATGACCTCCACCTACACCGTCTTTCTGGGCTTGCGGGCGTTGGGCGGAGTGGGCTGGGCGATGTTCGCGACAGTCGCGACCACGGCCATGGTGAGTGTCCCGACCGTACAGCGGCGGGGACGGGCGGTCAGCTTACTGCTGATGGGCGAAACGGCCGGGTTGCTGCTCGGCAGTGCTGCGGGCGGCTGGCTGTATCAGGGGCTCGGAGCGGTGAGCCCGTTCATGTTCGAGGCGACGTGTGTGTTCATAGCGGCCGTGGCGGTCGGGCGGTGGGCGTCGCGTGCTGCGCAAAGCGTGCCGCTCCCGCAAGGATCACGCGACTGGCGCTTCCTCGGAACGATACTCCGCACACCTGGTGTGCTGCTCATGGGCGCGATCAACGCGACCCTCTACTTGGTCAACCGGGGACGTGTTGGCCCGGAAACCGTGGGGGTCCTCGTCAGTCTGAGCGTGCTCGGCCGACTCCTCACGCTCTGGCTTGGGGGCACTGTGTCGGACCGGGGGGGTCGCATGCGCGCGTTGATCCCCGGCCTGCTGAGCTATGCCGCATTGCTCGGTACGCTGGCCTTCGTGACGCATCCCGTGGTGCTCGGCGTCTGGAGCCTGGCGATTGGTGCGGCCGCGGGCTTTGTGGCCGCCATCCCGACAGCTGTCATCGGCGATCAGGTTCCGCCACCTCTCCAGGGCGTGGCGATCGGCTGGCTCCGCATGATGACCGATAGTGGCCAGATCCTGGGACCTCTGGTGATGGGCGCCTTGGCGGACGCAGTGGATCTTTCTTCGCCGTTTCTCTTCGGGGCAGCACTGCTGACGGCGATGGCGTGGCAGTGCCGGCGCCAAGCCAACGCAATATCGGCGGCCGTCACTCCGGAACGAGCAGACTCATGACAGCAGCGAATGGCCGGGTCTTGGTGGTGACCGCGCACCCAGACGACCCCGAATTCTTGGCGGGCGGGACCGTGGCCAAGCTAGTGAAGGAAGGCCGCGAAGTCACCTACGTCATCGTGACGAACGGGAACAAGGGCTCGGGTGACCGTACCATCACATCCCTGCGCCTGGCGCCTATTCGCGAGGAAGAGCAGCAGCGGGCCGCGCGGGTACTCGGTGTCGGGCACGTAGAGTTTCTCGGCTACGAAGACGGTGAGGTAGAAGACACGCGCGGCCTGCGGCGTGACGTGACGAGACAAATCCGCCGATGGCGGCCCGACCTGATCATCACGCAGCACCCGAACCGCACATACCGCAACTTCCCGGGCTGGCACCGGGACCACCGGATCACCGGCGGCGTCGTGCTCGACTGCGTTTATCCGCTTGCCCGAGACCACCTCTCGTTTCCCGAACTTCTCCCCGAGTACGAACCGCACCAGGTACGGGAGATATATCTGATCCAGTGGGAGCAGCCCGACCTGGTCGTGGACATCACGGGCACCATGGACGTCAAGCTGAAGGCCATCACCTGTCACGCGAGCCAGGTCGGCGATTTCAGTGTCGTGGAGGCCCGGATGCGAGCGCGGGCAGCCGTTTTGGGCAAGGCGAAAGGCTACCCGTACGCCGAGGGTTTCGACCACGTCGTGGTTCCGGGCTGAAGCGCGGGAGTATAGCCGGGACGCTGGCTCATCCTGATCGAGGGCAGGTGTGCACTGTTCTGCCGGGCGGGACCGCGTTTTCTTATTCGAATCTCTGCGAAGCCGTTCGTTTATATGCTGGGAAGCATAGCCTGGTCTGACGCGCCGTGTTCTGCAAGCTCCAGCGCGCCTTCGGCAAGGGCTTGGGCATAACGCGCGAGCAGGGAGACATCGACAGCCTCCGGCCAGCGGTCGCCTACGTTGTGGAAGACAGAGCTTGCGCAGGCCAACGTCACGAACCGTGCGCCGCCACGCTGGATTTCGGACGTCTTGCCCCTCGCCTTGGAGCTGTGCAGCTCCTTCGCGTCAACGGGCAGCCCCTGCTTCGCTAATGCCGCGAGCAGCCAGTGTTCCAGCGCATCGTCGGACGCATGGATGAGGTTGGGCGGTCGTGGTTGCCCTATGTCGGAACCGAGGAAAACCCAGGCTTCGGCACGCTTGACCAAATCTTGGCGGGTCTCGACATACGGATTCATGCCCATGAACCCAAGCTCGTGGCCGCTCATTGCGACGAAATGGCAGGTGCGCGACGGGTTGGCGGCAGCCAGAACCCGCATGATTTCCAGCCAGCAGACCAGGCGGCTGCCCTGCTCGCTTACGCACTGCCACCAGCCGCTGCGCGGCGCCATGAAAACGAGCGGGGGGAGGCTCTGGTCCAGTCCGGGGATCGTGGCGGTTACGTTGAACGCTCGTGCCGGGGTTCGTTCCACCGATGCCACAACCGTCACTTCAGCGCGCTCTTCCACCTGCTGTTTCAGCCACGCACTTTCGACGTTTGAAACCTGCAGCATCGGCGGGCCGGCGGGATTCAGGAACCTTGGCGCATTGCTCAGAAACAGCCCTGGTCTGGTTGCGCCGGTGACCAAAATCACCGCCTTGTGGCGGCTCTGGCGTGCCGCCGGGATGATGTCAGCCTCAGCCGTGTGTGCGACGTTGACCGGTGAAGTCTCGGCCAGGGCGATGTCAGCATCGCTGCCAAGCGGCCCGAGTCGGCCACTCACGCCCTTGGTGTTCGTAAAGGTGGCGTCGAACATTGGAACGCCATCAATGCGGCGATTTGCAAGCCGAGCGTATGCAAGCTGCGGATCAACGCGACTCAGCGTGAAGATCTCGTGGGAAGGTTCTATACCTGATTGCCGCACTTGGCCGGCCAGCCATTCGGCGGACGCGTTGTCGGCTGCCGTTCCGGTTCGATGGTTGCCCTGAGCATCGAAGGCCTGAAGCAGGCTCGCAACGCGTTGCTCAAGAGCACCGGGTAAGCCTTGGTATGTCTGCTGTTCGGACATGATAGCCTCGGTGGCCCGGACCGCCTCTAGCGCGGACCGAGCTCGCGCATCACGACTCCGGCCTGCTCGACGAGGTCCTCGTCACCGACGCGCTGGGGG
>VAYJ01000257.1 GCA_005888465.1 Actinomycetota bacterium
CTAGGCGCGATGTACTCGAGCATCCTCTTCGAGCGGAAGGCCGGCATCGCCGTGATCACCCTCAACCGCCCGCGCGTCCTGAACGCGCTGAGCCGGGCCCTCAAGGGCGAGCTTTCCGATGCGCTCGGGCGCGTGGCGAAGGATCCGGACATCCGCGCCGTCGTCCTGATCGGCGCCGGCAAGGCCTTCAGCGCGGGCCAGGACCTGAACGAGGCCAAGGACATGAACGGGGCCGACGCGGCGGAGTGGGTGCGGGAGTTCGAGCGCCTCTACGACCTGATCCGCTCCCTGCACGTGCCTGTCATTGCCGCGGTGAGCGGCTGGGCCATGGGCGCGGGCTGCCAGCTCGCGCTTCTCGCCGACATCCGCATCTCGTCGACCACCGCGAAGTACGGCATGCCCGAGATCCAGGACGGCATCCCGGCCATCTTCGGCCTCGGCCTCCTCTGGCACCT
>VAYJ01000249.1 GCA_005888465.1 Actinomycetota bacterium
TGCCCCGGTGCCGGCACATGTTGAGGAGGGCGTGAAGCTCCCCCTGGCGGTCGCGCGTCAGGATGACGGGGTCCTCACCCATGTACGTGTGGAAGAAGTCGTTGACCTCGGGCACCAGGCTCTCGTGCCCGATCATCAGCCAGGCGCGGCCGAAGATCCTCTCCATCTCCTGGTCGTAGATGGCCTGGTCGCTGAAGATGCGGCGGTCGATCTTGCCGGTGGCGGGGTCGATGACGGAGTACTTCTGCGTGGCGTCCATACGGCAATCCCCCTGAACGCGATTATAGGCTTGCTCTACTGACTCGTCCAAGGGGAGTGAAGATCGGAACCGCGGTTTGTCCTCTATTGAATGACTTGGTCCGCCTGCCCCAGCAGCGATGGCGGGATCGTGAGCCCGAGCGCCTTGGCGGTCTTGAGGTTGATCACTAGCTCGAACTTGGTGGGTTGCTCGACGGGAAGGTCGGCGGGCTTGGCGCCTTTGAGTATCTTATCCACGTAGGTGGCGGCGCTCCGGAATAGCAGGGGGACGCTCGCGCCATAGGCCATGAGGCCCCCCGCCTCCGCGTGTTCTCTGAGCCCGTACACTGCGGGGAGCCGGCTCTTGGCGGCGAGGGCCGCGATCTGGGCTCGCTGCGTACGGAACACCGCATCCCGCAGGACGAGGACGCCACCCGCGCGCTGGCTGCTCATCGCCGCGAACGCCGCCTCGATCTCGGAAGGGGTGCGCGCTTCCAGGATTTGAAGCTGCAGCCCGAGGGCCCGGGCCGCATCCTCTAGCTGTCGAAACGAGCGGGGGTGGGCCTGATTGCCCGGGTTCTGAAGAACGGCCACACGGGAGATCTTGGGGACGACCGCTTTGAGTAGCTCCAACTGCTTTCCCACCAACTCCGGGCCAAGGGTGGCTAGCCCGGTGAGGTTGCCGCCGGGCCGGGCAAGGCTGGCGACCAAGCCCTCGGCAACAGGGTCGCCCGAGACGGTGAAGACAATAGGAATGGTGCTCGTCGCCTGCTTGGCTGCTTCGGTAGCGGGCGGGGATGCGGCGAGAATGACATCCACCTTCAGGCGAACGAGCTCGGCGGCGAGCCCCGGGAGCCGCTCGTCCTTTCCCTCGGCAGACCGATACTCGATCGTGATGTTCTTACCCTCGACGTAGCCCAGCTCGCGTAGCCCATGCCGGAATGCTTCGTCGAGGAACGGAGTGGTCACGAAAGACAAAAACCCGACCCGGGCGGTCTTTCCGGGTTGCTGGGCCGGGGAGGCGAGCGGCACGAGAAGGGCGAGGACGGCTGCGAGCACAGCACGTACGATCATCATGCCGTATGCCGACCGATCACAGCGGCGATCTTCCGCCATCCGTCGATCCTTCGCAACTTTGAAGCGGGGCTCGATTTCCGCCCTGTGATCCCCGTGATATGATCCGCGACATACAGAAGAGAGTCGGTAGGGCGTTCGCACGCAGGTCGATTCCCCCTTACCCTGCCCTCTCCCCCATTGGGGGAGGGGATGAAAAAGAGTGTCCTCTCACCCCGCGGGGAGAGAGATGAGAAGAGGAGCGATCATGACCACGCTACCCACGGTTTCCTTCAGCCATTTCGGGCTCTACGTCACCGACCTCCCCCGGATGGAGGACTTCTACACGCGCGTGCTCGGGCTTCTCGTGAGCGATCGCGGGAAGCTCCCGGGCGGATCCGATCTGGTGTTCCTGTCCCGCGATCCCGACGAGCATCATCAGCTCGTGCTGGCCACGGGCCGGCCGCCCGGCCTCGAGTTCAACGTGGTGAATCAGATGTCGTTCAAGCTGGCCGCCCTCGAAGATCTCAAGACCATGCATGCGCGGGCGCGCGACGAGGGCGTCAAGCAGTTCCGGGTCGTCACCCACGGCAACGCCTGGTCGATCTACTTCCCCGATCCCGAGGGCAACCGGCTCGAGCTCTTCGTCGACACCCCGTGGCACACGCCGCAGCCCGTGGCCGAGCTGTTCGACATCGAGAAGCCCGTGGAGACCATCTTCAAGGAGACGGAAGCTCTCTGTCGCAATCGCCCCGGCTTCTCGTCCCGCGCGGAGTGGCGCAAGACCCAGGTGGCGAGGATGGGCGGGTAGCGCCCGCCTCCTCGACCAGGCGAGGCGCACGGCGGTGAGCTTCAGCGTCATCGGCAAGGGCACGCCGAAGCGCGACGGCGCCGAGAAGGTCACCGGACACACGCAGTTCCTGCACGACGTCGTCCTGCCGCGCATGGTCCACGGGGCCATTCTGCGGACCCAGTATCCCCACGCGCGGATCCTCCGCATCGACACGAGCGCCGCCGAGGCGCTCCCTGGCGTGCTCGCTGTCATCACCGCCGACCGCGTGGAGCAGCATCCCGTCGGCTTCGCCAAGGATCACCTGGCCCTCAAGGGTGGCACGGCCGACGGCGGCAAGGTCCGCTGCATCCGGGACGAGATCGCGGCCGTGGCCGCCCTCACCGAGGAGATCGCGCAAGAAGCCACACGACTCATCCGGGTCGACTACGAGGAGCTGCCCGCCGTCTTCGATCCGGACTCGGCGCTTCGTCCGGGCGCTCCCCTGATCCACGACGAGCTCGGCAGCAACCTGGTCAACCTCAAGTACCAGTTCGCCCACGGCGACGTGGAGTCGGCCTTCGCCCAGGCCCACGTCGTGGTCGAGGGGAGCTACCGGCTCAACTACGTCACCACCGCC
>VAYJ01000056.1 GCA_005888465.1 Actinomycetota bacterium
TGGTCTCGGCGTTCGCGATCAAGGGCGAGGACCACGAGACCTACTATCGCCACCTCAACGAGGTGCTCGACCGTCACCCCACGATCACCATGGACGACGGGTGCGATCTGGTGACCACCTTGCACCGCGAACGCGCCGAGCAGCTGAAGGAGCTCGTGGGGGGCACCGAGGAGACCACCACCGGCATCATCCGTCTGCGGGCCATGGAGGCGGACGGCGTCCTCGCCTACCCGATCGTCGCGGTGAACGACGCCGATACCAAGCACGTGTTCGACAATCGCTTCGGGACGGGCCAGTCCACGATCGACGGCATCATCCGCGCCACGAACTTGCTGCTCGCCGGCCGGGCCGTCGTGATCGCCGGCTACGGGATGTGCGGGCGCGGGGTCGCGTCGCGGGCCCGGGGGCTGGGGGCGCGCGTGATCATCACCGAGGTCGACCCGATGCGTGCGCTCGAGGCCGTGATGGAGGGCTTCGAGGCGATGCCGATCCGCGACGCCGCCAGGATCGGTGACGTCTTCGTCACGGTGACGGGGGATACGACCGTCCTCGGGCGCGAGCACTTCGAGCTCATGAAGGACGGCGCGGTCGTCGCCAACTCGGGGCACTTCGACGTGGAGATCGACAAGGTGGCGCTCGCCGACATGGCGACGAACGTGCGGCGCATCCGCGAGTTCGTGGATGAATACCGCATGGCGGACGGCCGGCGCATCAACCTGCTCGGCGAGGGTCGGCTCGTCAACCTCGCCGCCGCGGAGGGACACCCCGCGGCCGTGATGGACATGTCGTTCGCGAACCAGGCGCTCTCGGTCGAATGGATCGTCCGGACGGCGTCGGAGCTCACGCCCGGCGTCTACGGAGTGCCGACCGCGATCGATCGGGAGGTGGCCCGGCTCAAGCTCGAGGCGATGGGCGTGCAGATCGATCAGCTGACCGAGGAGCAGATCGCCTACCTGTCCTCGTGGGAACACGGTACGTGAGCCAGCTGGAGTCGTTCCTCGCGGCCGGCCGGACCCTGTTCTCGTTCGGCCTGATCCAAGGTGCCGAGGGCAACCTCTCCACCTTCGACGGCGAGACGCTAGTGATCACCCGGACCGGGGCGGCGCTCCACGCGCTGCAGCCCGGTGACGTGATCGAGGGCCGGCTCGCCGGCCCGCTCCCCGGAGCCTCGAGCGACCTCGAGGTGCATCGCGAACGGTACGCGGCCGACGGTCCGGGCGCGATCGCGCACGCACATCCGACGGGGACCGTTCCCGAGGGGGCGGTCGAGTCGGGGCGGCACGGCGTGTACGTCCACGCTGGCACGCTGGAGGACGCGGTGCGCGAGGCCGTGCGGCTCGCCCGCCATCAGGTGGTGAAGGGGTGAGCGGGCGACGAGGGGAGGTCCATGCCATCGAATGGCGGGACGGGAGCATCCGCATCCTCGACCAGACGAGGCTTCCCGGCCAGGAGGCCTACCTCGACCTCCACACGCCGGAGGAGGTCGCCCGCGCCATCCGGACGCTGGCGGTGCGGGGCGCCCCGCTCCTCGGGATCGTAGCAGCGTACGGGCTGGCGCTCGCGGTCGGCAGGTCGTCCGCGCGCGGCCCGCGAGGGCTCCTTCGCGACCTCGTGCGGGCGGAACGGCGGCTCCTCCTCAGCCGGCCGACGGCGGTGAACATCCGGTGGGCGCTTGCTCGCGTGCGGGCGGCGGCGGAGGCGGCGATCGTGGCCGGTGACGCTGACGCAGTCCGCTCAGTCGTGCTCGCCGAAGCGCAGCTCATCGCGCGGGAGGACGAGCTCTCGTGCCGGGCGATCGCGGAGCGGGGGGCGCGGCTCGTGCCCGAGGGGGCGAACGTGCTCACGCACTGCAACACCGGCGCACTCGCGACGGGCGGCCCGGGGACGGCGCTCGGCGTGATCCTGGCGGCGCACCGGGCGGGCAAGCGGATCCACGTCTGGGTGTGCGAGACACGGCCGCTCCTCCAGGGCGCCCGGCTGACGGCGTGGGAGCTGGGTCGCCTCGGCATCCCGCACACCGTGATCGTCGACGGCGCGGCCGGCGCGCTCATGGCCCGGGGACAGGTTGAGCTCGTGATCGTCGGTGCGGACCGGATCGCGGCGAACGGGGACGTGGCGAACAAGGTCGGCACCTACCAGCTCGCGGTGCTCGCTCGCCATCACGGACTTCCCTTCTACGTGGCCGCGCCCTTCTCGACGGTCGACCCCGGGGTGCGGACCGGGCGGGACATCGCGATCGAGGAGCGCGATCCCTCCGAGGTGCTCGCTCCGCTGGGCGTGCAGGCGGCGCCCAACGGCACCACGGCCGAGAATCCGGCGTTCGACGTGACGCCCGCCGCGCTCGTGAGCGCGTTCATCACCGACCGGGGAACGGTTCGGCGCCCCTTCGGCGCGTCGCTCATCCGGCTCGGACGAACCGCCGGCCCGTGGTTGCCTACGCTTCGAGCCGAGCGCCCGCGTCGCGGCCTCGCCTCCGCGGCCGGCTGAGGCGAGGCACATGGCGACGGCCGCCGAACCCCTGCAGGTCAAGACCCGGTATGAACGTTTCCCCGCTTCGATCAAGGGCGCGTTCGTCTTGCAGGGGGCGGACGGAAACCCCCACGGGGTTCGCATCGTCTCCGCGTGGATCGCCCGGCTCCCGTCCGGCATGCGTCATCCGGTTCCCCTCGAGGACCAGCTGGTCGACGTCGCGCCCGCGCGCGATCTCTTCGTGCCCTTCGAAGCTGCCTCCGTCGACCTCGTCCCCTCGTGGTACGCGATCGAGTCCTCGATGCAGGTGGACGGCGGCCGTTCCTACGACTTCTCGAGCCGGCCGTTCGTGATCGCGTGGCCGAAGGGCGAGGTGCGGCGCGGGTCCACGCGCCTGGATCGCCGCGTGAGAGTGGGCGACCGAGCTTTCCTGCTGGACCGGTTGGAGCTCGGTGCCGACTCGGCCTCCGTAGTCTGGCGGGTAGAGGGGGGCCAGGGCGAGGGGACGATCGAGGTCGCGATCGTGGCCGACGGGTCACGGCTCGAGGTCCTGCCCACGTCGGTCGCGGCGCTCAGGCCGGAGTTCCGCACCGCCGCCGACGAGCGCCGGACGATCTCGTACCCGGTACTGCGCGCCGTGCGCTCGCTCGCCCTGCAGGTGCGAGTCGGTGCGCGCCAGCAGTCCGACCTCCTGACGGTCCCGAGCTCCTAGCCTCCACGTCGACCGTGTCGTCGGTGACCCGTACCCTCCGGGGATGCTCGCACCGCTCCTGGACGCGCTCTTCCCGCGACGCTGTCTGGGTTGCGGCCGGCGGGCGTGGCCGTTCTGCGATGCGTGCCTGCCAGCGATCGCGGTCCCGAGCTCGCCCTGGTGCGAGCGGTGCGGCCGCCCGCTCGAGGTCCCGGTCGCGCGCTGCCGCGACTGCCCGCCCGAGGACATCGCGTGGGCTCGGTCCGCGTATCTCTACGAAGGCCCGATCCGCCGGGCGCTGATGGGGCTCAAGTTCGGCGGGATCCGCTCGGCCGCCGCGGCCCTCTCCCCTGCGATGGCGACCGCGCTGGACGCGAGTCGCGTGCCGGGCCGGCCGCCCGTCGCCGTCACGTGGGTGCCGCTCGGGAAGCGCCGCAAGCGCGCCCGGGGCTACGACCAGGCTCAGGTCCTCGCCGAGCGGGTCGCGGGCACCCTCGACCTGCCCTGCGTTCGGCTCATTGCCCGGGTCGTCGAGACGCCGCCGCAGGCCCGCCGCAACGCGCTCGACCGGGCGAGAGCGCTCCGGGGCGCGTTCCGCCCGGCCCGAACGGCCCCGGCGGCGGTGATCCTGGTGGACGACGTGCTCACGACCGGCGCGACGGCGGCCCAGTGCGCCCGGGCGCTACGCGCCGGTGGCGCCGAGGAGGTCGGGCTGCTCACCGCCGCGCGCTCGCTCGGCGGACCGGTTCCGGCCCGTTGCTATACTTCGCCCGGGCTTCAGCCTGGGTCTGTGGTTGCCCGGGGGAACCACCTCCGGTAGTCGATGCCAGTCGCAGGCGAAACGACCCACGTAAGGCGACCCTTGGTCGCTGAGCATGGTGCGGCTTAGACGTAAGCCCTGCCCCGGACGGGACCTCCCGGCCGGGAGAAGGCGCTAAGCCGCCGACACGGCGGCGATCCCCTCAGCAGGCGAGTGTGGGGCCAAAGACCAGGTCAGCCAGGCGGAGCCCTTCCCCGGAGCCGACGATGGATCTCGTACTCAAGGGCCGAGGAACCGACATCACCGAGCACGACCGGCGCGCGGCGGAGCGCCGGCTGAGCCGGGTCCCACGCTTCGACCGCCGCGTCGAGCGCGTGGAGGTCGAGGTCATTCTGGAGCACAACCCCCGGGTCGGTGCCGAGGCGAGCCACCGGGTGGAGATCACCTGCCACACGAAGCGCCGCCAGGTTCGTGCTCACGGAGCCGGGCCGGACGTCGATTCGGCGCTGGACCAGGCCGCCCGGCGCCTGGAGCGCCAGCTCTCGACCTATCGCTCCAAGTTGCGGGACCGGCTGACGAGGCGGCGCCGTGGCGTAGAATCACCCCGCACTAGTCCACAAGGGTCAAGTAGTTCGGAGTAGGCTCTTTCGCCCAAGCCGGCCTGGGCGGAGGCGGTGCCCGGGGGTGATCCTGAGGTCGTGGATGAGCCAGGGGCGAAGGATCGGGCGCTCAAAGTCCTGATCGTCGACGACCATGCCCTGTTTCGGCGCGGCCTCCAGATGGTGCTGCGGCAGGAGCCCGACATCGAGGTCGTTGGCGAAGCGGCCGACGGCGTCGAGGCCGTGGCGATGGCCCAGGAGCTGGATCCCGACGTCGTCCTCATGGACGTGCGCATGCCCAAGCGCTCGGGGATCGAGGCGACCCGGGAGATCCGCGAGCTCGTCCCCCGGGCGAAGGTCCTGATGCTCACGATCTCCGACGACGAGACGGACCTCTACGAGTCGATCCGGGCCGGGGCGGCCGGGTACCTCCTGAAGGAGATCTCCATCGACGAGGTCGCCGACGCCGTCCGCTCGGTCTGGGCCGGCCACTCGCGGATCTCCCCGGCGATGGCCTCCAAGCTGATCACCGAGTTCGCCGCGATGTCCAAGCGCGAGCAGGAGCAAGTGCGCCTGCCGGCGCCTCGCCTCACCGAGCGCGAGATGGAGGTCCTGCGCCTGGTCGCCAAGGGCCTGAACAACCGCGACATCGCCAAGGAGCTCTTCATCTCCGGAAACACCGTGAAGAACCACGTCCGCAACATCCTGGAGAAGCTCCACCTGCACTCCCGGATGGAAGCGGTGGTCTACGCGGTGCGGGAGAAGCTCCTGGAGATCCGCTAGCCCCGACGTGCTCCAGACCGGCACGTCCGGGGCCGACCCTATAATCGGTTCGAAGGTCCCCGGTTCGCCCCGCGAAGGACATCCGTTGGTCAGCATCGAGAAACTGGGATCGTTCGGCGAAGGCCGAAAACGAAAGCGTCTGGACGAGTACGTCCGGCTGGTCTCGTCGTTCGAGCCGGAGGTCGAGGAGCTCACCGACGCCGAGCTGAAGGAGCACACGGCGGCCCTGCGCCGGGGGGTCGCCGACGGCGAGGACCTCGACGAGATCCTCCCCGAGGGCTTCGCGCTGGTCCGGGAGGCCGCGCGCCGGAGCCTCGGCCAGCGCCACTTCGACGTCCAGATCATGGGCGCGACCGCGCTGCACCAGGGCGGGATCGCCGAGATGCGCACCGGCGAGGGCAAGACGCTCGTGTCCACGATGCCGGCCTTTCTGAACGCGCTCGGGGGCGAGGGCGTCCACCTCGTCACGGTGAACGACTACCTTGCCAAGCGCGACTCCGAGTGGATGGGGCCGGTCTTCCGGATGCTCGGCGTCTCCGTCGGGCTCATCCAGTCCTCGATGACCCCCGAGCAGCGGCGGCCCGCGTACGCGGCCGACATCACCTACGGGACGAACAACGAGTTCGGCTTCGACTACCTGCGCGACAACATGGCGATGCGGGTCGAGGACATGGTCCAGCGCGGACACAACTTCGCGATCGTGGACGAGGTGGACTCCATCCTGATCGACGAGGCCCGTACGCCGCTCATCATCAGCGGCATGGTGGCGGACTCCGCGAAATGGTACGTGACATTCGCTCGCATGGCGCCGCGCCTGCGCCGGGACGTCGACTACGAGGTGGACGAGCCGAGCTCGTGCACCACCTCCAGAACGCCATCCGTGCCAAGGAGCTGTACAAGCGCGACGTCGACTACATCGTCACGCAGGGCGAGGTGAAGATCGTCGACGAGTTCACCGGCCGCATCCTGGAGGGGCGTCGCTACTCGGAGGGCCTGCACCAGGCGATCGAGGCGAAGGAGAACGTGCGCATCAAGGAGGAGAACCAGACCCTCGCCACGATCACGATCCAGAACTACTTCCGCATGTACGACAAGCTCGCCGGGATGACCGGCACCGCGCGGACCCAGGCGCGTGAGTTCGAGGAGGTCTACAAGCTCGCGGTCGTCGAGATCCCCACAAACCGCGCCATGGTGCGCCAGGACCAGCAGGACCTCGTGTACAAGACCGAGGACGCGAAGTGGCGGGCGGTCACCGAGGACATCGCCGAGCGCCACGACAAGGGACAGCCGGTGCTCGTCGGGACGGTCTCGATCGAGAAGTCGGAGCGCCTGGCCGGCTACCTAAACCGCCGCGGGGTCCCGCACCACGTGCTGAACGCCAAGCAGCACGAGAAGGAGGCCATGATCATCGCGCAGGCCGGGCGCCTGGGCTCGGTGACCGTCGCGACGAACATGGCCGGGCGCGGAGTGGACATCGTGCTGGGGGGCAACCCGGAGTACCTCGCCCGCCAGGAGATGGCGGCGCGCGAGTGGGACAACGACCGCTACCTCCTGTTCGAGATGGAGCCCGAGGAGCGCGCCGCCTACGAGGCGGAGTACCAGCCGATCCTCGAGAAGTTCAAGACGCAGACCGATGCCGAGCACGACGAGGTGATCGAGCGGGGCGGCCTGTACGTCTTGGGCACCGAGCGGCACGAGTCGCGGCGCATCGACAACCAGCTCCGCGGCCGCTCCGGCCGACAGGGCGACCCCGGCGAGTCGCGGTTCTACCTGTCCCTGGGGGACGACCTCATGCGCCTGTTCGCGTCCGACCGTATCGGGCGGATCATGGACCGACTCAAGTGGCCGGACGACGAGCCCATCGCCGCGAAGATGGTGACCCGGGCGATCGAGACCGCGCAGAAGAACGTCGAGGAGCAGAACTTCGAGATCCGCAAGAATGTGCTCAAGTACGACGAGGTGATGAACACCCAGCGCACGTTCGTCTACGACGACCGGCACAAGATCCTGGAGGGCCGCGACCTCAAAGAGGAGGCGCTCGCGTACGTCGAGGGCGTCGTGCGGACCACGGTCGGGCGCTACGTCTCGAAGGACGTCTATCCGGAGGAATGGGACCTCGACGGGCTCGTCACCGCGCTCGGGGTCGTCTACCCGACCACGCTCACGAAGGCCTCGCTCGAAGGCCACGCCGACGCGATGGAGGTGACCGAGCTCATCGTCCAGGACGCGCTCGACGCCTACGAGCGCAAGGAGGAGCAGCTCGGCCCCGATCCCGAGACCGGCCAGCCGATCCTTCGTCAGCTCGAGCGGATGGTGCTGCTCTCGATGATCGACACCAAGTGGCGCGAGCACCTCTACGAGATGGACTACCTGCAGGAGGGCATCGGCCTGCGCGCGTACGGCCAGCGCGACCCGCTCGTCGAGTACCAGCGCGAGGCCTTCGACATGTTCCAGGAGATGAAGGACTCGATCCAGGAGGACTTCGTCCGCTACATCTATCGGATGGAGCTCGTGCGCCAGGACGAGCCCGGCCGGCCGCGCCCCCAACGGGTGCAGGCGAGCCACGGTGACGGCGAAGCTGCGGCGGCGCCGCTGCAGGCGTCGACGGCCGGCAAGACCCCGCGCAATGCCCCCTGCCCGTGCGGCTCGGGACGGAAGTACAAGAAGTGCCACGGGATGACCGCGTAGCCCCGGAGTCCCGGGCGTGATTACCTGCGGGTCCTGCGGCGAACGCAATCCCGACGGGTTCCGGTTCTGTGGCTTCTGCGGCGCGGAGCTGGCAGGAGCGGGCCCGCGCACCGAGGAGCGCCGGCTCGTCACGGTGCTCTTCTGCGATCTGGTCGGCTTCACCGAACGGTCCGACCGGGCCGATCCCGAGGACGTGCGAGCGATGCTCGTGCCGTATCACGCCCTCCTGAAGCGCGAGATCGAGGCGTTCGGCGGCACGCTCGACAAGTTCATCGGCGACGGCGCGCTCGGCGTGTTCGGCGCTCCGACGGCGCACGAGGACGACGCGGAGCGAGCCGTCCGGGCCGCGCTCGAGATCCAGCGGGGGATGCGCGAGCTCGCCGCCGCTCGAGGGTCGCACGGCCTGGCCGCGCGGGCCGGTGTCACGACGGGCGAGGCCGTGGTCGCGTTCGGCGCAGCCGGCCCCGTGGTTGGCGAGAGCGTGACCGGCGACATCGTGAACACGGCGTCGCGCATCCAGGCCGCCGCGCCCCCGGGGGCCATCCTGGTCGGGGCCCGCACCCACGCGCTCACCCGCGAGCGCATCGCCTACGAGGCGCTCGACCCGATCTCGGTGAGGGGCAAGGCGGAGCCGCTCGCGGTGTGGCGAGTGGTCGAAGCTCGGGCCGGCGTGACCCGCGAGGCGCCGGCTTCGACCTTCGTCGGGAGGCGCCGGGAGCTGGAGGCTCTGATCGGTGCGGTCACGGAGGTCGCGTGCGGCGGACCGGCCCGCCTCGTCGCCGTGGTCGGGGAGGCCGGCGTCGGCAAGAGCCGGCTCGTCGCGGAACTCCAGCGTTCCGCGCCCGAGGGCGTCACCAGATGGCGCCGCGCACGGTGCCTTCCCTACGGCGAGGGGGTGACCTTCTCGCCGATCGAGGACCTCATCCGGCAGGAGGCCGGCATCGCCGAACCCGACGGACCCGACAAGCGCCGGCAACGGCTGGAGGCGGTCGTCACCGCGTCGGTCGAGGATCCGGCCGACCGAGCGTGGCTTCGCTCGCGGCTCGGCCCCGCGGCCGGCCTTCCCGCCGAGGGCTCAGCCGAGCCGGCGGAGACGCTCGCCGCGTGGGAGCGGTTCCTCGTCGTCCGGTCCGATGCCGGCCCGCTCGTGCTCGTGGTCGAGGACCTGCACTGGGCCGACGATGCCCTCCTGGACTTCGTCGACGGCGTCATCGCCACGGCCGGCCTGTCGCCGCTCCTCGTCATCACGACGGCTCGGCCGGAGTTGGAGGAACGCCGCCCGGCGTGGCGCGGCTCGATCGTTCGGCTCTCACCGCTCGGCGACGATGACACCGCCGATCTGATCCTGGACGTGCTGGGCGACGTCGGCGTCTCCGACGACAGGACGAAGCGGCTCGTCGCCCGCTCGGGTGGGAACCCGCTCTTCGCCGAGGAGCTCGCCCGCATGCTGCGGACTGCGGACGAGTCCGGTGGCGGGGACCTGCCGCTCCCCGACACGATGCAGGCCCTGATCGCCGCGCGTCTGGACACGCTCGCACCCGAGGGACGCTCCCTGCTCCAGGATGCGGCCGTCGTCGGGCCCGTGTTCTGGTCCGGCGCCGTCAATGCGCTTGCCCCCCGCGACGGACGCGACGCCGACCGCGAGCTGGCCCGGCTGACCGAGCAGGGATTCGTCCGGCCGCAGACGACGAGCACGTTCGCGGGGACGCGCGAGTACACGTTCTGGCACGCCCTGATCCGCGACGTCGCCTATGCGCAGATCCCCCGGACGATCCGGGCCGAGAAGCATCGCGCGACCGCCGCGTGGATCGAGGCGGTGGCCGCCGATCGATGGCCAGCCTTCGCCGAGGTCCTGGCGCATCACACGGGGACCGCGCTCGAGCTTCAACGCGCGGCGGGCGGCGCGGCCGCGGAGCTCGAGGACGAGACCCGAAGGTTCTCGCTCGCGGCGGCGGTGCAGTCGATGGCGCTCGAGCTCTCGCGGGCCGAGGGCCACCTTCGGCACGCGCTCGGGCTGACGCCGCCGGAGCATGCCGATCGGGCGCCGATCGAGGCCCGTCTGGGCGAGGCGGCGTTCCAGTCAGGCCGATACGAGGAAGCCGAGGGGTGGTTCACGTCGGCCGTCCGGGGATTCCGCGCGAGCGGAACCGACCGAGATGCGGCCGACGCCATGATCCGGCTCTCCGTCGTGATCGAGTACGGAGGGGACCCGGCCCGAGGACGCGGGATGCTCTCGGACGCGATCCATCTCCTCGAGAACCAGGCGCCGGGGCGCGAGCTTGCCCGCGCGTTCGCCGAACGCTCGGGCACGCTCATGCTCGCCGAGGACTACTCGGGCGCGATCGCCGACGCCGATCGTGCGATCGAGCTCGCCGAGCGAACGGGAGAGCGCGAGGCGGCCGCGCGCGCGCAGAACTTCCGCGGGTACGCGCGCGTCGCCCTGGGCGACCTCGACGGGATGCGCGAGCTTCGCGAGTCCATCAACACCGCCCTCGCGCTCGGCCTGGGTCGAACCACCGCCGTGTCGTACAGCAACCTGGGCGCGGCGCTGCTCATGGTCGATGGACCTCGCGCGTCCATGGAGTGCGGTCGGGAGGGCCTGGCGTTCGCGGAGGCCCGCGGTCTCTGGGAGATGGCGTCGTTCCTTCGTAACGGGATCCTCACGACGCTCGTGTGCTCCGGGGACTGGGACGACGCGCTTCGTCTGGGCGCGCAGGTCGCGCAGGAGGCAAAGGACGCGGGCGCCGAGTACGAGGAGGTCTTCGCCGAGCTCGACGTGGGCTACGTACGGGTCGTGCGCGGCGAGCCGGGGAGTGCCGACGCCGCGCTGGCGCTCCTGGCCCGCGCGCGGCCGCTCGGCGACCCGCCGCTCCTCGCGCATGCCCTGACCGAAGCGGCGATCGGGCAGCTCGCGTCCGGGGATCAGGAACGCGCCGCCGCGCTCGTCGAGGAGGCCGTCGAGGTGACCGGGGGCGATGCCATTCCCACCAGGACCTCGGAGCTGGGCGAGCTGGTCCGCGTCGCCATCGCCGCGGCGCGGCCCGATCTGGCCGAGCGCTCGACGGAAGGGATCGAAGGGTTGCCGCTTCCTCGGCACCGCCACGCCCTGGTGTCCGCGCGGGGAGCCATCGCGGAGGCGTCCGGGCACGCCGAGCGGGCCCTCGGCCTGTTCCAGGACGCGGCCGAGCGGTGGGAAGCGTTCGGCCAACCCTTCGATCGCGCGCACGCCCTCTTCGGCGCGGCGCGATGCTTGGTGGTCCTGGGTCGGGGGGACGCCGCCGGTGAGCCTCTCGCGGCGGCCCGAGCGATCTTCGCCCGGCTGGGCGCGACGCCGCTCGTGGCCGAGGCCGACGCGTGGCGGGACCGAGCCGCGCGGCCGCTACCATAGCCGTCGTGACCGACCAGACCGAACGGATCGACGGGCTAGCGCGGCGTGTCGACAACGCAAAGGAGTACCTTTGACGTCGAGCGCAAGCGGGCGCGCGCGGCCGAGCTCGAGCGGGAGATCGCCGAGCCCGGCGTCTGGGACGACCCGGCCCGCGGCCAGAAGCTCACCACCGAACTTGCCCGCCTGAACGACACGCTCGGCCGCCAGGACCATCTGTCGAAGCAGCTCGCAAACCTTCGCGTCACCGACGAGCTGCTCGCGGGCGAGGACGCTCCCGACCTCGCGAAGGAGCTGGCGGCGAACCTCTCCTCGCTCGAGGCCGAGCTCAACAAGCTCGAGCTCGCGAACCTCCTCTCCGGCGAGTACGACACCGGGGACGCCGTGGCGAGCCTGCATGCGGGCGCCGGCGGGGTCGACTCGCAGGACTGGGCCGAGATGCTCCTTCGCATGTACCTGCGCTGGGCCGAACGCGAGGGACTGAAGGCGGAGCTCGACGAGGTGCTACCCGGCGAGGAGGCCGGCATCAAGAGCGCGACCTTCACGCTCTCCGGCCCGAACGCCTACGGCTTTCTCGCCGCCGAGCGCGGCGTCCACCGGCTCGTGCGTCTCTCGCCCTACGACTCGGCGCACCGCCGGCACACGTCCTTCGCGAGCCTCGACGTCATCCCGCTTCTCGCCGAGGACGAGACCGAGATCGAGATCGACCCCAAGGACCTCCGGATCGACACCTACCGTTCCTCCAGTGTCACGCACCTCCCGACCGGGATCACGGCGGCGTGTCAGAACGAGCGCTCGCAGATGCAGAATCGCGCCGTCGCGATGCGCATCCTCGTTGCGCGACTCGCCGAGCGAGCACGGCGCGAGCAGATCGAGAAGCTCGAGAAGCTTCGGGGCCAGCAGATGGGGATCGACTTCGGATCACAGATCCGGTCGTACGTGCTCCACCCCTACCGGCTGGTGAAGGACCATCGAACCGGCCTCGAGGTCGGCAACGTCGATGCCGTGCTGGACGGGGACCTCGAGCCGTTTATCGAAGCCGAGCTGCATCGCCGGGCGACGAAGCGTCCCCCGGCTTGACGGCCTTGAAGATCATCTCCGACGCGCCGACGTACTGGACGTCGAGGACGACCAGACCCATCGATTCGATCTCCTGACGCAGGCTCTGGCGCGTGTACGGGTTGATGTGCTCGGTCGCGTAGCCCTGCGGGAACACCTTCTTGTACATTCCCTCCAGCGTGCGCCAGATCCATCGTCCGTAGTCCGGGGTGCCGAGCACGAGCGTCCCGCCGGGCTGCAGCACGCGCACCATGTCCGACAGGACGATCTCGTCGTGCGGGATGTGCTCGATCACCTCCGAGCAGATCACCGCGTCGAACGAGCCGTCGCCGAACGGAAGCTCCGAGAGCGACGCGGCGACCAGCTGGCGCCCCGGCGCCCGCATCCACCGGAGCTTTCGGATCTGCAGGTCCACGCCGACGGCCTGCGGCAGGCTCGCGAGGATCCGGCTCGACCCGCACCCGATGTCAAGGATCCGGCTGCTGCCGTCCACCATGCTTCGGATGATCCGGAACCGGGCTCGCTGCCAGTACCGCTGCAGCGGGATCCAGCTGTCGAACGCGCGCGAGTCGTAGTCGGCGGCCTTCACGGAGTTGCGCAGCGCGATGAGCTTGCCCAAGGCTCGGACGTAGCCGAGGCTAAGCTGGGCGAGGTGCCCGCGGGCGCAGCGGCGCGACTGGCGATAGAAGAGCGGCACCTCGCGGATCGTCCAGCCCTGGCTGAACGCCTTCACCAGAAGCTCCTGCAGCGCGCCCAGGCCCTCCTGGCTGACGGGCCCGATGTCCTCGAGCACCCGCCGTCGGTACATCCGAAAGCCGCTCGAGAGGTCCCGGTAGGGGAGCGCGAGTGTGGTGCGATAGACGCGGTTGAGGACCCGGCTCGCGAGCTTGCGCGACGCCGACATCTCCGAGACGGCGCCCGAGACGTAGCGGGAGGCGATCAGGACATCGGCCTCGCGGCGGCGGAGCCAGAGGGTTCGGATGAACTCCGGGTGGTGGGAGAAGTCGGCGTCCATCGTGACCACCCACTGCCCGCGGGCGTTGGCGAGCCCCGCGTTCAGCGCGTGCCCGTACCCCGGCTCGTCGAAGTGCACGACCCGGCCGCCGGCCCGAACGACGAGGTCACCGGCCGCGTCGTCCTTCGGCGTGGCGACGACGACCTCGACGCTCGGCCCCACGACGGAGGCCAACACCGAGGAGACCCGCGGGAGGAGACGGCCGAGGCTGTGCTCCCCGTTCCAGACGGGGATCACCACGGACAGCTCGATAGAGGTGGCAGGGGATTCGCTCATTGGTGCTCCACGCGCTGAGGGATTGTACCCAACCCTTCGTTCCGTTCACGTGGAGGCTTTGTTACCATCGGGGCTCTCCCTACAGAAAGCTCTCCCTCCGTCCGATGGAAGCGTCGCCCACATGATCAGACTCGACAACGTCACCAAGGTCTACAAGGACTCCGTCAAGGCCCTCGTCGAGGTCTCCCTGGAGATCGGCAAGGGCGAGTTCGTGTTCATCGTCGGCCCGTCGGGCTCCGGCAAGTCCACGATGATCCGGCTGCTCCTGAAGGAGGAGGAGCCGACGAAGGGCGAGATCTTCGTGGCCGGCAAGAACATCGGGCGGCTGTCGCCGTGGAAGGTGCCGTACCTCCGGCGGAACATCGGCACGGTCTTCCAGGACTTCAAGCTGCTCTCGGACAAGACGGTGTTTCAGAACGTCGCGTTCGCGCTCGAGGTGATTGGCAAGGCCAAGCACGACATCGCGGTGCGCGTGCCCGAGGCGCTCGACTTGGTCGGCCTGAAGGACAAGGTGGGCAACTATCCGAACGAGCTGTCGGGCGGCGAGCAGCAGCGCGTCTCGATCGCGCGGGCGTTCGTCAACCGCCCGCTGATCCTGCTCGCCGACGAGCCGACGGGGAACCTCGACCCGGGGACATCGGTCGACATCATGAAGCTCCTCGACCGGATCAACCGCACGGGGACGACCGTGATCATGGCGACGCACGACAACGCGATCGTCGATGCGATGCGCCGGCGCGTGATCGAGCTGGACGGCGGCCACCTGGTGCGCGACCAGGCCCGCGGGGTGTACGGGTATGGCGCGTAGGGTCGACTACTACTTCAAGGAGACGCTGCAGGGCCTGAGGCGAAACGGCCTGGTGGCGTTCGCGGCCGTCTCCACGGCGTTCATCGCCCTGTTCCTGGTGGGCGGCGCGCTGCTCGTCGGGAGCGAGGTCGGCCTCCTCATCGCGAAGACCGAGGCGAACGTCGAGGTCTCCGTGTTCCTGACGAACGACATCCCGCCGTCCCAGCAGGCGAACCTGCAGCAGATGCTGGAGACCATGCCGCAGGTGCAGAGCGTCCACTACGAATCCAAGCAGGAGGCCTATCAACGATTCCTGAGCTTGTACGCAGACCAGAAGGCGCTGATCTCGAACGTCTCGCCGGACGCGCTCCCGGCGTCCTTCCGCGTCAAGCTCAAGGACCCGAGCCAGTTCGACGTCGTCGCCGTGCAGCTCGAGGGCCAGCCGGGGATCGACCGGATCGTGGATCAGCGCGCGCTGCTGAACCGGCTCTTCGCGGTGACCCGCGTCTTCCGCGTGGGCGTGCTGGTCGTTGCCATCATCATGCTCGTGAGCGCAGCAGCCCTGATCGGGAACACGGTGCGCCTGGCGGTCTTCAACCGGCGCAAGGAGATCGGGATCATGCGGCTGGTCGGGGCCACGAGCTGGCACATCCGCATGCCGTTCCTGATCGAGGGGACGATCGAGGGGCTCCTCGGGGCGGGCGCCGCGATCCTCGGCCTGTTCATCATGAAGGTCAGCTTCATCGATCCGCTCCGTGGCAAGATCGGGTTCTTCCCGCTCGTGGGGACGCCGCAGATCGTCCACACCGTGCCGTACCTACTGGGGGGCGGCGTCCTCGTCGCCGGAGTGGCGAGCATGCTCGCGATGCGCCGGTTCCTCGAGGTCTGAGCGGTGGCCGGGAACCCGGCCGATCGCACCGTCGCCACGAACCGCCGCGCCCGGCACGACTACTCGATCGAGGAGACGTTCGAGGCCGGGATGGTCCTAACCGGGCCCGAGGTGAAGTCCCTGCGCGCCGGCCGCGCGACGCTCACCGACGCTTTTGCCCGCGTGGACGAGAGCGGCACCGGCCTGTGGGTCGAGAACCTGCACATCCCCCCCTACGAGATGGCGGACACGCGCGCGTACGAGGCGAAGCGACCCAGGAAGCTGTTGGTGCACCGCGAGGAGATCGGGCGGCTCATCGGCAAGACCGCCGAGCGCGGCCTCACGCTCGTTCCCCTGAAGATCTACTTCACGCGGGGCATGGCGAAGATGGAGCTCGGGCTCGGTCGCGGCAAGCGGCAGTTCGAGAAGCGCCAGACGCTCGCCGAGCGCGAGCACCGCAGGGAGGTGGAACGCGCCCTCGGCGCCCGACGGCGGGAACGCTGAGCCCCGCCTCCTATACTGGTCTCGCTTGAGAACTGCATATGGGGGTGAACAGGCTTCGACCTGGGTGCGAACCACCTGGGGGAAGCGGGCCGAGGTCTCCGGATGCCTCGTTAAAAGCCGGAACACGAACAAACGCCAACTCTGACATGGCGCTTGCTGCCTAGCTAACCGCTGGCAGCCGTCCGCCGCGGATCGCCTGTGTCCGCGGGCCGGGCGTCGCGAGCAGGCTCACGGTTGCGGTCTCGCCAGTCGGCCGCCGCCGGACATCGCTGACCGGCTGGCCTCGAGGACCTCCGCCGGTGGGAGCCTCGGGGCGACACTACCCCGCCGGCTACGCCCGTAGAAGACCCAGATGGACGCCCGGGGACGCGGGTTCGATTCCCGCCACCTCCACTCTCAACGGCTTAGAGACGGTCTCCAGGATCAGGAGGTCTTATTCGCGCTCCAGGAGCCACCGCCCGCCGGAGTCTGGTAGCTGCCGGACATCGAGCTGCCGGAAACCGACCCCGTATAGGTGATCCCGGGACCGCCCACCGTGCCGAACTGGATCGCGCTGCCGTTCACCGTTCCGTGGATGCTGAGCGTGTCGGACGGGGAAGACAGTGTGATGCTGCCGCTCAAGACCGATCCTGTCTGTTGCCAGTTCAGGGTGAAGCTTCCCGAGTAGGTTCCGCTGTATTGCCCCGACCATGTTCCGGAGAGGGCGCTGCCGTTCGCCGGCGCTGATGGCGTGGTAGACGCCGCGGCTGAGGGTGGCGTCGAGCTACCCCCCGTGTTGGGGTTGTTGTTGCCCCCGCAGCCGGAGACCAACAGGGCCACGCCAATCGCTAGGCCGAAGGTCATGAGGGCGACACGCGACCTCCACAAGCTCTTCTGTCCACTCATGACCCCTCCGGTCACTCGGTGTTTCCACAAGCGGGGCGATCGCCCGCTTCCAGGATCCAATCGTAAGTGACCCCGTCGCCCGATGCGGCCGTGCCTGTTCGGGCTGCGCCTTCATGGTCGCGCGCTTTCAACCACGTTCGGCCAAGCTGTCTCTGCTTGGAGAAACGCTGGGATAATCCACCGATGGCGTTAGGGCTCCGAACGCCGCTCTGCGACAGACTCGGAATCGATGTGCCGATTCTCTCCGCCGGAATGGGATCGGTGGCCGGCCCCGATCTCGTGGCAGCGGTCTCCGAGGCCGGCGGTTTCGGCGTCCTTGGTGTCAGCGGCGCTTCCCCGGAGGTCGTCCAGGAGCGCATCGAGGGCACGCGGGCGCTGACGAGGCGCCCCTTCGGCGTCAACGTGATCATCGACGAGGTCGGGTGGGCGGCCTCGGAGGAGGATCGTGAGCTCGTGCGCGCTGAAGTCGTCACGGCGATCAACGAGCAGGTGGCGGCCGTGGTTCTGTTCTGGGGCGACCCGGCGCCGTACGTCGAGCTGGCACATTTGAAAGGAGTGGTTCTCCTCCTCCAGGTCGGGTCGGTTGCCGAGGCGGAGCGCGCAGCCGCCGCGGGCGTCGACGCCGTCATCGCCCAGGGTGTCGAGGCGGGCGGGCATGTTCGAGGTACGACCTCGATCTGGGAGCTTCTCCCGGGGGTCGTGGCCGCCGTCTCGCCGCTTCCGGTGCTCGCATCCGGCGGGATCGGCGACGGCGCCGGCATTGCCCGAGCAATCGGCCTAGGCGCCCAAGGTGTATCGCTCGGCTCGCGCTTCGTGGCGACTGATGAATCTCGGGCTCACCCAGAGTACAAGCGCCGCATCGTTCAGAGTGTCGCGAAGGACACCGTCTACACCGAGGACCTCTACGACATCTCGTGGCCCGGGGCCCCAACACGCACGCTTCGCAATCGGACCTTCCACGAGTGGGATGCCGCAGGACGCCCGCGACCGGGCCATCGTCCAGGCGAAGGGACGTGTGTCGGCGTGATGCGCCTGCCCTCAGGCGTGAAATTCGAGTTGCCGCGATACGCGGGGGCCGGCTCCCCGCTCGTCGGCTTCGAAGGCGATTTCGACTACCCGGCGATGTGGGCCGGAGAGTCTGTCGAGGTTGTGAACGACGTGCTGCCCGCGGCCGAGATCGTCCGGAGGCTAGCCAAGGACGCTGCCGCGGCAATCGGGCAGCCGTCGTAGGTCTTCACGAGGCTTGCGTCCACGGCCTTGCCTGTGGTTCCCAAGTGAAGTGCGGCGGTTGCGTCGCTCATGCCAAACTCAGATAGGTAAAGGGCCTTGTCCGCCATAGTCTGATACGTCGGCGTGCGTGTTGTGCCGGCCAAGAGGTGGTCACTGGCAGCCGGGCGACCGTTCGAATTCTTTGCGTGCGGGTCCACGAAAGCAATGAATTCGAACCGCCGTCCGGCCCTCGGGATCCGGCGGCGTGTCGATCAGTGCTTCCGGCGGGCGATACGTGGCTCGGGTCAGCCCGGCTCTGCATAGATGCCCCGGCCGCTCCCATGGTCGAAGAAGTGAAGGTGCCCCGTGTCGACGTACAGCTCCAGTGCCTCTCCGACCCGAGCGGTCGTTCGCGGATTCAACCGAGCCAGGAAGACGGACTTGCCGTGTGCAGCCACCTGCTCCAAGCCCTGAACGGCTTCTTGTCCCACGTCTGCGGCCAGCTCCTTCACGTCTTCCGTCACCACGACCGGCGAATCAACCGAGAAGTGCACCACCACGTCTGATCCGAGCGCCTCGCGCAGCTCGACCGTCGCACGCATCCGTCGGTGCTCGAGCTCGCCGGACGCAAGGCGAGCGTCTTCAATGTCCTCCGGGCGCACCCCCAGGATGACCCGTTTGCCCTCGTAGGCGAGCAAACCGGGGCGCGTCGTGCCGATATCGTCCGGAAGCGCCAGGTGGAAGCCACCGAACTCCACATCGAGGGAGCCGTTCGACCGAGAGAGCGTGGCCTCGGTCAGGTTCATGGCGGGTGATCCGATGAAGCCGGCCACGAAAAGGTTGACGGGATGCTCGTAGAGGTACTGGGGCGCTTCGACCTGCTGGAGGACCCCTTTGCGGATGACCGCCACCCGGTCGCCCATCGTCATGGCCTCTGTCTGATCGTGTGTCACATAGATCGTGGTAACGCCCAACTCCCGCTGGATCCGAGCGATCTCCGAGCGCATCTGGACGCGCAGCTTGGCGTCCAGGTTGGAGAGGGGCTCGTCCATGAGGAAGGCCTGAGGGTTCCGGACGATGGCTCGTCCCATGGCCACACGCTGCCGCTGTCCGCCGGACAGGGCCTTCGGCTTGCGCTTCAGCAGCTCGTCGAGGCCTAAGATCCGAGCGGCATCGCGCACCCGCCCGTCGATTTCCTCCTTGGAAAGCTTCCTCAGCTTGAGCCCGAAGGCCATGTTGTCGTACACCGTCATGTGCGGATAGAGCGCGTAGTCCTGGAACACCATGTCGATGTCCCGCTCCTTGGGCTGGAGGTCGTTGACGACCCGCTCTCCAATCCGGATCGTCCCGTGAGTGAGTGACTCGAGTCCGGCCACCATCCGAAGTGCCGTGGTCTTGCCGCAACCCGACGGCCCGACGAGCACGATGAACTCCCCGTCGTGAATCTCGATGTTGAGCTCTGAAACCGCCGTCGTCCCATCGGGGAACGACTTGGTGACGTGGTCCAGGACGATCTCCGCCATGCTGCCTCCTCTACGTTTCTCCGGCCCTTGCCTGTTCCCTGCGGCGTTCGACGAGATGATCGGCGATGCCGATGCTCGTGAAGGGCAGGACCGGCGCTCCCAAGACGACCACATCCCCTCCCAACCGAAGGAGCAAGAACGTGTAGACGGTGATTGCCGCCACGGCGATGGCCCGAGCCTTCCAGCTGTGGTCCCGCTCCAGACGAAGAGCAGCCGCACCGCCGGCGCCCATCCCGGCCATCACTCCGGTGACGGCATCGCCGGCCAGGGCGGACACGGGGATGCCAGCAGCATCGCCTTGACCACGGCACCGGGCGCCCGCGGGTGACCCGAGAGGAAGGCCAGGATCATGAACACGAACGGCACTAGCACCAGCCCCAGGGCGAACGCGGCGCCCGGATTGGGTACGTGCGCCGACGTCGACGCCGACGCAACCATCCCCGCCAGCAATGACCAGTAGGCGGGCACGAACGCCAAGGTGGCCATCGTGATGGCCAACCACTTGCGGCGTGGGGAGAGGGGAATCGTCGTCTCCCAGGTGGAACGACGGGATCCGGCCATGGCACTCAGCCTTTGACCGAGCCCGCGGTGAGCCCACGCACGAAATAGCGCTGGAGGGAGAGGAACACGACGAGCGGCAGGGACATCGAGATGAACGCCGCCGCCGTCAGCAGTTCCCAGTTCTCTCCTCGCGCCCCCACCAGCTGCTGGAGTGCGATGGTGAGCACCCGGTTCTGCGGCGTCCCGCCCAGGAACACATATGCGACCAGGAGATCGTTCCATACCCAGAGGAACTGGAAGATGGCGAACGCGGCCAGGGCGGGCACGGAAAGCGGGACGATGAGCCGCCAGAAGATCGTGAAGTGATCCGCCCCGTCGATCTTGGCCGACTCGATGAGGGAGGAGGGTAACGAGCCGATGTAGTTCCGGAGCAGGTACACGGCCAGGGGCAATCCGAAAGCAGTGTGGGCCAACCAGACCGCCAGGAATGTGCCTCCCAGGTTCAGGTCCGGGAAGAGCACCAGCGTCCCGACTGCGGCTCCGCCCGTGTACAGGCGGAGGATCGGGATCAAGGCCATCTGCAGGGGCACCACCAGCAGTCCCACCACAACGACGAACATGATGTGCCGGCCCCGGAATGTCATCCAGGAAAACGCATAGGCGGCGAAGGCGGCGATGGTGATAGGGATCACGGTCGAGGGGATGGTCACCGCCAGGCTGTTCAGGAAGGCGTTGCCGAACCCTCCGGTCGACAGGGCCGATCGGTAGTTCTGGAGCGTCCATTCCGCCAGCCGGAACGGATGGGCAAAGACGGTCCACCATCCCGTGCTCTCGACGAGATCCGGTGGCCGGAAGGAGCTGATCAGGACGCCGACCGTTGGAATGATCCAGATCACGACGACCACCAGGATCATGATCCGGACGAACCACCCGCCGCCCCCGGTCGGCCCGCCTGCCCGCTCTCGCGTCTCAGTGCCAGGCACGACCCGCACCGCGTCCACGGCGCTCATCGGATGGCCTCCTGCTCCCGGAACCGGCGGATGTTCCAGATCATCACCGGGATGATCGCCAGAAATAAGACGACGGCGATGGCTCCGCCCCGGCCGTTGTTCCCCCGGATGAAGAACCACGCGATCATCCGTTCGGCGATCACCTCCGTGCCCCTGCCCTCGGGGTTCCCCATGACGAAGACGATGTCGAAGACCTTCATGGCGTTGATGACCATGTAGGTGGCCACTACCACGATCGTCGGGAGGATGGTGGGAACGGTGATCCGACGGAACACCTGAAGCTCGGAGGCACCGTCGATGCGGGCGGCCTCGATGATCCCCTCCGGGATCGCCTTGATAGCCGCGGACAGGATCACCATGGCGAAGCCGGTCTGCATCCAGACCATGATGACGACGAGCAAGAGGTTGTTCCAGGGCTTCTGATCGAGCCACGGGACCGGGTTCTTGCCCAGCCCCAGCATGATCCCGTTGAGCAGCCCGATATTCGAGCCGAACCCTTGCGGGCGGAAGCTGTAGACGAAATCCCATACCACCGACGCGCCGGCGAACGAGATCGCCATCGGCAGGAAGATCAGGGACTTGGCGAGCGCCTCGCCGCGGCGAAGCCGGTCGGCCAGCGTGGCGAAGCTCAGCCCGATGATCACGGCCACGAGCGGCACGAGCACGATCCATCCGATCGTGTTGCGGATCGCAGTGAGCATGTCGTGGTCGGAGAACACGAATCGGTAATTGTCCAACCCTGCGAAGCCGGTGGACGTGGCGTCCTTGAAGCTGATGATGATCGTGTTGATCACCGGGTACACGAGGAACACGCTGAGGATGACCAGGCACGGCCCGACGAACACATACGGCCGAACTCCCTCTCGGAAGCGGGCGGGAAGCAGCCCGACCACCCGGTTCATAGCCCAAAACAGGAGGAAGATGCCGCCTACACCCACCGCTACGGCCACCACGACGATGAGGGCCCGGTTCGCGTTGGCGTTTCGCAGGTAGTCGAACGTGCCCCACAGCAGCACGAACGCCAGGATGGGGATGGCCACGGCGCCGAGAATCCTCAGGAGCGACAGCCAGAGGGTCGCTCCCCGCGAGATCCGGGCCCCATCGGGGACCTCGTCGCTCATAGGCCCCTACCGGTCGATGACCCCACCACCCCTCCTTCCGCAAGGAGCCAGATGGGAGCGGCCGGTGAGCCGGCCACTCCCACCCAATCATCAACGAGCTCGGGGATGTCGTCCCTAGCTCGCCGGCCAGCTCTTCTCGATGTCGCTCAGCACACCGTCGAGCGAACTCGGGCCGCCCTGCAGGTACTTCACCATGCCCGTCCAGAAGCTTCCCGATCCAACCGCGGACGGCATCGCGTCGGAGGCGTCGAACCGGGCGTTACCGCTCTTGATCGCCGCGGACGTCACCTGGGAGGCGCCCGCGAGGATGCTGTTCGCGTAGCAGTCCTGTGCCACGTTCACGTTCGGAGAGATCCTGGACGTCGCTTCGCTCTTGCCTTGGTCGCACTGGACCTGGGTGCCGGAGAACTTCTCGACGAAGTCCTTCACCTCTGGGGCGTTCCGGAAGACGACCGAGAGCTCTCCACCGATCAGCGCCGCCTGCTGGTTCGGATCGTCGATCGTCGGGAACGGGAAGAAGTCGTAGTCGACCCCTGCCTTGGCGCTCGAGGGGAAGAACGCGTTGATGAAGTTCGCCTGCCGGTGCAGCCAGCAGCCCGGAGGCTCCTTGAACATCGGGAGCGGTGCGTCACCAAACGCGATGGAAGGGGTCTGGGCGGCACCACCGAGGACCCATCCCGAGTGGAACATGACATCCCCGAACAGCTGCCCAGCATGAGCGACCGTCGGGTCGTTGAACGGGATCTCGTGCTTCACCCACTTGTCATACGTGGCCGGGCCGGCGGTACGGAGCATGATGTCCTCCATCCAGTCCGTCGCAGGCCATCCGGTGGCGCCCCCGCTCTCGAAGCCCACACACCAGGGCGTGCCGCCGTCATTCTGGATCTGGGTGGACAGAGCCAACAGCTGGTCCCACGTCGTGGGGATCTGGTAGCCGGCCTTGTCGAAGTCGTCCTTCGGGTACCAGATCATGCTCTTGAGGTTGACGTTGGTGGGGATACCGTAGTGCTTGCCCTTGTACTCCCCCAGACCCATTAGGTAGGGACCGAAGTCCTTCGTCATCTGGGCCACGTCGAGGCCGAGATCCTCGAGAGCGATGGCCTTTCCCCCTTTTGCCTGCTCGATTACCGATCCGGGCTGCGGGTACATCGCGACGTCCGGAGGGTTCCCGCCCTGTACCCGGATCTTCACCTGCTCCTCGAAGTCCGCGTTGGCCTCGACCGTTGCGACGTAGTGCGCACCCTTGTTGATGTCCGCATCGATGGTGCTCTGCAAAGCCTGTGCCTCCGCTGGCTCCATGGCGCTCAATACGCTCACTCGGCCAATGTTCTTCGACGCCTGGTTCGGGTTCTTGTTGCTGGTTCCGCTCCGGCACGCCGTGGCCATTACGCCCAACGCGACCGGAACAACGATCCATCTGGCAACTCGCATACTTCCCGCCCCCCTCCTGGACACCAGGATCGGTCGGCACTTCAACGGTAATCTACCCCTGCCTGCTCGCCGTCGCGCGGGCAAACAGGCGGTCCCCGCCTTTGCGGACCTCGCGGGCCGTCTCGAGACCTCACCGAGGACATCAGGCTGACTTCCGTTTGATCAGCGAGGTCGGCACGATGACGTGTTCGGTACGCGATGCCCCTGCAACCTGCCGGAACAGCATCTCGGAGGTCTGGGCGACCATCTCGTCCAGCGGTTGGCGGATGGTGGTCAGCGCCGGTGAGGTGTGGCGGGCCAGCGGGGCGTCGTCGAAGCCGACGACCGCCACGTCCTGCGGAACCCGTCGCCCGGCCGCCCGAAGTGCCTGCAGCGCCCCGGCAGCCATCAGGTCGGAGGCGACGAACACCCCATCGATGTCCGGGTTCTTTTCGAGCAGCCTGGTCAGTGCCACGTGCCCTGCCTCCTCGGTGAAGTCGCCGCCCTGGACCAGGCCTTTTCGCTGCGGGATGTGGGCGGCGGTCAGCGCGTCCCGGTAACCCTCGAATCGGTCGACCCCCACGCACATGTCCAGGGGCCCGGTGATGGTCGCGATCCGTCGGCGTCTCCTGGCGATCAGGAATTGCACAGCGAGGCGCGCCCCACCTCGGTTGTCGGCATCGACGAAGGGAACGACGGGGTCACCCTTTGGGCGCCCGACGAGAACCGTGGGGATCCCAGCTTCGACGAATGCCCCGGGCAGTGGATCCTCGCCATGAAGCGACATCAGCACCACCCCGTCGACGTGGCCCTGCCGGACGTAGCGCTCGACCTTTTCATGCTCCCTGGTGCCCTGGGCCATGACCAGGACCAGCTGGAGATCCTTCATCGACACCGCGGCCCCGATCCCGCGCACCAGGGCCGCGAAGAACGGATCGCCGAATACCCGGGCCTCGGGTTCGGAAACCACCAAGGCGATGGTGTCCGTGCGGCGCGTGACGAGCGTTCGGGCGGCGCGATTGGGCACGTAACCGAGCCGGGCGATGGCTCGCTCGACCTCGGCCCTCACCGCCGGGCTCGCCTTGGGCGAGCCGTTCACCACACGGGAGACCGTCGCCCGCGACACTCCCGCGACGGCCCCGACCTCCTCGAGCGTGGGCCGTCTCGGCGCGCCGCGCATCGACTTCAGCGCCATCCGTCGCCCCCTCGATCAGCGATCGCGGCAAGCCCGTTGTCCTGAATCACACGGCGATACCATCCAGCGCTTTCCTTCGGGATCCGCCGCTGCGAGGCGTAGTCCACGTACACCAGGCCGAAGCGGGGTACGTACCCCTCGGCCCATTCGAAGTTGTCGAGCAGGGACCACACGAAATAGCCGCGCAAGTCGACGCCGGCCTCGATCGCCCCGTGGGCGGCGGCGAGGTGTCGGCGCAGATAGTCGATCCGGTCGTGATCGTGAACGTGGCCGTCCGGTGCCGGGTGATCATCGTACGCCGCGCCGTTCTCCGTGACCAGGATGGGGACGGGAGGGTAGTTCCGGTGCAAGTGCACGAGTACCTCGGTCAGCCCGCTCGGGTCGATCTCCCATCCCATCGAGGTCCGGGGGACGTCCTGGGAGAGGATGGCAATGCGTTCGGCACCCGGCCAGCCGGGTGGCGCTCCCTTCGTCCCGTCCCGCATGGGCCCATCAGACTCCGCTACGGTAAACCGCCGGTAATAGTTGACGCCCAGCATGTCGATGGGCGAGGCGATGATGCCCTCGTCACCGGGTCGCATGTGCGAGAAGTCACTGCGATCACGTCTTCCGGATAGCCGCCCTTCAGGACGGGGTCCAGGAAGAGCCGGTTCAGCACGCCGTCCATGCGCCTGGCCGCGTCCACGTCCTCCGCGGAAGAGGAAGCAGCCCGCACCGGCGCGGGATTCAGGACGATGCCGAATACGCGCCCACCAGGGTGGACGGCTCGGAGCGAATCGACGGCCAGGCCATGGGCCAGCAGCAGATGATGGGCCGCGACAACCGCCCTCTGGGGGTCCCGAAACCCGGGCGCGTGCAGGCCGTTCCCGTACCCCATGAACGCAGAACACCAGGGCTCGTTGATCGTCATCCAGTACATCACCCGATCTCCCAGGGCCCCGTACACGTGCGCCGCATAGTCGGCGAAGCGATAGGCGGTATCGCGGTTGGGCCACCCCCCCACGTCCTCGAGCGGCTGCGGGAGGTCCCAGTGATACAGGGTCAGCACGGGGGCGATGCCGGCGGCCAAGAGAGCATCAACCAGCCCTCGGTAGAAGTCGAGGCCCCGCTCGTTCACCGCTCCGGACCCGTCCGGTTGCACCCGAGGCCAGGCCACGGAGAAGCGATAGCTCCTCAGGCCGAGCTCGCCCATCATCTCCACATCCCTGGCCCAGTGGTGGTAGTGATCGGATGCGACGTCGCCCGTGTCGCCGTTCCGGACCCGTCCCGGCAGCCGGCAGAACGTGTCCCAGATCGAGGGTCCCCTGCCGTCCTCCGCCGCCCCCCCCTCGACCTGATACGCGGCGGTCGCCGCGCCCCACAGGAACCCATCGGGGAACCTCAGGTGCTCGTCGTCCGGCTGAGCCGGCACGGAGCGATCGGGTCTCGAGGGCTTATCTCGTGAGAGCGCTCTCACGGGTGCTTACACTGACCGCCTGGAGCAGGTTTGTCAAGCGACCGGGACTACCGACGGAAGCATCACTGAGAGGTTTCCGCCATGAAATGGGTCACACGAGAGAACGCGAACGTCGACAGGGTTGCATGTCCATGGTTGATCCGGCGCTTCATCGACCCGGGTGCCCAGTTCCTGTTCGTCGCCAGGGACCAGGTGCTCGCCGTCGCCGATCGCGAGGGTGCGCACTCCTTCGATGCGGCGGGCGCCGAGTACACGCACCGCGACGGGCTCTGCTCGTTCGAGGTGCTCATGGATGCGTTCGGATTGGGTGAGGACGCGGCGCTCGCGCGACTCGCCTCCATCGTGCATGCGGCGGACGTCTCGGAGGACCTCGGGACGTCGGCCGAGGGGCCGGGGCTGGCGGCGATCGCCCGCGGCTTCGCGATCGTGCACGGCACCGACGACCATCGGAAGGTGGAGCTCGAGGCGCCGATGTACGACGCGCTCTACGCGTGGTGCGGGGAGCAGGCCGCGAGCTGATGACGCCCGAGGGCGAGCGGATCCCGTTCCGCCGCTACATCGCGTATTTCCTGGGGTTGGGGACCTGGGGCTTCGGTGGCCCGATCGCGACCGTCGGCTACATGCAGCGCGACCTGGTGGAGCAGCGGGCGTGGGTGAGCCGCCGGGACTTCCTGGACGGGGTCGCCCTCGGCCAGACGATGCCGGGCCCGCTCGCTGCGCAAGTGGCGATGTGGGTGGGCTACCTCCAGGCCGGCGCCGTCGGGGCGCTTGGCACGGCCGTCCCGTTCATTCTGCCCTCGCTCGCGATCGTCCTCGCCGTTTCGTACCTCTACGTCCGGTTCGAAGGCCTGGCGGCGGTCCAGTCCCTCTTCTACGGGATCGCCCCGGCCGTGATGGCGATCATCGCCGTCGCCGCCGTGAAGCTCGCGCGGCTCACGAACGATCGCGACCTTCGGCTCTGGGTGCTCGCGGTCGTGATCGCGACGGTGACCGCCGTGACAGGCGCGGAGATCGCGATCCTGTTCGTCGCGGCGGGACTGGTCATGGTGCTCTGGGACGCGCCGCCCGGGTTCGTCCGTCGAGGTGGCGCCGGGTCCATCGCGGGAGCCGCCGTCCCGTTCAGCGTGCTGACGGGCACGGCCGTGGGGGGCACGCTCGTCGCCCTCGGCCTGTTCTTCCTCAAGGCCGGCGCGTTCATCTTCGGAAGCGGCCTGGCGATCGTGCCGTTCCTGCGCGAGGGTGTCGTGCACCAGCATCACTGGCTCACGGAGCGGCAGTTCCTGGATGCGGTGGCGATCGGGCTCATCACGCCGGGGCCGGTGGTCATCACCGCGGCGTTCATCGGCTACCTGGTGGGTGGCCTGGCCGGGGCAGGGGTCGCGACGGTCGCGATCTTCACGCCCATCTACCTGGGCGTCGTCGTCCCCGGCCGCTGGTTCATCCGCCACCGCGAGAACCCGCAGATCCGCGCCTTCGTGAAGGGGGCGACCGCCGCGGCGGCCGGCGCGATAGCCGGGGCCACGATCGTGCTCACCCGGCAGGCCGTGGTCGACCCCTCGACCGGCGCGATCCTCGCCGCGAGCCTCCTCTTCGTCTGGCGGTTCAAGAACCGGGAGCCGATCCTGGTGCTCGTCGCGGGTGCCCTCGGCCTGCTGCTGAAGGGCGTGTGACCCGCGACGTCCGCGATACTGAACGGATGCGAACCGCCGACTGCCTGCTCTGCTCCGCGGAACGCCTCACGACGTGGCACTTCGAGGACGAACGGTGCTGGGTGGCCGACTGCCTCGTGTGCGCGACGCCGATGATCGTGTGGCGGGAGCACGGGCTCCCCGACGCGGAGCTCGAAACGGCCCTGCTCGGGGTCCTCTCGGAGCACGCGTCGGCCCGGTACCCCGACGGGTTCTGGATCGACGGCGAGCGGCGGCGGATCCCCGATCATTGGCACGCGCACGCGCGGCCGGCCGGAGGGTTCTTCGACCCGAGCCGCTCGGCTCCGTGGGCGGCGACGTGATCCTTCGCGAGCTGTTCGGGACGGAACTGCCAATCATCGGCTCGATCGCGCTCGGGCCGCTCCCGGGCTCGCCGCGGTTCGGGGGCGAACTGGGCGCGGTGGTCGACGCCGCCCTCGAGGACGCACGCGTCCTGGAAGCGGGCGGCGTGGACGCCGTCTCGCTCGAGAACATGGGGGACGCGCCGTTCTTCGCGACCCAGGTGCCGGCCGAGACCGTGGCGTCGTTCGCCCGCGTGCTCGGCGAGGTCCGACGCCGGACGGACCTCCCCATCGGCGTGAATGTCCTCCGCAACGACGGCCGCGCCGCGCTCGCGATCGCGCTCGCGTTCGGCGGGAACTTCGTCCGGGTGAACGTGCTGAGCGAGGTCTTCGCGACCGACCAGGGGCTGATCGAAGGGATCGGCGCGGAGCTCATGCGGGTTCGGCGAATCATCGGCGCCGAACGGATCGCGGTGTTCGGCGACGTGCACGTCAAGCACGCGACCCCGCTCCTCGCCCGGCCCATCGCAGAGTCGGCGCTCGACCTGGTCGAACGCGGGCTGGCCGACGCGCTCGTGGTCTCGGGAGCGCGCACGGGTTCGCCCCCCACGCTGGAGGACCTCACCGACGCCCGCCGGGCGGGACCGGTGGTGATCGGGAGCGGGCTCACCGCGGAAAACGCCGGGATGCTCCTAGCGGCCGCCGACGGAGCCATCGTGGCGAGCACCCTCCGGCCGGGTGGGGACCTCTCCAAGCGCGTGGAGCCGGGGCGCGTTGAGGAGCTCATGCAGGTCGTGCGCGGGATGCGTTCCTAGAAGACGTTCGGGCAGAACGGCGGCCGGCCCCAGCCGAACATCGCGTCGGCCAGCGTGAGGGCAGCCGCGTCGCCCTCGACCCGCCCGCCCCTCGCCAGGGCGCCGAAGCTCACGCCGCCAAGGTACGTCCCGCCGAGGTCGGCCGCGTCGAGCGCCAGGTCGGGGTCGCGCGTCGTGGGCCGGCACGTGGCGCCGTCGGATCCCGCGTCGAGCTCGTAGCGACCCTCGTTCCACGGGCAGAACGCGTCGCGGACGTCGAGCACGATCCGGCCCGGCGCTGCATACCGGCGGGCGGGGAGCGCCGCCGGCACATCGACCAGCCGGATCCACATGGCGTCGGCGACGCGCATGTTGAGGCGGCGAGGCTCCGCGAGCAGGTACTGGAGCGGGTCGTCCAGCGGCCTGGGCCACGATTCGATCTTCGCGATGAGGTCGATGCCGAAGCAGTACTGCCAGAGGTCCGCGTAGGCGGCGAGCGAGGTGGCCATCACCTCACGGACTTTGACGATGCCCGAGCCGAACCCCGAGCCCCAGTCCTGCTTGACGCGATACAGGACGTAGCCGTCGACACCCTCGCCGGAGTCGTGCAGCGCGTAGTACAGGCGCGTGGCGCCGTCCCGCCAGTGCTCGAGGTCCGCCGTGATGCGACGCCACCAGTTCGCAGGCCGCGCGAGCGTGCCCGGCCATGCCGCCGTCGCACGGTCGTACACACCGGGCAGGTGCTCCAGCGCGGCCTCCTTCTCGGCAAGCCACACGCGTCCGCTCGGCTGGTGGGAGTGCGCGAACGCGGTGTGCGAGCGTTCGATCTCGATGGCCGCGCAGAGGGTCGCGATCCCGTAGCCGAACCGTCCGTAGATGGAGCTCTCCGACGCCCAGAGCCCCGCGACGAGCTCGCCGCGCTCGCGGACGTCGTCGAGCTGCGTGCGCATCATCTGGGTGAGAACGCCCCGGCGCCGGTGGGTGGGCAGCACGCTCACCTGGGTCACCCCCGCCATCGGGAGCGACCCGCCCGGGATCGTGAGGACGAGCGGGAACGCCCCGGTGGTCCCCACCATGTCGGTGCCGTCGAACGCGGCGAGCGTCCGGTCGAACTCCATGACGGTGCGCTCGACCTCCCAGTCCTCGGCGGTGAAGTCCTCGTTGAAGGCGCGCCCCAGCGACCGCCCGTAGTCGGGCAGCTCGCTTTCGGCGATGGCTCGAACCTCGATGTCCATGGCAGACCGTCGCCATTATGACGGCAAGTCCCGACACGGACCCGTCCGGGCAGAGACCTGGGCAGGTAGGATGGTTCGTACATGGAAGAACGCGGCCTGCAGCAGTTCGTCTGGACGGGGCGGGAAGGCCCGTTCGAGCTCCTGGTGTCCGAGCAGGTCTTCGCGCCCACCCACACGAGCCGGGAGATGGCCGAGGGCCTCCAGGTGAACCCCGGCGACGTGGTGATCGACGTCGGCTCGGGCTCGGGAGTGCTGTCCTTCGTCGCCGCCCGCCTCGGCGCGGCCAAGGTCTACGGGTCGGAGGTCAACCGCCGGGCCGTCGCCCTCGCGCGGCGAAACGCCGAGCGCCTCGGGCTCGCCGAGCGCGTCGAGTTCCGCGAGGGAAGCCTGTTCGAACCGCTCGCGGGCATCCGCGCGAACGTGGTGATCGGCGACGTCTCTGGCATCCCCGACGAGATCGCCGCGGTCTCGGACTGGTTCCCCGGCGGGTTCAGCGGCGGCCCGACCGGCGCCGAGGTGCCCGTGGCGATGCTCGAGTCGGCGCGGGACCACATGTTCCCCGGCGCCCGGTTCTACCTCCCGACCGCGTCGATCCAGGACGAAGGCGCGGTGCTCAAGGCCGCGCGGCGGCTCTTCGGCGAGAGCCGGATGAAGGAGCTCCGCGAGCGTCTGTTCCCGCTCCCCGGCAAGATCGCCGAGAGCTCGGTCGTCCGCAAGCTCATGGACACGGGCATGGTCGCGTTCATCCGCAAGGGGAGCCGCCTCCTGTGGAAGCTCCGGGTCTGGGAGTGCACGGCTCCACAAGCCTGAGTCAGGACGACCCCGCCTCGCGCGGGTTTCCGGCTCCCGCCACCGCCAGGACGCTCGCGGTGGAGCTCGTCATCGTGCTGTCGCTTTCGCTCCTGCCGAGCGCCGTCGACTCGCTGATCAGCCTGCTGACCGCGCCCCTCGCGGGGGTGAGCGCATTCGTCTACGCGAACGTCCAGTTCATCGAGCAGCTCACCGGGATCCTGTTCGCCCTCGCGCCGATCGCGCTCGTGCTCTACCTAGCACGCCGAAACGGTGAGGGGCTGCAGCCGTTCGGCCTGGGCACCGGCACGCTCGCCCAGGACGTGCCGCTCGGCCTGCTCGGCGCCGTCGCCGTGTGTGCGGTGGGCGCCGTCGTCTACCTCGCCGCCGTCTCGCTCAAGATCAACCGGTTCGTCGTGCCGGTGCCGCCGCTCGGGCACTGGTGGACGATCCCGATCCTCGTCCTAGGCGCGATCCAGGCGGGTGCGCTGGAGGAGGTCGTGGTCGCCGCGTATCTGATCCGGCGCCTGCGCCAGCTGCGGTGGTCGGGACCCGCGGCGGTGCTCGCGAGCGCGACGCTCCGCGGCTCCTATCACCTCTACCAGGGGTGGGGAGGCTTCGCCGGGAACTTCCTGCTGGGGGTCGCGTTCGGCACGTATTTCGTCCGGCGCGGCCGGGCGTGGCCGCTCATCGTCGCGCACGCCACCGTCGACATCGTCTCGGGCCTCGCGTACATCGCGTTCCGCAACCACTGCTACTTCGGCGCGTGCATCCGGTGAGGTTGCGCTACGGCCGGGCGCTCGTGTCGGCGTGCCTCGCGCTCGCCGGCCTGGCGTCCGCCTGCTCCAGCCCCCCGCCGGGCCCGCCCACCCCGAGCTCGAAGCCGCCTCCGCGCCTCCGAGTGGTTGTGGCCTCGATCCAGCTCGGCTCGCCCCTGCAGCGCGAGGTCGCCCTCCTCACCCGCGACACGATCTACCTGGTCGGGGGGCTGAGCTCCCTCGGGCGGTCACTGGATACCGTCTCGACGCTGAACCCGGCCACAGGGAAGGGACGGCAAGTCGGCACCGTCTCCGACGCGTTCCACGATGCGGCCGGGGCCGTGATCGGCGGGCACCTGGTGATCTTCGGCGGCGGGAGCGGGGAGAGCAGCGACCTGATCCAGGCCTTCGACCTCGCCTCCCACAAGACCACCGTCATCGCGCGCCTCCCACGCGCCCTGTCGGACCTGGCAGCGGCCGTCTCCGGCTCGGCCGTCTACTTGGTGGGGGGGTTCAACGGTCATGTCCCCCAGAAGTCCATCTACTCCACCACCGATGGGGTGGCGTTTCGGACCGCGGGCAAGCTGCCCGTGGGCTTGCGGTACGCGGCACCGTCTCCACGCTCGGCACGCTCCCGGTCCGGCTCGGGCACGCAATGGCGTTCACGCTGGGGACGACGGTCTACGTCGCGGGCGGCATCAACTCGAGTGGCGGGGTGGAACGCCGCGTGTTCGCGATCGACGTCGTGGATCGAACGATCACCCAGCAGGCGCCGCTCCCGTTCGCCGTATCCGACGCCGGCGTCGTCTCCGACGGGATGGCGGCTTGGATCGTAGGTGGCTGGCGGGGGCAGCCGCTCACGCAGGTCCTGAAGGCAACGCTGGCGTGACGCCGCTTGCGGCGTGACGCCAGCGCGCACAGGTGGAAGACATGATGCCGCCCCTCAAATTCATGGGGGGCTACGGTAGGGCATGGGTGCGAACCTGGGTGCGAAAGTGGGAACGCCTGGGGGCGGATGGGAAACTAACCGACCGACCGACCGAGGGCTAGGGGCTGCACTGCTTGTTGGCGGTTCATGCGAGGGCTGCGCCCCCGGTTTCCAACCCCGCCGGTCATCGGTCTCGCGCGGATCAGGGGTGTCTGAACGTGCCATCTGAAGGTCACAATGAGCACCGTCTGCAGACCCTGACATCTCTCTCCACTTCGTCGTGGATGATTTCGCCTCATTGACTTGAAGACGCGGGCGGGGGTGTGCTCGACCCATGGAGCGACCGCGTCATCATGCCCTCGGGAGAGGGGCTAGGCTTCATTCGAGTAAGCGCGTGACGACCATCGGGACTTGGACCGACGACTCGCCCCATCGGGCCGCGTTCGCCGACGTGAACGGGGTGCGCATCCACTACCTCGACTGGGGAGGCGGCGGGGATCCGCTCGTCCTCGTGCACGGGCTCGGGGACAGTCCGCATCTCTTCGACGACCTCGCGCCGCTCCTCACCGACCGATTCCGCGTCGTGGCGTATGCACGGCGCGGGCACGGCGACTCCGACGCGCCGGCGGCAGGCCCGTACGACCTTGCGACCCTGGTCGAGGACCTTCGACAGCTGCTGGACACGCTCGGGTTCGAACGAACGAACCTCCTCGGCTGGTCGATGGGCGGCAACGAGATCACTTCGTTCGCCGGCCTGTACCCGGAGCGGGTCGCAGGGCTCGTCTACCTGGATGCCGGCTACGAGTTGTCAGACCCGACATTCCTACATGAGCTCGGCCCGGCACTCGGGACGGTCGCGGCCGAGGCGTCCGACCTCGCGAGCCTTCAGGCGTACCGGGACTGGACCCGCGTCTCCATGTTCGGTGAGACACCGTGGACCTCCGGGCTCGAGGCGTTCGTGTCCTCGGCCCGGACGGGTCGGTCGCGCCCAGGATGAGCGGCAGCGTGGAGGGTGCGCTGTTCGACTCGGTCGCCCGCACGCCGCGTGACTACGGGAGCGTCCGTGCCCCCGCACTCGCGCTCTACGCCTCCTCTTTCTTTCCCCCTGCTCCGCGAGACCCGCACAAGGCTGAGGTCATCGAGGGCTTCGAGCGTCGCGTGATGGACCCGTTCCGTCAGGACAACATGGAGCGCATCCGCCGCGAACTGCACGCCCGGGTGCAGCTGATCCCGGAGGTCACGCACATGTCGATCGGCGTCCATGACGCTGCGGCGCTCGCCGAGGTCATCGGGTCGTTCCTGCTCTCGCCCACGATCAACACGGCCGAGCCCTAAGCAGACGCGAGTTCGGTCTCAGACTCGCGGACCGCTCTCGCCCGGCCGGCGCACCAGATCCAATCGCCCTACCGGAGACGAAGTGTTGACCGACACGATTGGCGATGACGTGATCTCCGGAGGGGACGGCAACGACGTCATCGACGGTGGGCAGCAGATCGACACGATCGACGGCGGTCCCTACACGGATCTGATCTACGGCGGTCCAGGCGACGACATCATCACGACGAGCCCCGCATACCAGCCCTTCGCGGACACCGCCTATGGTGAGGAGGGCAATGACACCATCGGGGGCGGCGGTGGCCCTGACTTCCTCGACGTGGGCACTGGGGACGATGCCATCTATGGGGGCTCGGGAAACGACGAGATCCACGGAGGCGATGGGAACGACACCATCGACGCGGGGCTCGGCGACGCCGGCAGGCTGCCCCGCTCTTCCGGCTCGATGATGGTGAGGTCGTAGCCGCGACGGTGAATGCTGCGGCTCGTCACGGCTCGCGTGTGAAGCGGACTGAGTCTTGGGCGCCGAGCTCGGGTTCCAACTTGGGTGAAGCCGACCGACCGACCGAGGACAGTTGACCTCTGATGCCGATTGCCATCCTGCGCGGAAACGGGGGGGTCGGGTAGAAAGACGCAGGTCAGAGTGCCAACACGAACGGCCGTATGATGCTGGGAGATGCCTGATTCGCGAGTGGAGGAGGTTCGACTTACCCGGTTCAGCCACGGCGCTGGGTGCGCGTGCAAGCTCGCCGCCGGCGACCTGACCGAGGTGCTCGCGCGGCTCGCGCCGCCCTCCTATCCATCCGAGGTGCTCGTCTCTCCCGAGACCGGCGACGACGCCGCGGTCTATCTGCTGCCGGGCGGAGACGCCATCGTGCAGACGGTGGACTTCTTCACCCCGATCGTCGACGACCCATTCGACTGGGGGCGGATCGCGGCGACGAACGCCCTCTCCGACGTGTACGCGATGGGGGGACGGCCGATCACGGCGCTGAACCTGGTGGCCTGGCCGATCGCCGAGCTGCCGGTCGACGTGTTGGCCCTCGTGCTCGAGGGGGGCGCGGCCGTCGCCGCCGAGGCCGGCGTCGCGATCGTCGGCGGGCATTCGATCCATGACCCCGAGCCGAAGTACGGCATGGCGGTGACGGGGCTCGTGGACGCCGGCCGGATCGTGCGCAACTCGACGATGCGGTCCGGGGACCGGTTGTTCCTGACCAAGCCCCTCGGGCTCGGTATCACTTCGACCGCGGTGAAGGCCGGACGGGCGAGCGCCGAGCAGATCGCCGCAGCCGTCGAAGTGATGACGACGCTCAACCGGGCGGCCGCGGAGGCGATGACGGAGGTCGGGGTCTCCGGCGCGACCGACGTCACCGGCTTCGGGCTCATCGGGCACCTGCACATCGCGGTCAAGGCCGCCGGCGTCGCGGCCACGATCGACGCATCGGCGGTGCCGTTCCTCGCGGGGACGGCGGAGCTCGCGTCGGCGGGCATGATCCCGGGCGGGACCAGTTCCAACCACGCGTTCGTCGACCCGCACACCGACTGGGGCGACCTGTCAGAGCTCGAGCAGATGATGCTCGCGGACGCGCAGACCTCGGGCGGCATGCTCATCGCCGTACCGCGGGAGCGGGTGGCCGCCCTTCGGGCGGCGCTCGGTGCGCGGGGCGTCCCCGCGTCGGAGGTCGGGGGGATCGAAACCGGCCCTGCCGGACGGATCGGCATCCGCGGGCGCCTGGGCCGGAATACCCCCGATGGCCAAGGGCGTTCCCGGTGACTGGGGCCATGGACACCGACCCAATCGAGATTCCGAGCGACATCCGGGACGCGATCGTTCGCCACGCGATCGCCGGGCTCCCGAACGAGGCCTGCGGGGTGCTCGCGGGCTCCGACGGCCAGATCGTCCACTTCTTCCCCATGACGAACGCCGACGAGAGCCCGCTCACGTACCGGCTTGAGGCGACCGAACAGCTCCGCGTCTGGAACGAGATCGACGACAAAGGGTGGGAGGTCCGCGGGATCGTCCACTCCCACACCCACACCGAGGCATATCCCTCCGAAACGGATGTCCGCCAGGCGTTCCTGCCGGACGCGTGGTATGTCCTGGTCTCCCTCCTGGACCGAGAGCGGCCGGCGATTCGCGGCTTCAGCATCCGTGACGGCGACGTCCTGGAACGCGAGGTGGTGATCCGATGAGCGACCTGCCCGAGTTCACCGAAGAACAGGTCCTGCGGTACTCGCGGCACATCATCCTGCCGAAGATCGGGGCGGTCGGGCAGCGCAAGCTGCTCGACGCGAAGGTCCTCTGCGTCGGGGCTGGCGGGCTCGGCTCGCCGCTCGCGATGTACCTGGCAGCGGCCGGCGTCGGCACGCTCGGGATCCTCGACTTCGACAGGGTCGACCTCACGAACCTGCAGCGCCAGCTCCTGCACGACACGGACGACGTCGGCCGTCCGAAGGTCGCCTCAGCGGCCGAGCGCCTGCGCGGGATCAACCCGGGGATCGACGTGGTCACCCACGACACGGTGCTCACCTCGGACAACGCGTTCGAGATCCTCGGGCGCTACGACATCGTGGTCGACGGCACCGACAACTTCCCCGTTCGGTATCTGGTGAACGATGCGACGCAGCTCCTGGGCAAGCCGCTCGTGTACGGCTCGATCTATCAGTTCGACGGGCAGGCCTCGGTGTTCCTGCCGGGCCCGGGCACGCCCTGCTACCGGTGCCTGTTCCCCGAGCCCCCACCGCCCGGCACGGTGCCTTCGTGCGCGGAGGGTGGAGTGTTCGGCGTTTTGCCCGGCATCGTCGGATCGATCCAGGCCGTCGAGACGATCAAGCTCATCACGGGGATCGGCGAGCCGCTCGTGGGGCGCATCCTGCTCTTCGACGCCCTCGCGATGGAGTTCACGTCGGTGAAGCTCCGCTGGAACCCGAGCTGCCCGGTGTGCGGCGAGCACCCGACGGTGACCGAGCTCATCGACTACGACCAGTTCTGCGGTCTCCCTGCCGGGGCGACCCCGGCCGAGGCCGAGCACGGCGTGCGCACGAGCGTCGAGGCCTGAGGTGCCGATCACCGTCAGGGTCCCGACGATCTTCCGCGCCGAGGTGGGCGGCAGTCCGACGGTCGAGGGCAGCGGGGCCACGGTCCGATCGCTCCTGGACGACCTCGACCACCGCTACCCCGGAATCAGGGGCCGCATCGTGGACAGTGAGGGCGGCCTGCACCGCTTCGTGAACCTCTACGTGAACGACGAGGACGTGCGTTACCTGTCCTCATTGGACACGGAGGTCGCGGACGGCGACACCGTCTCGATCCTGCCGGCGGTCGCCGGCGGTCAGGGCGTGAAGACGCGGTAGTACTCGGCGCCCGAGAGGATCGCTCGGAGCGCCTGCCCCTCGAGCACGGTATCGAACGCGAGCCACTCAGGTGAGCGTTCGTCCTCCTCCACCCGGAAGCGGGCCTCGCCCGTCGCAGTGAGCGCCTCCTCGCGGCCCCACGGGTAGACGAGCACCAGCTGGTCGCCGCGGAGCACCACGCGGAAGTTCGAGAGCCACGGGTTGTAGGAGCGGTAGTGGCCGGGGAACGCCGCCCACGCGGGAGGGATGGGGCCGAGCGGCGGGCCCGCGCCGTCCCGCCGGTAGACGATCGCGCCCCGGTCGAGCTGCGACAGGTCGCCGTCCACCCGACGGAACGTGAGGTCGAAGAGCGAGAAGGCCGGGAGCCAAGCGTGGAACCGGTCCGGACCGCGGCGCTCGAGGGGGACGCTCAGCTCACCGTGCTTCAGCACCAGGCGGCTCCCCTCGGCTGCGAGCACCAGCGGCGGTGCCGCCGGGCTCGACCACGTGCCCTGGTACTCGGTCGGGTCCTCCACGACCTCGGGGTCCTCCGGCGGGGGCACGGGCGGGAGGGCGTCTCCTCGGGCCGACGCGGACAGCAGCTGCAGGGCGAACGCGACGACGTCGTAGGTGTAGTCCTCGTAGTCGGGGGCATTGACGAGTACGACCGCGCCGAAGCCGTCGGTCAGGTCCGCCATGATGGCCGACGCGTACCCGACCATGCTGCCGCCGTGGCGCAGGTAACGGTGCCCGCCCTCCTCCGAGGTCGCCATCCCATACGCATAGGACCAGCCCGAATCCACCACCTCGCCCTGGTCGGCCACAGGCAGGACCATGCGCTCGAAGCTCTTCTCCGAGAGGAGCCCCGCACCCTTGTTCAGCAGAGTTCGCACGAAGATCGCCATGTCCCCAGCCGTCGAGGCCACGCTCCCGTCGGCCGTCCCGGTCTCGAGCCAGGTCGCCGGCACGAGCGAGCCGGGCCGGTCGCGCGGCCGGTCGTCGAACAAGGGCTCGTATCCCACGGCAAGGAACCGGCGGATCTCGTTCGTGATCGCCGGCACCGAGGCGCGCATCTCGAGCGGCACCAGGATCCTCGCGTGGATGATCTCGCGGTACGTCCGCCCGAGCACCGCCTCGAGCACGTGCCCGATCACGCGGTACCCAACGTTCGAATAGTGGAAGTGCTCGCCCGGCGGTGCGCTCGCGTCGGTGTCGCGCAGTGCCCACACGTCGTAGCGCGAATCCGAGGTGATGTCCGCGCCCGTGATGATGCCGGCCGTGTGGCTGAGCAGGTGGTGCAGCGTGATCGGCGCGAACTCGGAGCGCACGTGGAACCACGGGAGGTAGTCCGTGACCGGCGCGTGGAGGTCGACGTGGCCCTCCTGCGCCGCCTGCATGACGGCGATCGCCGTGAAGCACTTGCCGATCGAGCCGATCTCGAAGAGCGTCTCGGGACGCACGGCGATCCGAGCCGCCACGTCCGCGTACCCGTAGGACGACACGCGCACGAGCCCGTTCCGGTCCGTGAGCGCGAGCGCCAGCCCGGGCGTGCCGGCGCGCTCCATGCACTGGGCGACGAACCGGTCCAGCCGCTCGAACGGCTCTCCCGGATCCTTCATTGGATACTCATCGGCTCGCCGGACACACTACCCGAGGTTCCCTTCGATCCCCGGCAGATGTAGGGTTTCCGCGCTGTTCCCCGACCAGCGAAGGAGGGAGCCGTGAGCTCTGCGTTCGAGGCCGTGACCGGTTCGTTCGAAGCTGCAGCGGAGCGCCTCAACCTGGAGCTGTCGCTCCGCGAGGCCATGGCCACGCCAACTCGGGAAGTGACGGTCCAGGTCCGGGTCCCGATGGACGGCGGCGGGTTCAAGGTCTACAAGGGGTACCGCGTCCAATACAACAACGCGCGCGGGCCCTACAAGGGCGGGCTCCGGTTCCATCCGAACGTCTCCCTCGACGAGATCCGCTGCTTCGCCGCCCTCATGACGTGGAAGACCGCCCTCATGAACATCCCGTTCGGCGGCGGCAAGGGCGGCGTGCAGGTCGACCCGAAGCTCTTGTCCGAGGCCGAGCTCGAGCGGCTCTCTCGTTCGTTCATGCGTGCGATCGCGGAGGTCATCGGGCCGACCGTCGACGTGCCCGCCCCCGACGTGAACACGACGCCCCAGATCATGGGGTGGATGGCCGACGAGTATGCGCGGCGCTACGGTCCGAACCCCGCAGTCATCACCGGCAAGCCCATCGCGTTCGGCGGTTCCCTGGGCCGCGACTCGGCGACCGGACGCGGGGCCCTCTTCTGCGTGGACCATCTGGTCCGAGCCCGCGGACTGAAGCGCAACGAGCAGACGCTCGCGATCGACGGGTACGGCAACGCGGGGTCGTGGCTCGCGATCCTCGCCCACGACATCGGCTACACGATCGTCGCCCTCTCCGACAGCAAGGGCGCGATCCACAACCCGAAGGGCCTGCATCCCGAGAAGGTCCTCGCGCACAAGCACGAGACGGGGAGCGTCGTCGGCTTCGAGGGCGCCGACACCATCTCGGGCGACGACATCTTCGGCGTCGACTGCACCGTGTTCGTGCCCGCCGCGCTCGACGAGAGCATCAAGGAGGACCGCGCGAAGCAGATCACGGCGAAGATCATCCTCGAGGAGGCGAACTACCCGGTCACGACCGAGGCGGACGCGATCCTCGCCGACCGCGGTGTGACGATCCTGCCCGACATCCTGGCCTCCGGGGGCGGGGTGGCGGTCTCCTATCTCGAATGGGTACAGGACCTCCAGCGCGAGGCGTGGACCGAGGAGCGCGTGAACGCGCGGCTCGAGGACATCATGGAGGCCGCGACCGCCGGCGTGCTCGCGCGCGCCGACAAGGAGAAGGCCACCCTCAGGGAAGCCGCGTACCTGATCGGCGTCGAGCGCGTCGCCGAGGCCGAGGTGGCCCGGGGATACCGCTAGACGAATCCGAGTTGACGATTCGCAGCGACGGCCGCACTGCGCTACATTTCCAGCGCAGGGGCCGGAAGGCGGTACCCACGCCCGGTCGGTCGCGGGAGACCGTTCGTCCTCGCAAGAGGACACGAATCGGGACGCATGGTCGCCGCCTTTCGACCCCCGCGTCGTCTCAGCCGGCGGTCGCCGTCTTTCTCGGTGGCTTGAAGAACGGAAGGTCGACAACCGTCGCCTTCGCTCGGCCGCGGCGCGCCTCCACCGTCCACTCGATCGAGAGCTCGGTTCCCGTGTCGGCGTGCGTGACTGACATCGACGCGAGCGCGATCGCCTTCTTCAGCGTCGGACTCCACGTGGTGCTGGTTACTCGGCCGACCTGCCTACGTCCGAGAAAGAGCGGCACGTGCGAACGTGACGTGGTCGCCTGCATGACGGGTGGGAGGTCCTGGGCGGCATACAGCTTCTCCAGGCCATCCCATTCGATGTCGAGACCGACCAGTCGTCGTGGGGGGCCGCCGTGTCGCTGTTCCTCTTGAAGGGCGGCCTTCCCGACGTAGTCGTCCTTGTCGAACGTGACGAGCTTGCCGAGGATGCCGAGCTCGAACGGCGAGTAGGACTGCTCGGGGATGAGCGCGTGGCGGGAGCTCGTGTAGTCGACCTCGAGGAGGATCAGGCCGGCCTCGACGCGCGCGATGTCGAGCGCGAGCATGCCCGCGGGCATGATGCCGAACGGCGCGCCGGCATCCATCACGGCGTCCCAGAGCTCGACCGCTCTGGCGGTGTCGACCCAGAGCTCGTAGCCAAGGTCGCCGGTGTAGCCGGTGCGCGTGACGTCGATGGGGATGGTTCGTACGCTCGATGGTCTGCGACGGAAGTAGCGCAGGTCGCCGAAGGGTTCGTTTGTGAGCGACTCAAGCACACCGCGTGAGAGCGGGCCCTGCAGCGCGAGCGCGGCGAGCGACTCGGTGACCTCGGCGATCGTGACGTCCAGGCCGGTGGCGTTCATGCGAAGCCAGCGAAGCGACGGGTCGGCGGCCGTCCATCGATAGGTGCTCTCGTCCAGGCGCGTGATCGTGCCGTCGTCCATGACCTTGCCGTGCTCGTCGCACCAACACGCGTACCAGACCTGGTTCGGCTGGAGCTTCGTCGCGTCGCGGACGATCACGCGGTCGACGAAGCGGAGCGCGTCGGGTCCGGTGACCTCGTACTTGTAGAGCGGCGAGACGTCGATGAGCGCGGCGGCCTCGCGGATCGCGTTGTACTCGATGTCGGGCGCGTCGGCGTAGGCACTCGCGGCGAAGTAGCCGCTCCATTCGCGCCACTGCATCTTTCGGTTGAGCGCGGCCGTTCGCGGATGGAAGGCGGTCCCGATGCTCACGGCGGTGGATTCTGACAGACCGTTAGGATGGGCGCCCGTGCCGCAGCGCTACGACGCGATCGTCATCGGAGGGGGACACAACGGCCTGGTGTGCGCCGCGTATCTGGCGCGCGATGGGCTGAAAACGCTCGTCGTGGAGCGGCGGCACGTGCTGGGCGGGGCCGCCGTCACTGAAGAGGTCTTCCCGGGCTTTCGGTTCTCTGTGGCGTCCTACGTGGTGAGCCTGCTCCGGCCGGAGGTGATCCGGGAGCTGGAGCTGCCGCGGCACGGGCTGGAGATCCTGCCGCTCGACGGGACGTTCACGCCGCTGGACGACGACTACCTCTGGAGGGTGAACGACCACGGGCGCACCGTGCGCGAGCTTCGGCGGTGGTCGGCGACGGACGCGGAGGCGTACGAGGAATACGGCCTGCTGATGGTCGAGATGGCGCGGTTCATCAAGCCGATCCTCTCGATCGTCCCGCCCGACCCGGCGCGGAGCGACCCGCGCGAGTGGCTGCCGCTGGTGGGACTGGCGCGTCGCTTTCGGAAGCTCCCGGAGCAGCAGCAGGCCGTGTTCGTCCAGCTGATGACCATGAGCGCGGCCGACTTCCTGGACCAGTGGTTCGAGACCGACCCGCTGAAGGCGACGATGGCGGCCTCGGGGATCATCGGCACCTTCCAGGGCGTCCGATCACCGGGGACCGCGTATGTGCTGCTGCACCACTACATGGGCGAGATCGACGGCGCGTTCCGCGCGTGGGGGATCCCGCGTGGCGGCACCGGCGGGGTGAGCGAGGCGATCGCGTCCGCCGCGCGCGCGCATGGCGCCGAGATCCGAACCGAAGCGAGCGTCGTCCACGTGGTGGTGCGGAACGGGCGAGCGAAGGGCGTGGTGCTCGAGTCGGGCGAGGAGCTCGAGGCCGGCGTCCTGCTCTCGAGCGCCGACGCGCGGCGGACGTTCCTCGACCTCGTGGACCCCGGTGCGCTGGACGAGTCGTTCCTGGCCGAGGTCCGTCGCTACAAGTTCCGGGGGTCGTCGGGGAAGGTGAACCTGGCGCTCGACGGGCTGCCGGACTTCACATGTCTGCCGGGTCCGGGCCCGCACCTCCGCGGCGCGGTCAGCTTCAGCCCGTCGGTCGAGCACATGGAGCGCGCGTACGACGACACGAAGTACGGGCGGTTCTCGCGCCGGCCGTACATCGACACGATCATCCCGACGCTCGTCGACCCGTCGATGGCGCCCCCGGGCAAGCACGTCATGAGCTGCTTCGTCCAATACGCGCCGTATCACCTGGCCGACGGCGCCGTGTGGGACGACGAGATGCGCGACGCCTTCGGCGACGCCGTGATCGACACGATCGCGGAACGGGCGCCGAACATCCGCGACATCATCCTGCACCGCCAGGTCCTCACCCCGCTCGATCTGGAGACGACCTTCGGCCTGTCCGAGGGGAACATCTTCCAGGGCGAGCTGTCGCTCGAGCAGCTGTTCTTCAATCGCCCTGTGCCCGGGTGGGCGCGCTACCGCACGCCGATCAAGGGCCTGTGGATGTGCGGGGCGGCCACGCATCCGGGCGGCGGCATCATGGGCGCGTCGGGCCGAATCGCCGCGCTCGAGGTCTTGAAGGAGCGGCGGCGGAGGGCCGCGTGACCGCACCGCTCGACGCGATCGTCGTCGGCGGCGGGCACAACGGGCTCGTCACGGCCGCCTACCTGGCGAAGGCCGGGCGGCGAACGCTCGTGCTCGAGCGTCGCGAGGAGCCGGGCGGGGCAGCCGAGCTCGCGCTCACCGTGGGGCGGCTCAGCCCGACGGTGGTGCGGGACTTGCGTCTTACGGAACACGGTGTGGCGTTCATCCGCCCGGCGGTGCGCGCGTTCGCCCCTCTGGGCCGATCCCGCGCGGACGGCGTCGGAGCTGGCCGCTCGTTCGAAGGCCGACGCGGACGCGTTTCCGAAGTTCGACGCGAAGGTGCGCGCGGTCGCGAGCTTCCTCGCGCATGTCGCGGCGACGACGCCTCCCGACGTGGGGAGCCCGACCTTCGCCGACTCGATCCGTGGCCTCCGGCTCGCGCGCGCGTTCCGTGGCCTGGGCGACCGAGGGCAAACGCGCGAGGCGATCCGCATCCTGCCGATGGCCGTAGCGGACCTGGTCGGCGACGCGTTCGAGACCGACGCGCTCCGCGGGGCGATCGCGGTCCGCGGGATCCGGTACGCGGCGATGGGTCCGTGGTCGGCGGGGACGGCAGCGAACCTGCTGTTCGACTCGGCGGGGAACGACGGTGGCGCCGCTGGAGAGACGGCGTTCGCGCGCGGCGGCTCGGTCACGGTCGGGCGCGCGCTCGCGGATGCTGCTCGCACGTTCGGGGCCGAGATCCGATGTGGGGCGACCGTCGAGCGGGTTACGGTGGCGGGTGGGCGCGTCACCGGCGTCGTGATCGCCGGTGGGGAGGAGCTCGCCGCGCCGATCGTCGTGTCCGGGGTCGACCCCAAGCGCGTCCTGCTCGGGATGGTCGACCCCGTCGCGCTCGGCCCGACGCTCGTGTGGCGCGCGGGCAACCTTCGGATGCCCGGCGTGGTGGCGCGCGTCGAGCTGACGCTCGACGCGCTGCCCGTGTTTCCCGGCCCGGACGAGGAGCGCCTGCGCGGTCGGATCGTCATGGCGCCCGGCATCGACGACCTCGAGCGGGCGTTCGACGCCTCGAAGTACGGTCGGGTCTCCGACGAGCCCTTCCTCGAGGCGACGATCCCGAGCCTCGCAGACCCGAAGGTCGCGCCGGAGGGCGGCCATCGGATGCTCGTCCTCGCGCAGTTCGCTCCCTATCGCCTCCGCGAGGGCGACTGGGACGCCGAGCGCGACCGCCTCGGCGATCGCGTCCTGGCGAGGCTCGAGCGCTTCGCGCCCGGGCTGACGGCGCGGGTCATTCGGCGCAACGTGCTCACGCCCCCGGACCTCGAACGCGACTACGGCCTCACCGAGGGCCACCCCATGCACGGCGAACACGGCCTCGACCAGCTGTTCGCGTGGCGGCCGCTCTTCGGCCACGCACGCTACCGGCTGCCCGTCGAGGGCCTGTTCCTCTGCGGGTCCGGCGCCCACCCGGGCGGCGGGGTCACCGGGCGCCCCGGCGCGAACGCCGCCCGCGAGATCCTTCGCCGCCGCGCCCGGTAGCATCGAGGGCATGTGCCGAAGCATCAAGACGCTCCGCCGCGAAGACGAGCCGGCCACCCAGGACGAGATCGAGGCCGCCGCCCTGCAGTTCGTGCGCAAGGTGAGCGGGTACCGCCAGCCGTCGAAGCGCAACGCCGAGGCGTTCGAGGCCGCAGTGGGGGAGGTCGCGGCCGCGTCCCGGCGATTGCTCGAGGCGGTCGGCGCGACGCCGGCCTCGGAGGGCGTGTCCTAGTCCGCTGGCATAATCGCCCTGCGATGCGGGCGGATGACATCCTGGGGACGATCGGGAACACGCCCCTCGTCGGCATCCCGCGCCTCTCGCCGTCGCCGAACGTCCGGCTCTGGGCGAAGCTCGAGGGCCAGAACCCGACGGGCTCGCTGAAGGACCGGATCGCGCTTGCCATGATCGAGGACGCCGAGCGTTCGGGCGCGCTCGCGCCGGGCGCGCGCGTCCTGGAGCCGACGTCGGGCAACACGGGCATCGCGCTCGCTATGGTGTGCGCCCGCAAGGGCTACGCGCTGACGGTCGTCATCCCGGAGAACGCGAGCGACGAGCGGATGCATCTCCTCGAGCTGTTCGGCGCCGAGATCGTCACGACGCCGGCCGACCGGGGGACGAACGGCGCGATCGAGATCGCGCAGCGCATGGCGAAGGGCGGGACGTGGTTCATGCCGTTCCAGTACGGCAACCCGTCGAACGTCCGCGCGCACTACGAGGGGACCGGCGCCGAGATCCTCCGCGACCTCCCCGACGTCACGCATTTCGTCGCCGGGCTCGGGACGGGCGGCACGCTCACGGGCGCCGGGCGGCGCCTGAAGGAGCACCGCGCGGACGTGAAGGTCATCGCCGCCGAGCCCGAGCTGGGCGAGCTCGTCTACGGGCTGCGCTCGCTCGACGAAGGGTTCGTGCCGCCGATCCTCGACGAGGCGATCCTGGACGGGAAGTTCCTGGTCTCCGCCGCCGACGCGCTGCGCGGGGCGCGCGACCTCACGCAGCGCGAGGGGATCTTCGCCGGGATCTCCTCGGGCGCCGTGGTCCACGTCGCGCGGCGTGTGGCCGAGCGCCTGGAGACGGGCGACGTCGTGTGCCTGCTCCCCGACGGCGGGTGGAAGTATCTCTCCACGAAGGCGTGGGCGCAGGACCTCGCGCTCGCGGAGAAGCAGGTCGAGGAGACGCTGTGGTGGTAAGGGGAGCGAGCGGATGAGCGACCCGCGGCCGATCGGCGTGTTCGATTCCGGCCTCGGTGGCCTGACGGTCGTCCGCGCGATCATGGACGACCTGCCGGCCGAGCCGATCGCTTACGTCGGCGACACGGCGCGGTTCCCGTACGGCCCCCGGCCGGCCGAGGAGATCCGGCGGTTCGCCGTGCAGATCGCGCAGTACCTCCTCACGCTCGACGTGAAGCTCATCGTCGTCGCGTGCAACTCGGCCACGTCGGCCGCCCTGGACCAGGTGACGGCGGCGGTGCCCGTGCCCGTGGTGGGAGTGATCGAGCCCGCCGTCCGCGCGACCCGCAACCGCCGGGTCGGGCTCATCGGCACCGAGGTCACCGTGTCCAGCGGCGCCTACCAGCGCTCGTTCGCCGAGTCCGCGCCCGACGTCGAGATGACCGCGCGGCCCTGCCCGCGGTTCGTCGAGTTCGTCGAACGCGGCGACACCACCAGCGTGGAGCTCCTCGACGAGGCGCACCTGGACGGGAAGTTCCTGGTCTCCGCCGCCGACGCGCTGCGCGGGGCGCGCGACCTCACGCAGCGCGAGGGGATCTTCGCCGGGATCTCCTCGGGCGCCGTGCTCCACGTCGCGCGGCGGGTGGCCGAGCGCCTGGAGACGGGCGACGTCGTGTGCCTGCTCCCCGACGGCGGGTGGAAGTATCTCTCCACGAAGGCGTGGGCGCCGGACCTCGCGCTCGCGGAGAAGCAGGTCGAGGAGACGCTGTGGTGGTAGGGGGAGCGAGCGGATGAGCGACCCGCGGCCGATCGGCGTGTTCGATTCCGGCCTCGGTGGCCTGACGGTCGTCCGCGCGATCATGGACGACCTGCCGGCCGAGCCGATCGCTTACGTCGGCGACACGGCGCGGTTCCCGTACGGCCCCCGGCCGGCCGAGGAGATCCGGCGGTTCGCCGTGCAGATCGCGCAGTACCTCCTCACGCTCGACGTGAAGCTCATCGTCGTCGCGTGCAACTCGGCCACGTCGGCCGCCCTGGACCAGGTGACGGCGGCGGTGCCCGTGCCCGTGGTGGGAGTGATCGAGCCCGCCGTCCGCGCCGCCGTCCGCGCGACCCGCAACCGCCGGGTCGGGCTCATCGGCACCGAGGTCACCGTGTCCAGCGGCGCCTACCAGCGCTCGTTCGCCGAGTCCGCGCCCGACGTCGAGATGACCGCGCGGCCCTGCCCGCGGTTCGTCGAGTTCGTCGAACGCGGCGACACCACCAGCGTGGAGCTCCTCGACGAGGCGCACCGGTACCTCGCGCCGCTGCAGGACGCGGCCGTGGACACGATGATCCTCGGCTGTACGCACTACCCGCTCCTGCGCGGCGCGATCCGTCACGTGATGGGCCCGGACGTCCTGCTCCTCAGCTCCGCCGACGAGACGGCGGCCGACGTCTACGACATCCTCGCGGCGAAAGGGCTGCTGTCGGAGGCCGTCGAGCGGCCCGTCCATCGCTTCGCCTCCTCGGGTGACCCCGAGCGGTTCGCGGCGCTCGGCCGCCGGTTCCTCGGCCCCGAGGTCGCGGGCGCCCTCCACGTCCCCTTCGACGAAGCGTGACGTCATGGAGCTGACGGTCCTCGGCTCGGGCGGCGGGTGGGCGCTGGCGAACGGAGCCGCGTGCGGCTACCTCCTCCAGCATGACGGCTTCAACCTCTGGGTGGACGCGGGCACCGGGACGCTCGCGAACCTCCAGGCTCACGTCGCCATCCCGGACGTGGATGCCGTGGTCATCTCCCATCGCCACTTCGATCACTTCCTTGACCTGTATCCGTACTTCCTCGCCCGCTACTACCCGGTGCCGGACCGCCTGCCAAAACAGGACCTGTTCGCCCCGCCGGGGATGTTCGAGCACGCCCTGCAGCTCGAGCCCGAGCTCGCCGGAGCGTTCGACGCCCACGTCGTAGAGCTCGGGTCGGGGTTCGAGGTCGGGCCGTTCTCGATCCGCACCGCGCCGATGCGCCATCCCGTGCCGACGCTCGGGATGCGGATCGAGGCCGACGGGACGGCGCTCGCGTACAGCGCGGACACGGGGCCGACCGAGGAGCTGGTGCGGCTCGCGACGGGGGCCGACCTGATGCTCTGCGAGGCGACGTGGCTCGCGGTGCCGCCAGCGGCGGGCCCGTTCCACCTCACGCCACCCGACGCCGGTGACCTGGCGGCCCGCGCCGGTGTGGGGCGGCTCGTCCTCACCCACATCTGGCCGACGAACGACCGTGAGGAGACCCGCGGGATGGCAGAAGCCGCCTTCGGCGGGCCGGTGGACGTGGCCGAGGTGGGGATGCGGGTGCAGCTGTGAGCGAGCCGGCGGCGCGCGGCGACGGCCGCGGCGCGCGCGAGCTGCGCCCGTTGCGGGTCGAGATGGGGTACCTCGAATGGGCCGAGGGCTCGGTGCTCCTGGAGATGGGCAAGACGCGGGTGCTCGTCTCCGCGTCGTACGAGCCTCGCGTGCCGCGGTTCCTCCAGGGAAGCGGATCCGGGTGGGTGACGGCGGAGTACGCGATGCTGCCGCGGGCCACGTCGGTGCGGACCCCGCGCGAGGTCCAGGCCGGACGGCCCTCGGGGCGCACGCAAGAGATCCAGCGGCTCGTCGGCCGCTCGCTTCGCGCCGTCACGGCGCTCGAACGGATGGGGGAGGGCACGATCACGATCGACTGCGACGTCATCCAGGCCGATGGGGGTACCCGTACGGCCTCGATCACCGCGGGCTACCTGGCGCTCGCGCAGGCCGTGCACCGGCTCCAAGCCGACGGATCGGTGCCTGCCGACGTGCTCGTCGACTCCGTCGCCGCGGTGAGCACCGGCGTGGTGGGGGAGGACCTCCTCCTCGACCTCTGCTACGAAGAGGACGCGCGAGCCCAGGTCGACTTCAACGTCGTGATGACCGGCCGGGGCGACATGGTCGAGGTCCAGGGGACCGCCGAGGGAAAGCCCTTCTCGCGCCGGCAGCTCGACGACCTGGTCGGGCTCGCGGCCGAGGGCGTGCGCCGGCTCACGGAGTTCCAGCACGAGGTCCTGGACGGGGCCGGCTGACCAACAAGGTGTTCCCTGATCGGGTCGTCATCGCCACGCGGAACCCGGGCAAGGTCCGCGAGATCCTTCGCATCTGCGCGGACTGGCCGGTGGCATGGGTCACCTTCCAGGACGCATCGTGGCCCGACGTCGAGGAGACGGGCGCGAGCTATCGGGAGAACGCGCTCCTCAAGGCACGCGCGGCGGCCGAGGCGGTCGGTGTCGCCGGGCTCGCCGACGACTCGGGGATCGAGGTCGATCTCCTGGACGGCGGTCCGGGGCTGCGGTCGGCGCGCTTCGCGGGCGAGGGTGCCTCCGACGAGGAGAACCTCCAACTCCTGATCGAGCGCGTCCGCGCATCGCCGCCGCCGGCGCGGACCGCTCGCTATCGATGCGTGGCGCTCCTCGCGATGCCCGCAGGCGAAGACGTGTGGGACGAGGAGACGTGCGAAGGCTCGCTCATCTTGGAGCCGCGCGGCACGGGCGGCTTCGGCTACGACCCGATCTTCTTGCCGTGGGGGGAGACAAAGACGATGGCGGAGCTGTCGCCGAGCGAGAAGGACCTGATCAGCCACCGGGGCAAGGCGTTCCGGGCGCTGGGCGCGGCGCTCAGGGGGATCTGATCTCGATCGTCCCTCGAGCCGTCGACAGGCCGAACCCGCGCAGGCCCGGCCGGCCGTCGACGAACCGAACCGGCATGGCCTCACCGCCCAGCCACGCGACGAGCGCCGCCGGCTCGCACGCGACCTCCAGCCACGCGATCCCGGGCGCGTCCACTGTGTGGTGGACGAACCCACGGCCGGGATGGGAGTCGGGCTCCACGTCCCACGAGATGAAGAAGGGACGCCACGGCGCGGCGAGTGCCGCCTCGAGGCCCGTCGACCGCCACCGAAGCTCGACGCCGTCGGGCCGGCGGCGGCTTCCCCCGCCGATGTCCAGGCCCAGCCGCAAGGCGGTGCCCTCCAGGTCGTCGGTCCCGACGCACCAGACGAGCGGCGCGTCGCCGGCCGACGAAACCTCGCCAACAGCTCGCCCCAGGTCGGTCGTCGCGGCCTTCGTGGGATCGAGGACCGCGATCAGCTCGACGTAGGTCGGGCCGAGCGGCACGATCCGGTTGCCCGTCCCCCACGCGGGGTGCACGCCGCCCGGAGCCGAGTCCAGGCCGAACCCCTCTCGCCACCGAATGGCCGCGGCGTCGAGGTCCTCGACCGCGACCACCACGTGATCGATCCAGTACACGTCGGGTCCTCCTTCAACGAGTGCGGCTATGCTTCCGGGTCACCTCACCACCACCACGACGACGACCGGAGGATTCCACATGCAGGACGCCAACGCATCGGCCCGCGCGCTCGCCGATCGGTATTGGGAGGAGCTCCTCGGGCTCGAGCCGCTCATCGGCACGATGATCGGCGACGAGCGCTTCGACGACCGGCTGCCCGATCCGAGCGAGGAAGGCCTCGCGCACCGCGCCGACGTGCACCGCTCGGCGCTGTCGGAGCTCGAGGCATTCGACCGGAGCGGACTCGGCGAGACCGAGCGCACCACGCTCGCCACGATGGAGGCCATCGCGCGGCGAGACCTCGCGACGGTGGATCACCGCCTAGACCGCTTCGGCGCGGTCAACCATTTCTTCGGGCCCGGACAGCTGCTGGCCGACCTCGGCTCGTTGCAGCGCGCCGCCACACCGGAGGGCGTCGAGCGTTACCTCGAGCGCCTCCGGCGCATCCCGCGGTTCCTGGACGAGACCGGCCGGGTCGCCGAGGACGGGGCGCGCGTCGGGCAGACCATGCCGGGCCTCGTCGTCGACCGGACGATCGGGCAGGTCGAGCGCCTGATCGCGATGTCGCCCGCGGAGACGCCGGGCGTCGCCCCGATCCCCGAGGCCGACGCCGCGGGGCGCGAGCGTGCGGTCGAGGTCCTGCGCGACGAGGTGTGGCCCGCGTACCAGCGCTACCTCGAGGTGCTGCGCTCATACCGCCCGCTCGCGACCGACACGATCGGCCGGTACGCGCTGCCGAACGGCGACGCCATCTACGCCGCGGAGATCCTGGGGTTCACGACGCTCGTGCTCGACCCCAAGGAGGTCCACGAGATCGGCGTCCGCGACCTCGCCGGCATCCAGGAGGAGCGCATGGCCATCGCCACGGCCCTCGGCTTTCCGGACCCCGAGAGGGCCGAGGCGGCGCACACCGCGAGCGGCAAGAACCTCGCCGCCACCCGCGAGGAATTGGTGGAGCTCGTTCGCGGGCAGGTCCAGCGCAGCTGGGACGCGGCGCGCCGATGGTTCGGGCGCGTGCCGACGGAGAACTGCGAGGTCCGCGAGATCGAGCCCTTCCGCGAGAAGGACATGGCCGGCGCGTTCTACCAGCCCGGGACGGGCGACGGCGGGCGCAAGGGCATCTACTTCGTCAACTGCTACGACCTGCCGAACCGGCCGCTGCACCACATCGCCACGATGACCTATCACGAGGCGAACCCGGGCCACCACTTCCAGATCTCGATCGAGCAGGAATTCACCGACCGCCCCGCGCTCCGACGGTTCGGCGGGATCTTCGCCGGGAGCTCGTTCGCCGAAGGCTGGGGCCTGTACAGCGAGCGGCTCGCGGACGAGATGGGCTTGTTCCTCGACGAGTACGAGCGCATGGGGATGCTCGAGGCGCAGGCGTGGCGCGCGTGTCGGCTGATCGTCGACACGGGGATCCACGCCCTGCAGTGGGATCGTGACCGGTCGATCGCGCAGATGGTCGCCGGCGGCGTGCCGCCGGTCGACGCCGCGATCGAAGTCGACCGGTACATCGCGATGCCCGGCCAGGCGCTCGCCTACAAGATCGGACAGTTCGAGATCGAGAAGTGGCGCGCCGCGGCTGCGGCCAAGCAGGGCGACGCCTTCTCCCTGCCGGCGTTCCACGACCGGCTGCTGGAGCTCGGTTCCCTCCCCCTGCCGGCGTTGCAGGCTGAGATGGCGTAGGCCCAAGAGCCGAGACAGCTCTCGACCATTGGCCGTGTGCGGCCGTCCCCCGCGTCCGGATACTCGAATGCGTGAAGGGGGATCCCACCGCGTGGGGGCCCAGGGTTCTGTTGGTTGAGGACAACGAAGAGAACCGCCGGCTCCTTCGCGAGGTGCTGAGCGCGTCAGGGGTGCAGGCGTCGAGCTCGCCATCGCCCTGGAGCCGGACGTCGTCCTCATGGATCTCCGCATGCCCGTAGTGGCCGGAACGGGGGCCACGCGGATGATCAAGCAGGCCTTGCCCTCCACGCAGGTGGTGATCCTGACCTCGTACGAGGGCGAGCTGCTGCAGCGAACGACCCAGATGTCGGGCGCGTACGCGTTCCTCGTCAAGGGGTGCCCGCCCGAAACCATCCGCAACGTCGTCTACCAAGCGTGGCGGTACAAGGTCGGGATGGAGCACCACGCGCGACTCCTCAAGGGCGACACTTCCTAAGTTCCTAGCGCATGTCGGGTCGAGGAGATACCGACCTGACGGCCACTGCGGCTCTCTTCGATCACGGCTACTTCCACGATTTGACAATCGCTTGGGCTGGATCGAGATTGCTCCCGACGCACGAGGAAGGGAGACGCCATGCAGTCGAGCAGGCACCGATCCACACGAGTGGCGGTCGGCGTGGGAGCCTTCATCCTGATCGCCGCGGCCTGCAGCAAGTCGTCGACGACGGGTTCCAACTCGTCGGGGGGTGCCAACGTCCCGCCTGGCATCAGCGTGAGCTCTTTCACGAGCGACATCGCCTTGACGATGTCGAAGTTCAAGTCGTTGACGGCATCGGCCACCAAGGGGAAGAACACGCTGCAGGTGGGAGTGATCCTGCCGGACACGACCTCCTCCACGCGATACGTGGACTTCGACGCGCCACTCCTCAAGCAAGCCTTCGACGCCGCTGGGTACACGACCAGCCAGTACCGCATCGACAACGCCCAGGGGAGCGACGCAACCGAGCTGAGCGACGCGACGGCCGATATCAACCAGGGCGCCAAGGTCTTGATCATGGACCCGCTGGACGGCCCGACCGGCGTGGCCATCGCGAAGCTGGCCCAGTCGAAGGGAGTCACCCTCATCAGCTACGACCGCGCGACCTTCCAGGGCACGAAGACGTATTACGTGAGCTTCGACAACGAGCAGGTCGGTGAGCTGATCGGGAACGGATTCGAGACCTGCGTCAGCGCTTGGGGAATCTCCAGCCCCAAGGTGTTCGTCCTCAACGGGGGAGAGGACACCGACCCGAACGCGATCTCGTTCGCCCAGGGATACAACAACATCGTGTGGGGCCAGAAGGAGAAGACGGTTGCCTCCGGCGCCACGAACGACAAGGGCTACACGCTTGTCGGGGAGAACTTCGCCCCGGGGTGGAACAACACCCAGGGCGGAACGATCTTCCAGCAGGAGTACACCGCGCACCCGGAGATCAATGCCACGATTGAGGCCAACGACGGGCTCGCCAACTCCGTGATCACCGTCCTCAAGGGGGCGGGCGTCAAAGCCAAGAGCGTTCCCACCACCGGGCAGGACGCGACGCCTCAGGGGATGGCCTGGGTCCTCCAGGACTACCAGTGCGGCTCGGTGTACAAGCCCATCTACCTCGAGGCTCAGGACGCAGTGGCCCTGGCCACGATCCTGCTGGCCGGCGCGACGCCTCCGGCGGCACTCGTGAACGGCAGCACGGTCGACCCAGCCGACGCCAGCATCTCGGAGCCGGCATCGCTGCTGACCCCGGTGTGGGTGGACAAGACGAACATGCAGCAGACGGTGGTGAAGGACGGGTTTGACACCGCCACGGCCATCTGCGCCATTGCGGGAGCGGACGTGTGCACGGCCAACGGCATCCAGTGATCGCCTGAGGGCCGGTTCGCACATGATGCGTCACGGAATGCGTCGTCGGGATGGCCCAGGTCGGGTCGTCCCGGCGGGCGCTCCGGCCGGCGTCGACGAGGGCTAGGATCGATGGAGCGGGCATGCATACGGATCCCGAACACGTGGAGCCTCGAGGCGCTGCCGACGG